>JBBRYZ010000276.1:0-1536 GCA_038237165.1 Bacteroidales bacterium | reverse complement strand
ATAAATATAACATTCGCCAGGCAGATCAGGGAAGGATTTACCAATACGCTCAGGATCTTTATGCGCGAGTTCCAGCTGATATTTTCGGATGTAGGTGTGATGGTACTGATATTTGCTGTTCCGCTTGTGTATCCGTTGCTGTATTCCTTTATCTACTATCCCGAGGTTGTTCGTGAGCTGCCTATAGCCGTTGTGGATATGTCGCATTCATCGGATAGTCGCCAGTTTACCCGGAATCTTGATGCAACACCCGAACTGAAAGTAGCTACCGGCAGTATTTCGATGGAAGAAGCCATCCGCATGTTCAAAAACCGTGAAGTGCGTGGCATTGTTCAAATACCGGCCAGTTACAGTTCGGATATTGCTTTGCAGCGACAGACTACAATTTCGGCTTATGCCGATATGGAATTTTTCCTGTATTACAAAGCGCTGATGACGGGGACCAGTTTTGTTGCACTCGAAACCGGCAAACAGATACAGGTCAATAACCTGGTAAACAACGGTTTAACTGAACAGCAGGCAGAAATTACAGCCGAACCTTTTAAAATGGTGGACAATGCCATGGCCAATCAGGCGGGAGGATTTGCCAGTTATGGTATTCCGGCCGCACTTATCCTCATCATACAGCAAACCTTAATTATCGCTATCGGCATACTTGCCGGCACCGCCCGCGAACGCCACGTTTTTGGCACATTGGTACCTCTGGATCGTAAGCGAATGGGAACACTGAGGTTAGTAATTGGAAAATCAGCAGCCTATTTTACGATCTATGCCTTACTCTGTGTATATATGCTGGGTATGATTCCCGAATGGTTCGGGTATGGCCAATCGGCCGGCTTCGTTGAAATCATTGCATTGATAACGCCTTTTATACTTTCGAGCATCTTTATGGGATTAACCCTTTCAGTGATTTTCAAAAACAGGGAAAGCTCCATGATGCTGTATCTTTTCACCTCAATACCTCTGTTGTTTTTATCCGGAATCATTTGGCCTCTCTCAAATTTTGGCCCTTTATGGCTGGTAGTGAGGGAGATATTTCCATCGTCGAACGCCATTTTCGGATATATCAAAATGAACTCACTGGGAGCCAGCATTTTCGAAACACGTAAAGAAATCATGTCGCTCTGGATACAAACCGGCGTCTATTTCCTTACAGCCTGCATTACTTATAGCTACCAGGTAAAATATTCGGCTCACCTGCGCAGTGAACTGGCTTCACATCCTTATCGGGAAATAAGGGAGAGGATTGCGGGTGGATTGGTTAAAGGTTAATGGGAAATAGTTAATGGTTCCCTTCGTCCCGATAGCTATCGGGATCGCTAAGGGTGACAAATGGGAAAATAGTTAAAAAGAAAAAAGATCAAATAAATCAAGAGAAAAACATTTAAAAGAAAATTTAAAAATGAAAACAAAAAGAAAAATCAATAAAACAACAATCTTAAAATCTGAAATCATGAAAACAAAGAATTCAATTATGCTTGCTTTAGCGTTGACGCTAATTTCGACTGTAACTTTTGCCCAGATCAACATCGGTCT
>JBBRYZ010000275.1:0-1538 GCA_038237165.1 Bacteroidales bacterium | reverse complement strand
GGAAATTCAGCCGTTGAAGAAGCCGATTTTATCAGCAAATTCGCTTCTAAAATTACAATGGTTCATCAGTTCGATGCCTTTACGGGCAACAAACAGGCGCAGGAAAAACTTTTCGCAAATCCTAAAATCAGCGTACTTTTTGAACACGAACCAAGAGGTTTCTACCGTGAAGGAGAAAAACTTGTTACTGAAGTTGAAGACCTGAAAACCAAAACCAAGATCAAACTTTCTGCTGACGGAGTGTTTATTTTCATCGGGATGAAACCAAATGTGGATAAATTTAAAGATGAACTTGAACTCGATAAATGGGGTTATATTAAAACCAATGAGGATATGCGCACCAGCTTACAGGATGTATATGCAGTTGGTGATGTTACCAGTAAAAAATACCGGCAGATTACTACGGCAGTTGCCGATGGAACCATTGCCGCCATTTCGATCGCAAAAGAATTAAATTAATCAGATATAAAAACATGAACACAAACCTCTTAATTATTGAACAAGTAAGTCCTTTCGATGTGCCAACCACGGTAGAAAAGCTTATTGCAGTTGCAGCTCAGAAAGATTGGCAAAATCCGGCCACTCACAACCTACAGCAATCGCTTTTTAAATCGGGGAAAGATGTAAACCCGGTGCAGGTAATTGAGATATGCAAACCAGCCTATTCTGGAAGCATGCTCGAAGGCAGTGACGAAAGAATTGTTTCTATTATGATGCCTTGCCGCATTTCGGTGTACGAAAAAGAGGACGGCAAAACCTATGTTGCCCTGCTCAATATGGCGGCAATGGCTACAGGACTGGCTCCCAAGGCTGCTGACGCTGTTCGGGGCGCTTCGGAAGAATCGTTCGAAATCGTTAAATCGGTTGTTGGCCCCTTCTGATAACCGGAATTTTTTCGACACTTCTGAAAACCATCTGAATGTCGATTGTCCAACCGGCATTCGATTATGGATGAACTTCAATATCCTGAAGGGTAATGAAGTTCATTTATAACAATCCATATATAAAGCGGTTAGCTACAGGTATGCCAGGTTTCGTGCTAATACACCATTTGAAGCCAGGAACTCAACCCAAAATCAGGAGTGTCCCCCAACCACAATCCGCATTATTTTGATATTGAGAACAATAAAACGCCAGAATTGCCATATCAAGTTACGGCGCCAGAATTTTGTCGCTTTTGTAGGAAGCGGCGGATAGGACTCATCGTAATACCCGCGGACTATATTTTTTGCCATTTTTCGGAATTTTAAATTTTTATTTCAAAGAGTTGAATTGCAACCAGTTTACAACAACATACTTATAACTTTTTAACTTATAACTTTTTAACTGATAACTCTTATTCCGGCAGCAGCCACCAAAAAGGATATCCTTTTGCTTTGTGGATAAACACATAGTGGAGCATAAGTTTTATCCAGTGGCCTGCCAGCCCTGATTCGCCAACGGTGTACGAAATATCACGACCCCACTGCGGGTATTTCTGCCAGTCGGGAACAATGGGATAAACGGTCATGGTAGCAGCATTTCCTTTCACCATTCCG
>JBBRYZ010000274.1:0-1584 GCA_038237165.1 Bacteroidales bacterium | reverse complement strand
CTTCAAGCGAACTCGTTTTATTAGCTATTACCACCTCTATCTCTTCTCGTTTTCGAATTCTAATTACCAGGTGAAAATGATTTGGCATCAGACAATACGCGTAGGTTTCGGCAATAGGCGAAATATACAGTCGGTATTTTTCGAGAAAAAACCTGTAATTCTCTTTCTCCCTGAATACATTTTCAAAACCATTGGCATGGTTGAAAATATGATAGCTGGTATTTGGGATAAGTGGTTGCATTGCAAAAAGCGGTTTCGGGTTATATTTAAACGCTTACAATTTACAAAATTACGAAAGATCAGCCTCTTTTATTTTAGAAAGCAGCATGCATAAAGCAATTCCAACAATTAAACTCCGGGCAAAGTAAAATAAAAGGCAGCTCCACTCCCCACTGTACCTTCAGCCCATACGCGCCCTTTGTGGCGGGCAACAATAAGCTTAACAATTGCCAGACCGATACCAGTTCCTTCAAAGTCCTTTACAGTGTGAAGCCGCTGGAAAACACCAAACATCTTATTGTAGTAGGCCATATCAAAGCCCACTCCATTATCCGAAACGGAGTAAATGTTTTCTCCATCCACACAGGAACAACCGATTTCAATTTTGCGAATTGGTTTCTTAGATGTATATTTTATAGCATTCCCTATTAAATTTACCCATATTTGCCTCACCATGGCAGGATCTCCCGAAGTTTCGGGGATGTCGTGCAAATACAATTCAATATTCGAAGGGTTGATGCCGGTTATAAGTTCCTCATACACCGATTTTGCCATCGAACGCATACCAATAGGTGACTTTTGTATTTCCTGCCGTCCCAAACGTGAGAATGCAAGCAAATCATCAATAAGATAGCCCATTTTGTTTGCATTCTGAATAATGACATTTAATAACCTATTCCCTTCTGCATCGAGTTTAACGCTATAATCTTCGAGCAGGAAATTAGCAAAACCATCTATAGCCCGAAGCGGCGATCTTAAATCATGCGATATCGAATAATTAAATGCGTCCGTCTCCTTATTTGCAGTTTCGAGTTGTTTTGTGCGTTCAAGAACTTTATGTTCAAGCATTTCATTCATATTCCTTATTTCTTTTTCTGCCAGTTTCCGGTCGGTAATATCGGTTATAGTACCAATAAATCCGGTTATTTTTTTGTTTATTATTTCCGGTACTGCATGGCTAATAACCCAATTAATACTACCATCTGGCCTTAAGAAACGAAATTCCGCAATTGATTCCCTCTGTAAATCAACATTATGATTCCAGCTTAAATTCACGGGATTCCTGTCATCAGGATGCAGGGAATTGAGCCATCCATAGCCCAAAGCCTCATCGAACGATAATCCGGATAACTCCATCCAGCGAGGATTCACAAATGTTGTATAACCATCAACCCTGGTCCGGTAAATCCCTACTGGTGAAACATTAGTGATGGTTTGAAATAGTTGTCTGCTTTCCTCAAGCGCTTCCTCAGCCTTTTTACGCTCAGTGATATCATTAATTGAGGTGATGAAAAATTGAGGATTCCCATGCAGATCTCTTTGAAGAAAAGTGGATAAGTCTGTCCATACAATGCTGCCGTTTTT
>JBBRYZ010000273.1:0-1685 GCA_038237165.1 Bacteroidales bacterium | reverse complement strand
CTAAATGCCATCGTTGTATCGGATTCAGCTCCCTTGTGAATAATTTCACCATTGGCCTGGATTTTACGCGATACATAATTCGACATTTTCCAACGGCTCTGTATGCTGTCCCAGGTAATCATATCTGCTTTCAGTTTCAGGGTAAGGCCGGTGCTGTCGAATTTTTCGAGGGTGAATCTGTAGCCGATTTTGGCAAGACTGTTAAAATTCTCGACATAAATATAGGTTCCGGGTTCAATCTGCATATGCAGATTCATCTCATTCGATTTGAAAGGGTTTTTAATGTACTGTTTCTCAAAGGCCCGCAAATCCCGGTTGGTATAGGGAATCACATAATTCATCAACGCGAACGAGAGCAATGTCAGAAAAACCCCTGATATCAGATAAGGCACAAGTATCCGCCAGAAACTGATACCGGCGTTGAGCATTGCCACTATCTCGGTGTTCGATGCCAGCCTGGATGTAAAATATACTACCGCAATAAAGGTGAACAAGGAACTGAACATGTTCACGAAAAACGGTATAAAATTAAGATAGTACTGAAAAATAATGGCTTTCAGCGGTGCATCCTTCTCAATAAAATCGTCGATCTTTTCCGAAATATCGAAAATAATAATGATTACCGTAAGCAGCAGGATGGCATAGAAATATGTCCCCAGAAACTTGCGGATGATGTAAATATCAATTTTTTTTAGTCCAAGCACTTCTGTATCTAAATTGAAAATCAATAGATTAACCTGTCAAAGATAGTATGACAGTTTGTTGCATTACCTGTTTTAGATTAAAGAATATTTCTATTCGATTTTCAAACTGTCACGATACAATATTTCAGGGTCCAGATCAGCTTCATTATCCCACTCAACAGTATCAAAGTTTTTACGAACAGTCTTAAATAAATTTACATCTTTAAGCTCACTGAATATGCCAACATTAAGATATGGTTTCATATCAAACTGCCTTTTTTCTCCGTTTTCGAAAGTCAGGAGAAGCAGGTAATCATCCTTAGGTTGTACATTCTTGACTGCCAGGTACATATTAGTTATTTTAAAGGATCAATTGCAAATGGCTTTTCTCCGTTCTGGCACAATTCCCAGTTAGCCAAAAGCTCATCCTGATGAATTTCAACCCAGGCTTGTACCAGTCGTAACTGGCGTGATGGTAATTGTCCTTGAAGCACTTCGCAATTTTGAATATTTATCGTCGATCGAAATTCCTGATAATATATGTGTATATGAGGTGGGTTGTGCTCTTTAGGCGCATAATACATTCTGACTATGATGCCAAAAAACATGGAAATCGTAGGCGTGGTGTTTTGGCAAAGATACGAATCTTTAGCAAAGAAGAGCTTAAAGTTGCCAGATTGGAGCTATCAATCCAATACCTCTGCTATTTAATCCATTTCTCTAATAAATTACAGCCTTAGTGATAGTTGTTTAACCATAACTGATTTCCAGCTGGTGAAATCTCCCTCTTCTATGTGCCTGCGGGCTTCGCGAACCAGCCACTGATAGAAGGCAAGGTTGTGAATACTTGCAATCATCGGCCCAAGCATTTCACCTGCTTTGAACAAATGTTTCACATACGCACGGCTGTATTCGTGATCCACGTAAGCAATCCCGTCCTCATCCAATGGCGAAAAGTCATCTTTCCACTTTTCATTCCTCAGGTTAATAGTTCCTTTGCTG
>JBBRYZ010000272.1:0-1757 GCA_038237165.1 Bacteroidales bacterium | reverse complement strand
TTAAAGTAACCAACAACGACATACGTCTCTCAACTATTAATGCTTTGCGCGAAGCCGGTTTCAGCATGATTTATACTTCGATCGTATTGGTTCTTGGATTCAGTGTTTTTATGGTTTCAAGCTTTGGAGGCACACAAGCACTGGGGATGCTGGTTTCCACTACCTTGTTTATTGCCATGTTCTTTAATATAATGGTGTTGCCCTCGTTTCTGCTGGTTCTCGATAAATTTGCAGTAACAAAAGCATTTAAAGGACAACAAATTATTGATATATTCGATGGCGACGAGGAGAACGGCAATGGTCTGAAAAATGGAAACAATCATTCCATTGGGAATAACCATGAAAAATAAATACGCATTACTATTTGTGCTTTTCTCATAATTTTAACTACATTTATTGAATCTTTAAATTCCACACTATGAAAGGAATAATCCTCGCCGGCGGTTCCGGTACACGTTTGCACCCTCTTACTTTAGCTGTAAGCAAGCAATTGATGCCAATCTACGACAAGCCCATGATCTATTACCCTTTATCGGTGCTAATGATGGCAGGTATTCGTGAAATTCTGATCATCAGCACTCCTTATGATCTGCCTAATTTCGAAAAATTGCTTGGCGATGGTTCCGAACTGGGTTGTGCGTTCAGCTATGCCGAACAGGTTGTTCCCAATGGCTTAGCACAAGCTTTTGTTATCGGCGAAAAGTTTATTGGTAAGGATAAGGTTGCACTTGTATTAGGTGATAATATTTTTTATGGCACCGGGCTTCAGGGACTTATTCAGGAAAATAACGATCCCGACGGAGGCGTTGTTTATGCATATCATGTTTCGGACCCTGAACGATATGGAGTTGTTGAATTTGACGAAAGTCATAAAGCTATTTCGATAGAAGAAAAACCCACACATCCAAAATCGAATTATGCAGTTCCCGGACTGTACTTTTATGATAACAGTGTAGTGGAAGTAGCTAAAAATATTAAACCCAGCCCGCGGGGCGAGTATGAAATAACGGATGTTAACAGGTATTATCTCGAACAGGGAAAACTTAAAGTTGGCATTCTCAGCCGTGGTACAGCATGGCTTGACACAGGTACTTTTGCTTCTCTGATACAGGCTTCGCAGTTTGTGCAGGTTATCGAAGAACGCCAGGGACTTAAAATCGGATGCATAGAGGAGCTGGCGTATAGAATGGGTTTTATCAATCGCGCCCAGCTCGAAAAAATTGCTACTCCACTGCTTAAAAGCGGTTACGGTACCTATCTGATGAATTTGCCCGAAAAGGAGAAATAGACGTATAATGAGCCCTATACAGGATCTTCAAGTGTTAATCGATGATGCTTTCAGCCGGATTCAGTTCCCGGCTGAGCCTGCCGATCTTTACAACCCAATAACGTATACGCTGGGGCTAGGAGGCAAACGTCTCAGACCCTTGCTGGTGTTGGCATCCTGCCAGATGTTCGGGGGCGAAATTACCGAAGCAATTAATCCGGCAATTGGCATTGAGCTGTTCCACAATTTTACCCTGCTGCACGACGACATTATGGACCAGGCTCCGCTCAGGCGCGGCAAGGAAACCGTTTATAAAAAATGGAATTCCAATGTGGCCATACTGGCAGGAGATACTATGTTTGCTATTGCCAATAAGTATATGTTACGCACCAGGCCACAGGCTATATCGCAGGTGGTTGAACTTTTTAACCAAACGGCAATAGAGGTTTGCGAAGGGCAGCAATACGATATGGACTACGAGAATCGTGAG
>JBBRYZ010000271.1:0-1882 GCA_038237165.1 Bacteroidales bacterium | reverse complement strand
GGTGAAATATAAACTTCTGCATCAGCTCGAAGATCATCTATAATTCCGTCAGCCAACTTTGCAATTTCAGCTCGTCCGGTTGCTTTGAGGTAATCACTCATTTTTGCATCATAGCCGAAAATCGAAGTAGTTGCCCCGATTTCAGCACCCATATTACAAATGGTACCTTTGCCTGTTGCAGATAGAGAATCAGCACCGTCGCCGAAATATTCAACAATGCAACCCGTTCCGCCTTTAACGGTAAGGATTCCGGCTACTTTAAGAATAATATCCTTTGCCGAAGACCAGCCTGAAAGTTTTCCCGTAAGTTTGACGCCAATTAATTTTGGCATTTTGAGTTCCCATGCCATCCCTGCCATCACATCCATGGCATCTGCACCGCCTACTCCAATAGCGATCATTCCTAGTCCTCCGGCATTTACGGTATGCGAATCCGTACCAATCATCATACCGCCCGGAAATGCATAATTTTCAAGAATTACCTGATGGATAATTCCGGCTCCCGGTTTCCAAAAACCTATGCCATATTTTGCTGAAACCGATTCGAGGAAATCGTACACTTCTTTATTCTGCGAAAGCGCAATTCCCAAATCGGCGCTCGCTCCAACCGAAGCCTGTATCAAATGATCACAATGGACAGTGCTGGGAACAGCTGTACGGCTTCGACCGGCAGTCATAAACTGTAACAAGGCCATTTGTGCTGTGGCATCCTGCATGGCAACACGATCAGGGCCAAAATTAACATAGTCTTCTCCCCTGCCATAAGGTTTTGCAGGTAACTCATCCCAAAGATGGCTATAAAGAATTTTTTCGCTAAGCGTAAGCGGATGATTTACGAATGAACGCGCTTGCGCAATTTTTGTGGGAAGTGTTGAATACACTTTCCTGATCAGATCAAGGTCAAACAACATATTGAATCTATTTAAATAGGTTGATGTAATATACCTACGAAATTACGGTGAACTTTTTATTTAAACAACTTCAGGGGACATTCATTCAATAAAAACTGACTACATTTGCCCATATGCAGAAGGCTATCCTGAAAATTTCTTCCGTTTTACTTTGTGGGTTATTGATTTATAATTCATTAGGATATTTTCTGACACTCTCGACCATACGCATGGCAATGCGCCATCAGCATTGGGCACTGCTGTCATCTCTCCCTGAGGAGCAACTTTCGATTTTCGTTTTCGAAAAAAATGCGACAGATTCAAGATTGAGAATTATGGATGAACGGGAGATACTTGTCGATGGGAAGTTATATGATGTTGTCCGAAAGATTGATAATGGCAGGCAAATAAAATATTTCTGTGTTTGGGATCGTGAAGAAGAAACGCTGATTTCGAAAACAAGGCTGTTCAATTCGCAGGCACAGCAAATGCCGGTTCAGGATAAGAGCCGGCAAATCGTTGAAAAAATAATCAAAACAGGCATTTTAAACGCCAATACAACCTTTATTTTAGAGAACTATATTTTCCCATTATTAATTTTTGATATGGTCACGTATTCAGACCCTGAAATACAGATATCCCTTCCGCCTCCGCAATCTCTTTGTTAATTATCTGGTTATTTTCCTCTGGCATGTGCTAATTTTAATCAAAGCCAGGGACTTAATTTTCCAACTTTGATGCCTTTGTATCAGAGTTGATATACTTATATTTATCCCTTTCATGATGAAAAAAATAATAACTCTTTTAATACTCCTCTGTTCAACGACAGCATTTGCCCAGCAGGTTCATGTAATTAGTAAAACGGATCTGCAACCGGTAAGTGATTGTCATATTTACAATGCAGATAATTCAGTTTCAATCATCACCAACAATAAAGGAATTGCAGATCTTTCGAAATTCAAAAGCACTGATATCATTACCTTTTCGCATGT
>JBBRYZ010000270.1:0-1891 GCA_038237165.1 Bacteroidales bacterium | reverse complement strand
AGGCAAGCCTATGGGCGAACCAACATAGCCGGTAACCAGGATCTGTTTGTTACGGGCAATCACACATCCGCTTCGTCCGCGGTCGCAGGTAGCACGCTTGGCGATGGTACGCGATACTTCCATAAAGTATTCATCCCAGGTTGGGCGGATGTAAGGTGTTTCGTTATTTTCCATTTTATATCAATTCTTTCTTAACGCTACTATCAAAATTAATGTAAATCCTTTAATTTCGCTTTTTTTCAAACGCCAAATTCTCGAATCATAGAATACCCAAATTCTCGAATTGTCAAATTGCCAAATTGTCGAATCGCCGAATTATTTCTTTTCTTTATAAATCCCCACCTTCATCTCTCCACTCGATTTTATAAATCCCCTGAACATTCCTGTCGTGTTGAAAGGCATGGCAACATTGCCTTTATTATCGACAGCAATAATTCCGCCGTCTCCCCCGAGGTTTTTAAGTTTAACCATAATCACTTCGTTGGCAGCATCATTAAGAGAAAGACCTTTGTATTTCATTAATGCTGAAATATCGTAAGCCACTACATTTCGTATAAAAAATTCACCGTGGCCGGTAGCTGAAACCGCACAGGTATTGTTATCAGCGTAAGTTCCGGCACCGATAATTGGCGTATCGCCAATACGACCGTATTTTTTAAGTGTCATTCCACCGGTTGAAGTTGCTGCCGCAAGATTCCCATATGTGTCAAGGGCTACACAGCCAACTGTTCCGTGTTTTTTATCCATGGCATCCATTGAATCAGCATTGGCTTTTGCTTTTAAATATCCATCCCAGCGTGATTGAGTAAAGAAATACTCAGGCGAAACCAGTACCAAACCCTGTTCAGCGGCAAATGTCTCGGCTCCTTTGCCGGCAAGCATTACATGATCCGATTTTTCCATTACAGCTCTGGCAGCAGTTATAGGATTTCGGATTATGGTAACTTCTGCCACGGCACCAGCTAACCCGGTTTTCCCGTCCATGATGGCAGCATCCATTTCATTTTTTCCTTCTGCATTAAATACCGCTCCTTTTCCTGCATTAAAAAGCGGACAATCTTCCATCATTCTCACGCATGATTCTACGGCATCAAGGCTTTTTCCGCCTGCTTTCAGAATGGAATCGCCATGCCTGAGAACTTCGGTAAGTTTTGCTTCGTACTGGGAAGCCTTTTCAGCCGACAAATTAGCCGGACTCATAACACCTGCTCCTCCATGAATAACAAGAGTGTACTTACCCGTATTTTGCGAATAGGTAGTAAAGAAGATGAACAGGGAAAAGATTAGTAAGAATGTGGTTTTTGTATTCATATTGAAAGTGTTGTTATTTGATTTATTATGCATTAGCCTATTACAATTTTAACTTTTAAAAGTTTTTCCATTGAACATCATGGTTGATTTTCTTCGATATTAATTAAACGCATTTGTTAAAACTTCCTTTATATTAATGAAACCAAGTAAGTCTGATGCAAAGATTATAATTATAACTATCACGAACCATCGAACGAAATTAGCACCCCAGGATACTGCAAACCGTGAAGCAACATAAGCGCCGATAATGTTACCAATGGCATGAATTAATCCATAATCCCATCGTACCTGGTCGTTCAGAATAAAAACCACAAGAGCTAACGGTGTGTAAAGCAGTACAATCCACACTTTTATTGCATTGGCTTTCACCAGGTCATATCCCGCGCCTAAAACTACACCGGCAAGAATAAAATAGCCAACACCTACCTGTACAAAGCCGCCATAAACACCGATTACGAAAAATATGACTATCTGTATCCACGAAACCGGTTTTTCCATCAGTGCTTCAGTTCCTTTGAGCCATTGCGAAGGCTTGGTAAGTATAAAATACATCATAACAATGAGCACCACGCCAACAGCT
>JBBRYZ010000269.1:0-1911 GCA_038237165.1 Bacteroidales bacterium | reverse complement strand
TTCTCATTAACATAATGAATGGTGATTCCACTTTCGGCATCTCCGGCAGCTATCACAGCCTGATGAACTTTGATTCCGTACATTCCTTTTCCGCCATATTTTGGAAGTAATGCCGGATGAATATTGATGATTCTTTGCGGAAACGCTTTTAAAACAGATTCAGGAATCAACAATAAAAAACCGGCCAGCACAACCCAGTCAGTTTCACGGCTTTTTAAATCCTCTAGTATAGTTTTAGTATTATAAAACGTATCCCTGTTAAATAAAACAGCAGGAATACAAAGGGATTTGGCTCTTTGCAATACAAACGCATCTGGGTTATTGCAGTAAATGGCGGAAATCTCAAGCAAGCCTGAACCGGCAAAATAATCGGCTATACGCTGTGCATTGCTGCCATTACCTGATGCAAACACCGCAATCCTGGGAGGGGAATTCATATTCATTCCGGAGTTAGTTAACCTGATTGTCTTGTGCAAAGGTATTAATCCCTTTAAATATTTGCAGGATCAAAATAACAAAAACCCTTCAACATAATTCATAAACAAAGGCAGGAAGCATTAAAATAAATAAAAACAGTCCTATTAAAAGAAAGGGTAAACAGTTACCTGATTAACATACTTTCCTCATTTATAATTATTTATATTTATTTGTGATAAAATATTGTTTGTAATTATTGTTTTATCGGCCAAATTGTTATTTCTTTGCAGCCTTAAACCAATTAAAAGCGTACAACAATGTCCGACATTGCAACAAGAGTAAAAGCTATCATCGTTGATAAGCTGGGAGTAGACGAAAAAGAAGTAAACCCTGCAGCAAGTTTCACCAACGACCTGGGTGCCGATTCACTGGACACCGTTGAACTGATTATGGAATTCGAAAAAGAATTCAACATTGCTATTCCTGACGATCAGGCTGAAAAAATCAGTACAGTAGGTGATGCTATCACTTACCTGGAAAGCAACGCGAAATAAGTAAAAATCATTCGATGAAGTTAAGGCGAGTAGTAGTTACCGGCCTTGGCGCACTGACTCCATTAGGCAATACAGTTCCGGAATTCTGGAACGGCTTGGTTAATGGGGTTAGTGGTGCTGGCCCCATCACACACTTTGATACAAGCAAATTTAAAACTAAAATTGCTTGCGAAGTCAAGAATTTCGATCCATTGAATTTTTTCGACCGCAAAGAGGTCAGGAAATTTGATCCCTTTACCCTATATGGGATGATATCTGCCGATGAAGCTGTTAAAGATTCAGGGATAGATTCAGAAGGAGTTGATCATGACCGTGTTGGTGTCATCTGGGCATCAGGAATTGGTGGAATGACAACCATTTTTGAAGAAATTTCGGGTTTTAACGCAGGCGATGGCACTCCACGCTTTAGTCCGCTCATGATACCTAAGATGATTGCCGATATTGCTGCAGGTCAGATCTCGATCCGTTACGGATTCAGAGGTCCGAACTTTGCAACTGTATCTGCATGTGCGTCCTCGGCTAATGCGCTGATTGATGCATATAACTATATCAGACTTGGCATGGCCGATGCTTTTGTAACCGGTGGATCCGAAGCTGCTATTAATGTTATGGGTGTTGGCGCTTTTAATGCCATGCATGCACTTTCAACCCGCAACGATGATCCTGCAACTGCTTCACGTCCGTTCGATAAGGATCGTGATGGATTTGTGATTGGTGAAGGCGGAGCAGCTCTTATATTCGAAGACCTTGAACATGCACTTGCCAGAGGCGCTAAGATTTATGCCGAAGTGGCCGGAGCAGGTATGAGTGGAGATGCATATCACATTACCGCACCACATCCTGAAGGATTGGGGGCGATAAATTCAATGCGTTGGGCTTTAAAAGATGCCGGCATGACTATTTATGATATTGATCATGTTAATACCCATGGCACATCAAC
>JBBRYZ010000268.1:0-1964 GCA_038237165.1 Bacteroidales bacterium | reverse complement strand
TAAAGGTTGGGTTTATGTCCGTGGCAAAGGGGGCAACTAGCAGATGTAAGGCGGGATAATAAATTCCTATCCCGCCGAACCATTCTTAACTGAATCTAAACTTTTATCCTTTAATTAAGAAATTTTGAACTCAATATCCGGAAAATCATGAAAAAGCTATTCACAGTGCTGATGATACTAACCGCAACTTCACTTTTTGCCCAGCAGGATCCTATCTACAGCCAGTATATGTTCAATAAACTTGCTGTAAATCCTGGTTATGCAGGAAGCCGTGAACTTCTCACAGCCGACATACTTTATCGTAACCAATGGGTTAATATCGACGGAGCGCCAAAAACAATCAGTGCATCACTGCATTCGCCATTAAATAATCCACATCTTGCTCTGGGAGCATATGTTTATAACGATAGAATTGGTCCATTGAATTATACCGGGGCTTTGGCTACTTTTGCTTACCGCGTTATTTTCCCCAAGAGTAAGCTTTCCTTTGGCTTACAGGCGGGTTTCAAAAATAACGGAATTGTAATCAGTGATCTTAAATCCTATGATGATCAAGATCCTATGATGTATTCAAACATTGAGAAAAAAGTTACGCCTGATGCTAATTTTGGAGTTTACTATTATTCAGAAAGGTTTTACGCAGGACTTTCAACACTTCATCTTTTTCAGAATCAATCGATGATGGTTCGTGATTCAGCTGGCAATAAGCAGTTTACTAAATTGGTTTCTCACTTTTATGGAATGACCGGTGCAGCGTTCCCACTAGGTGATAAGGTAGTATTCCGCCCTTCACTGTTGGCTAAGTTTGTACAAAATGCGCCTCCACAGGTTGACGTGAATGCCAGTTTCCTGTTTGTAAATACACTCTGGCTTGGCGTATCATATCGCACAGAGAAGGCAATTTCATTTATCACTGAAGTAAATATTGCCCAAAATTTGCGCATAGGGTATTCCTACGATATCTGGCTTAATGAATTAAAATCCTATAACAAAGGTTCCCACGAAATAAGGCTTAGCTACGACTTTAATATCGGAAATCGAATACTTTCACCAAGATATTTCTAAATACGGATTTCGAAAACATTTAAATTATTTATAAAACCAAAATCATGAAAAGGTACAAATATATTCTGGCATTAAGCATACTACTTCCTGCGCTGATGAGTTGCCAATCACTTTACAGGGCACAGAAGCAAATGGATAAATATAATTATGCCAAAGCTATTGATATACTTGAAAAAGCTTCGACAAATGACAAAAAAAAGGAAGCTGCAATTCCTATGCTGGCCGAATGCTATCGCATGCAACATGATATCGACAAGTCGAAGGAAACATATGCCAAGGCAGTAAAACTACCAGATGCCAAGCCGGAAACGTTTTACTATTATGGTAAAGCGCTGCAATCAACCGGCGATTATGAAAAAGCCCGTGAAATGTTTCAGACATATTCTCAGAAGAATCCCTCCGATCCCAGAGGACCGCTTAATGTATCCTATTGTGACAGCGTGCTTGGTCCATGGAAAAAAATTGAACCCAAATTCGAAGTAAAAACGGTAAACAATATCAATACTAAAGAAAGTGAATTCGGACCGGCTATTTACAACGGTGACCTGGTATATGCTTCTGATTTCAGCAATACACCTGCTGAAGGCAAGAAATATGGATGGACAGGTCGTGGTTATCTTAATATAATGAAATCCACGCCCGAAACGAAAGATGATTTCTGGGGAGGCATGAGCGCTCCTTCGCAATTCGACACCAAATTCAATCAGGAATACCATGATGGTCCTGCTTCGTTCGGTAATGGAGGAAACAGCATTTATTTTACCAGATCATTTTTTGGCAAGGCTAAACGCGATGGCGTTTATAAAACCAACGAGTTAAAAATATATTATGCCGACAAAAATAATGGTACCTGGGGCGAGGTTAAGCCATTCTTTCTGAACAGCAAGGATTATTCCATT
>JBBRYZ010000267.1:0-1973 GCA_038237165.1 Bacteroidales bacterium | reverse complement strand
GTTTATGAGCCGGAAAAATGCATCCGCTGCGGCTTATGTGTCGAAATCAGTGCAAAAGAAGAATCGCTCGGATTAACGTATATCGGGCGCGGTTTTGATGTCAGAATCAGCGTTCCTTTTAACAAAACCATTGCCGAAGCACTGAAAAAAACTGCTGAAGCTTGTGTAATCGCCTGCCCTACAGGAGCTATGGCTTTTAAGGAACAGGAAGAACGACTCAACTACTGAATTGATTTACGATGTACGAATGACGAATATTCCCACTGAAATATAAAATACTACAACATTTGATGCCTTAAACTAAAATTTCTGTCACACTGAGCGGTTCCAATAGCTATCGGAACGAAGTGTCCTAAATCCCATCCCGATAGCTATCGGGACCTAAATACTAACCCCTTCTGATGAACCCATTACTTTTCATATCACTCCTTTACCTAACCACCTCCCTCACTGCTGCTGCCCAGGTTTCCGGTGGAGACAACTGGCCATCCTTCAGGGGAAATGCCCAGCTAACCGGGGTTTCGGCAGCTAAAATTGCACCACCGCTCAATTTATTATGGTCGTTCAAAACTGAAGATGCCGTAAAATCTTCTCCTGTTATTTCCAACAACACCATTTTTGTGGGTTCGGATGATGGATTTTTATATGCTATAACCTCCACAGGTTCTTTGAAATGGAAGTTTAACGCAGGTTCATCTATCGAAGCTCCTCCGCTGGTAATTGACAACGTTGTAATTGTCGGATCGCTCGAAGGAGTTCTTTTTGCTGTTAATACTGAAACCGGAAAACTGAAATGGAAATATGCAACCGAAGGCCAGATATCAGGTTCCTGCAACTGGACACTTGGCCCGGATGGCAAACAGAAACGCATACTTTTCGGGAGCTACGACTATTTTGTCCATTGTATTGATGCTGCAACCGGCAAGCTTTTATGGAAATACGAATCCGGAAATTACATCAACGGAGCTGCTGCGGTATTTGGTAAAAAAGCAGTTTTTGGCGGTTGCGACGGTATCCTTTACAGCGTGAACACAGATAATGGCAAGGCTTCAGGAAATATCAATATTGGCACTTACATTCCTGCCTCGGCGGCTATCAGCGGCAATTTTGCTTTCTTTGGTAATTACGACGGTGTTTTTTACTGCATGGATATGAAACTGAAAAAAGTGAAATGGAAAACCGATGGTGGTGGACCATTTCTTGCTTCACCAGCCATTTCGGGAAACCGCGTAATTACAGGATCACAAAACAAAACCTTGTATTGCTTCGATACCGGCTCAGGTAAATTGATATGGAAATTCAAAGCATTAAATAAAGTGGATGCATCGCCAGTTATCACAGGGAATTTTGTGGTTGTTGCTTCTGCCGATGGAAGGCTACGCTTTATCGATATCACCACCGGAAATGAAACATGGAAATATGAAATTGGAAGTCCTATAAGCGCTACTCCTGCAGTGACTTCAAAAATGATTGTTGTGGGTGCAGAAGATGGGAAAATTTATGCGTTTGGACCAAAGTAAGGTTAAATGCTTGTTCTTCTTATCATCAGTGATTAAACATCAGCAATAGATATTTGATTATTTTAGCAATCAAATCCCGCTACAACCATGAGCAATATAAAACTATTTGAAAGCAGGCAGATTAGGTCGGTTTGGAATGAGCAGCACTTAAAAATTAAACATTATATGTTTAATGTTAATCATTAAATATCAAATATTTAACAATCGGAATAATCTCTTTTAATGAAAATAGTCCATATAGTCCCCGGTTTCGGAGGAACCTTTTACTGCGGCAATTGCCTGCGCGACAGCGGCGTAGTGGCTTCGCTCAAAAAACTGGGGCATGATGCGGTTACTTTGCCGATGTATCTTCCGCTTACGATGAATGGAAATGTTAGCGGTGATGGAATTCCTGTCTTTTACGGAGCAGTAAACATTTATCTTAAACAATTTCCTGTTTTCAGGCATATGCCG
>JBBRYZ010000266.1:0-2003 GCA_038237165.1 Bacteroidales bacterium | reverse complement strand
TATTAGTCCGGTAATGATAGACGAAGAGTTGGAGAAAGTCGTTATGATTGTTAACAACTACAAATATAGTAATTGAGTTTAATTGATTAGCCTGAATAATTCATAAAAAGCAGGAAAAGTTTGTTATCTCATTGATAATCATTACCTTTGAGGTATAAAAGCAGTCAAACTTTTAAACAAACTTTTCCATGGACAAATATAAGCAAGAATCGGGTTTGCATGACAGTAGTGAAGGATTAAGCAAATTGCTTTTCGACATTAAACCCTTAAATAAAAAGCCTATAGAACTCAGTTTTACTTCTGAGAAAGTTTCCTCGGATGGCGGCTTACTTTTATTACGCGAAGTTGAAAACCAAATAGGAATATTAAGTGCTCTGACTGAATGCGTTGACGATACCAGGCATCCGGGATATATCCAGCATACGGTAGATTCTATGCTCACTCAGCGGGTATTTCAAATAGCTGCCGGATACGAAGATGCCAATGATAGTGATACACTGCGGGATGATCTTATTTTGAAAATATGTTCTGGTAAAGCACCTGAACAAGGCAAACCGCTTTCGTCACAGCCAACAATGAGTCGATTTGAAAATGCCCCGGCAAGCAAAGCGTTGTACAAAATGGGAGTAGCTTTCGTGGACAACTTTATCAACTCATATCCAGAAGCCCCTGCTGTAATTATATTGGATTGTGATGATACCAATAGCGATACACATGGTGCCCAGCAATTAGCCTTATATAATGACTATTATGGTGAGTATTGCTATATGCCATTACATATCTATGAAGGATTCAGTGGGAAATTAGTAGCCACTCTGTTAAAACCGGGGCGCAGGAGCAAAACCGCAGATGTTTTTTCTATCTTGCAACGGATCATAAATCATCTTCGCCAAGTGTGGAAGAACACGATCATCATCGTGCGTGGAGACAGTCATTTTTGCAGTAAAGAACTTATGGCCTGGACAGAAAGCCAGCGCAAGGTGCATTATTTGACCGGGCTTACCGGGAATAAAACATTGAACAGCCTGGCCAATATTACCATTGAATCAGCTAAAAAGCAGTTCAAACAAACGGGAATTGCAGTGAAACGCTACCACAGTTTTTATTATGCGGCAGGTTCATGGCATAAGCCTCAACGTGTTATTGTAAAAGTTGAAGTAAGCAGCAAAGGGCTTAACATCCGTTATATCGTTACCGATATCGGATTTATCAGAACGAAGGCCCTTTATGAAAATGCCTATTGTGCCAGGGGGCAGATGGAACTCTATATTAAAGAGCATAAGACATACCTGAAATCCGATAAAATGTCGTGTAGCAGTTTTGCAGCCAATCAATTCAGACTTTTTCTGCATTCTGCGGCTTACGTTCTTATTCATACCTTGCGAACGGAAGTATTGGCCAATACTGAGTATGCTACGGCATCCATGAAAACCATTCAACTGCGCCTTATCAAAGTTGCGGCTTATGTCAAAGAAATGAAAACCCGCATCAGGGTTGAATTCCCTAAGCAATTCACGGATTTGAGCGTGGTAGTGAATTGCCTGCAAAAATTTGAGCTGCTGCGTTGCTAAAGAAGTCGGCAAATCTGTTCACTCCACTATTTCTAACCTGAAAATCCTGAACCTGCATCGCAGAGCAGGTGTATATTGTTAATAACCCAGCAGTTTTTGTTAACAACAGTTGATTCTGAAGAATCCGTAGGCTCCAACCCACATTATGAGAAAATCATTGCTGCTTAAAGATGATTTCCGGAGAAGTCGTCCGGAAATCAGCCAACTCTTTGGAGCTTATTTTGCGTTTGTGAATTATTCAGGTTAGTAGTGAAATAAATTTCGGGTTGAAAAGAAAAAATTTCGGTAATCGGCATCTTATTAAAAAGTCCAATGTTAAATCCGATCTTCATATTATCCTTTTCAGAATCCTGTGTGAAAAGCTGTGAGAAATTGACCCCTCCCTTAACTCCAAATTGTGATGCGTTTGACTGAGCATTACAGGGCTTGTAT
>JBBRYZ010000265.1:0-2080 GCA_038237165.1 Bacteroidales bacterium | reverse complement strand
TTTTTAACCGTAGATTCGAGCGGACAATTCCGACGTAATTAGTCATAATTCCCTGCAATTCCCTCATAGTTTGCGTAATGAGAATCATTTCCTCGTTCATCACGGTTCCTTCGGCGTTCCAGTCGGGTATTTCGTGGCACAAGGCGATATGCTTAAGTTTTTCGCTTGAATGGATACAGGCACGGTGCGAATAAACCAGTGATTCGAGTAACGAATTACTTGCAAGCCGGTTTGCTCCATGAAGCCCGGTGGACGAACATTCGCCCGAAGCGTAAAGGTTAATGATAGAACTGCGTCCCCATTCGTCCACTTTTATGCCACCACAGGTATAATGTGCTGCCGGAACTACAGGTATCATTTCTTTGGTGAGATCAATACCGATGCTGAGACATTTAGCGTAAACGCCCGGGAAATGATCTATGAGTTTATTGCGATCGAGGTGACGGCAATCGAGATACAGATGGTCTTCGCCGCTCAGTTTCAATTCATTATCGATGGCGCGGGCTACGATGTCGCGTGGTGCGAGCGAAAGACGCTTGTCGTATTTCTGCATAAATTCGTTGCTATTAATATCTTTAAGTATTCCCCCAAAACCTCGTAAAGCTTCAGTGATCAGGAACGAAGGCTTCTCCGCCGGATTGTAAAGCGATGTGGGATGGAACTGTATAAATTCCATCTTTTCGATATCTCCCTTTGCGCGATAAACCATGGCGATTCCATCGCCGGTTGCAATGGGAGGATTTGTGGTTGTTTGGTAAACATTTCCTGCGCCACCGGTTGCCATCAGTGTAATTTTAGCCAGAATAGTGTCGATGCTGTTATTCGTTTTATTGAGCACATAAGCTCCGTAGCAGGTAATGTCGGGAGTACGGCGGTTTACGTACATTCCAAGGTGATGTTGGGTAATGATTTCGACCGTAAAATGATTTTCGAGGATTTCGATATTTTTGTCTTCACGTGCTCGGGCCAAAAGTGTCTCTTCGATTTCGAGCCCGGTTTGATCCTTATGATGCAGCACCCGAAACTCGGAATGCCCGCCCTCTTTGGCAAGGTCGTACTGACCCGATGAGTTTTTATCGAAGCTAACTCCTTGCGCGATCAGTTCTTTAATACGTTCCGGCGCTTCGGTAATGGTAAGTCTTACCACTTTTTCATCGTTCAGGTCGTCGCCTGCAATCAGCGTATCCTGAATATGTTTTTCGTAAGTATCGGGCGTGTACATCACAGTGGCAATGCCACCCTGTGCATATTTTGTAGCTGTTTCTTCGGCCTTGGCTTTAGCAACTATACAAACTTTTCCAAACTTTGCTGCCTTTAAAGCAAAACTGAGTCCGGCAATCCCCGTTCCTATAACCAGAAAATCAACTTCTCGTCGCATAATTAGTATAATAAAATGCAAATTTAATAATTAACTGCGGTGTTTGATCCGGATGTTTGATTATTCAGTCTTTTCTTATAATTTTACTAATCAATTTAGGAGTCCGTTATTCATCTTTTTAATCATCCGTAATTTATGAAAAGTATTCTTCTCATTCTGGCTGTAGCCATTTCAGCATCTTGTTTTGCACAGCAAACACAAAGCCTTGATTCGAAAGTTACCAATGTTACCTTGTTTCTTTCGGGAGCGCAGGTTACGCGTTCTGCACAGTATTCGCTTCCGGTAGGTATTACCGAGCTTTCTTTTTCCGGTTTATCCGAAAATATCGATGCCAATACCATCCGATTGACCGGGGAAGGCAATTTTACGATTATCTCGGTCAACAGCCGGATTAATTATCTGAAAACGCAGAAAACCCTTAAAGATGAGGAAGCTATCAAAGCAAAGAAAAAACAACTTGAATCACTTTTGGAAGATATCGCTTCGCAGCAAGGCGTTCTTGTTACGGAAGAGAATCTTCTGAAAGCAAACCAGAAGATCGGTTCGCCCGATAAAGGCACTACAACTATTGAATTGAAATCTGCTGCAGATTTTTTCAGGGCACGTTTCACTGAATTATCAGAGAAGAAATTAGCCCTGACAAGGAAAACAGAAATTACCCGTGAAGAGCTCAACAGGATTGATGACCAACTGGGAGAAGCT
>JBBRYZ010000264.1:0-2206 GCA_038237165.1 Bacteroidales bacterium | reverse complement strand
TGCCACACCAACCGGGCAAGTATTGAGGTGACATTTCCGCATCATCACACAGCCCAGAACAATAAGCGCTGAAGTTGCAAATCCGAATTCCTCGGCGCCAAGCAAAGCAGCTATAGTAATATCTTTCCCGCTTTTTAACTGTCCGTCGGATTGTATAATTACTTTCCGGCGCAAGTTATTCATTACCAGCGTTTGCTGGGTTTCTGCTAGTCCAAGTTCGAGTGGTAAACCAGCATGTTTAATTGACGATGAAGGGCTTGCTCCAGTACCGCCTTCGAAACCACTGATGGTGATAAGGTCGGCACCGGCTTTGGCAACACCGGCAGCAATAGTTCCTATTCCGCTTTCGGAAACCAGTTTTACACTGACCTTAGCCCGTGGGTTTACATTTTTAAGGTCGAAGATCAGCTGTGAAAGATCCTCGATGGAATAAATATCATGGTGCGGTGGTGGTGAAATAAGCGTTATACCTGGGATTGAATATCGTGTTTTGGCAATAATCTGATCCACTTTATGACCGGGCAACTGTCCGCCCTCACCTGGCTTGGCACCTTGAGCAATTTTTATCTGGAGTTCATCGGCATTTACAAGATATTCGGTAGTAACTCCAAAACGTCCGCTGGCCACCTGTTTGATGGCACTTCGGGCACTGTCGCCGTTTTCGAGTGGCACAAAGCGTGAAGGATCTTCACCCCCTTCGCCGGTATTACTGCGGCCGCCGATGCGGTTCATGGCAATGGCAAGCGTAGTATGTGCTTCGCGGCTGATTGAACCGTATGACATGGCACCGGTAACAAAGCGTTTCATTATATTTTCAACGGGCTCTACTTCCTCAATCGGAATCGGGTTTGTTTTAATCCGTAGCAATCCCCTGATAAATCCGGGACTGGCTGTATCGGCATCAACCAAAGCACTGTATTCCTTAAACTTTTTGTAATTGCCAGTCCTTGCACTCCACTGAAGCAGGGCAATAGTTTCGGGATTCCATGCATGATGTTCTCCGTGTTTGCGGTAGGAAAATACGCCTTCGGTAAGCATTTCTGGTTGCTGTTCCACTACAAATGCTTTGCGATGTGGGATTAACACTTCTTCTACAATTTCGCTTATTCCGATGCCGCCAATCCTGGAAACAGTTCCCTCAAAATATTTACTGATTACATCCGATTGAATACCGACAGCCTCAAATATTTGTGAAGACCGGTAACTTCGGAGTGTACAAATCCCCATTTTCGACATTATTTTAAGGATCCCCTTATTGATCGAATTGATATAATTATCCCTGGCTTTCTCATAATCAAGCTGAATGGCCTTTTCTTTTACCAATTTACTGATTACAGCAAAGGCCATATAAGGATTTATAATGCTTGCTCCATAGCCGAACAGAAGTGCAAAATGCATCACTTCGCGGGGCTCGGCCGACTCAACGACAATATCAATCTGCATCCTTTTCCCCTTTTTAATAAGGTGATGATGCACTGCTGAAACTGCCAGTAACGAAGGAACGGGCGCGATATCTTCGGTTATGCCGCGGTCGGAAAGGATTATGTAGTTTTTGCCTTCATCAACGGCTTTTTCAGCATCGAGGCATAATTGCTCAATTACCGCCTGAAGTCCGGCAGCGCCTAGTTTTGCCTCAAAATGTAAATGCAGATTTGCAGCCGAAAATCCTTTATACCGTAAATTTTTAACAACCTGAAAATAGGTGTTGGAGATAACCGGATTACGGAAACGTACCACTTTTACATTGTCGGGTGCAGTTTCCACCAGGTTTGACTGAATAGATCCAAGGTATCCAGAAAGGGTCATTACCAGTTCCTCCCTAATCGGATCGATTGGTGGATTGGTAACCTGGGCAAACAACTGCTTGAAATAATTGAAAAGCCTATATGGCTTATGCGAAAGCACTGCAACCGGTACGTCATTACCCATAGAACCTACTGGTTCCTTGCCGGTAGCAGCCATTTCTTTTATAATCAGGTCGGAATCTTCGAGCGAGTAGTTAAATGATGTAAGGTATTTATTGTACTGATCGCCCATGTCGGGAGTAACCTTCTGACCGGTTTCAATTTCTTCGAGGTTAACCATATTTTGCCTGATCCATTCTCCGTAAGGAAATTCAGCAGCAAGCTTGGCCTTAAGTTCCTCGTCATAATAGATTTTGCCTTCTTCGGTATCAACCAGCAGCATTTTCCCGGGTTTCAGGCGG
>JBBRYZ010000263.1:0-2209 GCA_038237165.1 Bacteroidales bacterium | reverse complement strand
ATCGAGTAGCCGAAAACCGTATTCTTTGGCAAGTTTCTCGGCGGTGGTTGCATGATGTACTGGTTTTTCATATTCCGTTGAAACTTCTGATAGATCAATACCCATTTCACGGGCACCTTCGGCAATCATCTCAAAAGTTGCTTGGGAAATCACCGACATATGCTCCCAGAACTCCTTATTCTGCATATCTCGCTCAGGACCATCCATCTCAAATTCCGAAATCCCAACTGTGCAGCGCGAAACAAAAGTACACCGTTCGCACCAGCGATCACAATAGCTATGAATGCCGGGGATTATATCGGGCCGGCCGACTATTTCTTTGATTTTCTTTTTATAACGTTCAACCTCTTCTTTTTTAGCCATTTTCAAAATGTATTTTAAAATATAAAAATAAGGAATTTACTTTAATTCGGAGGTGTGGAGTTCAAAATTAAGAATAATGTTCGGGTCATATTCATTTTCTTGAGAGAATGGGGACGATGGAGCATAAGGAGAATGAATGAAATTGAGGCCAAAGCTCAATGGATTTAAGACAGATCAGGGATTCGGAAAATCTTTTATTATTTTTTTACTTTTTGCTTGATCAAAAAGTAACAAAAAATCAAGGCTTTATAACAATGCTTGCAGTTCTATGCCAGAGGGATCTCCTCGCAATACAAGGCATGAAAGAGCAGAACAAATCATAACATTTTGTCTTGCTGGTGTATTGCTACGCACATGCCATTCGCACATACCTCTGTCTAAGAACCGCTGGCGCATTTTTATAATGCCTGTCCCTTCGAAGAAAGTTTTTCCTGAAGGCAACAATTCGGGACATGGATCTGGCCTCACAGCAGGATTTTCGGGGTGTAGGGACCGACATTATAAAATTTCAGTAGTAGTTCGAGGATGGTTTTATGAGCGAGGGGCATTTCAAGCAATGCAGAAGTGAACCATGAAGATTGTACTTTATTTCTTAAATTAACTTTATGGTGAACGGCTTGCGTTGCGTGGCAAAAACCAGACGTAGAACTACACTGAAATTTTATAAAGTCTTGATCTTTTGGTTCTTTTGCATCAAGGCAAAAGAACATAAAACAATCAAAATTCCTTTTTCTTTTCTTCCAGAATAGAGAAAATGAATCTTCTCAAATTAGAAGCAAAAAAAACAAATATAAATTATTGAGTTCAAAATTGGCAATAATTTTTGGCTATCTAATTCTGACCATTTTCAAATATTTCAAAAAAATACCGTCTGCCAGTACTTGACATACTGTTCAGACGGTACCTTTAATAGGATGAAATATAACTTGTTAAAGCCTGGTTTCCAGCAATTCGCCAACATTGGCAACGCTTACATCCTGCTGTGCTCCAACAGCACGCATTTTGCGCTGCGTGAAACGATCTACAATACGGTCGATAGTATCCTGGCCAACCTTGTGCTCGCCCAGTCGGGTCATAATACCAACCTGGCGGAAGAATGCTTCCGTTTGCTGAATGGCTGATTCAATCTTTTGTTCATCAGTGCCTTCGTTGATATTCCAAACTCGTGAAGCATATTGAAGCAGTTTTTCGCGGCGTTTGTCTTTCATCAGCCTGAGTACTCCGGGAAGTAC
The DNA here is from genome assembly GCA_038237165.1 of Bacteroidales bacterium. GTDB lineage: Bacteria > Bacteroidota > Bacteroidia > Bacteroidales > UBA4417 > UBA4417. The sequence continues at coordinate 614 of JBBRYZ010000263.1, read as the reverse complement.
GATTGCCAAAGTAACCGCATGGTCGATGCCATGAAAAGCTGTGAGTTCGTGGCCTATCATGTGAGTTGACCAATCATTTTTAACACCTACACCGATTATGCCATTCAGTGCCATTGTGGCAGCCCACATCAGGTTTGCACGATTTTCATAATCCGGTGTTTCGGAGTTTGATGCTTTCGGGCCTTCTTCGATAAGTGTGAGTAGAATTCCTTCAGCGAACCTATCCTGAACCGGTGAATTTACAGGATAAGTAAGGTATTGTTCAATTACATGAACATATGCGTCTACAATTCCGTTGGCAACCTGGCGCTGCGGTAGACTGTAAGTAACCTGAGGATCAAGAACTGAAAACTTCGGAAAAAGCACCGGTGATCCGAATGCAAATTTTTCCTGAGTTGCTTCGCGGGTAATTACTCCGCCGCTGTTCATTTCGGAGCCGGTAGCAGCCAATGTAAGCACTGCACCAAGTGGTAAAGCTTTGGTAACCGCAATAGATTTTGCAGCAATATCCCATGCCAGTTCTCCTTCGTAAAGCGAAGCGGCAGCAATAAATTTGGTTCCATCCAGCACGGAACCGCCACCAACTGCAAGCAGGAAATCGATTTTTTCGGCTT
>JBBRYZ010000262.1:0-2276 GCA_038237165.1 Bacteroidales bacterium | reverse complement strand
TGCAAGTCCGCTAACAGAGTGCTTGCCGAATGTATTGGAATAATTAAATCCGAATTCATAATGAAGGTCACGGTAATAGCCACCCTGCAAGCCACCCACATTGATGTCGAGCGGTGACTGTTTATAATATTCGTTACCGGCTGATGTGATCCTGTTCCACGGATTTAAGCCTGCTTTACCGATATCACCGTAGTTAAGCTGGTATTCGGGAAAAGTCTGCGAGGCTGTAAGTATTCTGTTCACATAATAGGTACTCAAGGCGACTTTCCCTCCGAAGGATAACCCTTTGGTAATGAAATCCAGTTTTTGGTCCAGTATTACGTCGGTAAACAGTTTGGTATCAAGATCCTGGTTAAACTGTCCTGTATTCAGACTGGTATAGGGGTTACCTGTATATTCACCGAAATTTGCGGCAAGACGTATCCCTGAATCTGCGGGATAATCGGTGTCGGGAACCTCATTGAGTACCCATGACGGGAAATAGGCGGGGTAACGGGCCGGTCCTGTAGAATAAAGGTTCCTCCATGGGTTGCTGTTTGGAGAATTTTTAATACCGGTTTCACCGCCCAGGTTGAAAGATAAGGTGGTCGATTTTGTCAACTGAAAATCGACATTGGTGCGGTAGTTAAAGCGATTGTATTTGTAACTCAGGTCGTAGAAACCATCTTTCTTCGCGTTGAAAAAATCGCCCTCGTTAAAATATCCCAGAGAGCAGAAGTATTTTACGAAATTTGTACCCCCGCTGACGTTAAAGTTGGCATTGATTGTTGGCGCATATTCCCTGGTCACCTCGTCAAACCAGTTGACATTCGGATAACGTAATGCATTGATGCGTGAAGAAGGATTCTGATACTGGTCAAGAACTGATTGCGGCAGCAAATCCTGGAATTTCGCCCCATTCATCAATCCCACGTTATACATAGACATTGTGGTAAAGGAGCTGATATGGTCGGGGATCCTGGTTGCTTTCTGAATTCCGTAGGAGGCCGAGAAGTCTAATTGTGGTTTTCCAATTTTACCGCGCTTGGTGGTAACAATGATAACCCCGTTTGCACCTTTGGCACCGAATACGGCGGTGGCTGAAGCATCTTTCAGAACCGATATCGTATTGATTTCGTTCGGGTCTAACGTATTGAAATCACGTTCAACACCATCAACTAATACTAATGGAGCCGATCCGTTCCAGCTCGAAAGACCGCGGATGACGATTTCAGAACTGCTGGCACCCGGTTCACCTGTCTGCTGAATGGTTAATACGCCCGAAAGTTTACCAGTAATTGCATTGGTAACATTCGAAGAAGCCGGAGCGCATAAGGGAAGTATTATTTACTTGTGTAATTGCACCTACCACACTCTCCTTTTTCTGGGTTCCGTAACCGACAACCACAACCTCATCGATACCGACCCTGCTTTCTGATAGTACCACATTAAAAACAGTTGTAGCACCAATCTCAATCTCTTTGGATGTAAGTCCCACGAAACTAAATATCAGTGTTTTGGATGAAACCGGCATCTTCAGTGAAAATTTACCGTCATAATCGGTAACTGTTCCGATGGTTGTTCCTTTTATTACAATTGAGGCGCCCGGAATTGGTACCTTATCGTCGCCGATAACTGTACCTGAAATGGTTTTCTGTTGTGCTGAAGCACATAGCGGGGATAAAAAGGAAAGCCCAACTATTAAAAGAATTTCAAAGAGCAGAAAACGTCTCTTTAGAAAAAAGATTTGCATCGCATCATTTTTCATACATGTCCATTTAGTTAATTTTCGTTAATATTTCGTAATCATTCATAATTGCATAATGAGTTTATGTGTTTGATAATCAGTAATTAATGATTTGCTTTAGTTTCGTTCAGGCACACGGTAAAAATACAAGATTTTAATAAGCCACAACGATCGATAATTGTAAATTGGCGGGAAGGAAGATTTGCAATCGATTGCAATTTGATTACTTAATTGAAATACAATTATATATACTCAAGTGCTTTGAAAAAATATGTTTTAAAACATATTTTGACACTAATTGTCTTAAAGATTTTGGATTTTCAATTTAATAATTGGGTGTTGATTTTTATGAACATACTTGATTTTAGCTAATATAAAAAAATATATTGAACAAAAATTTTATATTTTATATAACAATAGTTCGGTAAATTTCAATATAAATAATTGAATATCAATAAAATAAACGAAAAATAAGTGTGAATTAATTTGGTTAAGACCTTAGAAATCAGTAATTTAAAAGATTATTCCGTAATTTTTTAAAAATGATTCC
>JBBRYZ010000261.1:0-2308 GCA_038237165.1 Bacteroidales bacterium | reverse complement strand
CTTTTCGGTTTTCTCACGTACAACCACTTCGCGATGTTTGATTGCGGGTTTTGTAAAAGTAGTTGCTACATCAGGAATGGCGTCAGGTGTAGTGATGTAACCTGCAATTGCAGAAGCTGTTACAATACCAGGTGAAGCCAGATACATGGAACCTTTGCCCTGTTTGCCCGAAAAATTCCGGTTGCCTGTGCTGATGGTAATTTCATCTGGTCCGTTTTGACCAACCTGACCTGCTGCACAACCGGCGCAACCCGCATTCGAAACCAAAGCGCCCGCATCTTTAAAAATCTGTATCAAGCCTTCGTCCAATGCTTCGCGCCAGATAGCATCGGTGGTAGGCACAATTTTGAAAACGACACCAGGAGCAACTTTGCGACCTTTCAGCAGTTTGGCAGCTTCGCGTAGATCAGACATCCGTCCGTTAGTACAACTCCCCAGGAAAGCCGAATCAATCTTCGTGTTTTTAACATTCTCTACCGAAGTATCGTCGTGCGGATGGCCGGGATTAGCAACCATAGGAATAAATTTTTCGATATCGATTTCATGTACAAAAGTGTATTTGGCTTCCGCCGATGCCTTGATGGTTCCAAACCGCCTGCCTGTCAATTCCTGTAGTTCATCGAGAATATTTTTATTTGGGCTGAAAAGGATAATAATTGCGCCCATTTCAGTCCCCATCGAAGCGATTGTGATGCGTTCGTCTAGTGTAAAACCTTCGACGGCATCGCCTTCAATTTCAACGGAATAGCCAAGTAATTTATTGGCGCCGTAAATAGAAAGAAGGTTTAGAACAATATCTTTTGCCTTTACATTGGCCGGTCGTTTACCTTTAATAACCAGTTTTACGGATTCGGGTACTTTAAACCATACCGATCCTTTGGCCCAGGCTGCTGCTATATCCTGGTCGCCCATTCCCTGACCAAAAGCTCCGATAGCTCCCATGATATTGGCATGTGAATCGGTTGAAACGAAAGTGCTTCCCGGATAAACCAACCCTTTATCAATGGAAAGGTGAGTTCCCACACCTGCATCAATGTCATAAACTTTTATGTCATTCTGTCGGGCAAAAATGCGGCAGAATTGTTGGTTGGCCGCATATTTCTGGTCGGAGCCGCCGGGATTACAGTCGAACGTGAAAAATGTACGCGAAGGATCGTGTACTGTCAGCCCTTTATTCAGGATGTTTTCGACAACATTGGCGCCGCCGAAATCGCGTGCTACACGTGCATCAATAAATACATCCACTATATCACCGGGTTTTACGGTAGCCTGACTGCTATGACTGGAGATTATTTTTTCTATTATTGTCATTTTGGTTTAGTTAATGGTTAAAAGAAAAAGGTTAATGGTTGGATGAATGAGGATTTTGGGTTTTATAATATCAACCTGTTCCATAATCTTGATAATCATCATTTACCTCTCCATTCTCAGAACTTTGTTTTGCTTTTATCAGGTAATTGATATATCCATTTATCAATCGGATACATTCATTGGTTAATGCTTCAAGGTGATCGTGTTTTTCGGCAGTCAGGTATTCTGAATCAAGACTGACAGTCAGATGATCAAGTATTTCGTACAAAGAACCTCTGCCAATGCGACAAAACTGAATATTTTCCTGGAAATGATATCTGCCATATCCTTCTGCAATTTGAGTTGACGGTGACCTGGAGATTCTGATCATCTGATCACATAACCTGTATTTTTCTTCAGCAGGAAAAGATTTCGCAACAACCCATATTTCCTGGCGAAGTTGCCTACATTTCTTCCAGACTTCAAGGTCCTTAAAAGATCTCATTTTTCAGAACTTTAAGAATTGTAAAAAAGGACTATTTCTGCCAACTATTTTCTGTTAACTTTTTTCTGTTAACTGTTTCTGTTAACTGTTATCTGTTAACTAAAATCTATAATTTGAGTCTCTCCCTAAACGGTTCAAAAGTCATAAAATCAGCATGATGCACCACATAAGCTTCTGTCGATCGCTTTACCATATTTCCTTCTCCGGCGTGGGTGGCAATGATGTGACAAACCGCTGCAGGAACTCCGCATTGCTCGGCCAGTGAAACGCCCGAAAACGGATGCCTGATATATTTGCCATAGCTTCCCTGTACAGATTTACCATCTTTAAGTTCGTATTCCAACAGTTTCCCAACATCAGCCAGAATAGCGCCTGCAATAAGAATATCGATATTTACCGGCAGATCCATTTTGAAAAACTCATTCATTTTTTTACCCGCATCAAGAGCGATGTGCACTACGCAGCGTTTGTGATCCATAAAGGTTACTTTCAGATCTGGTCCGCAAAGCAAAG
>JBBRYZ010000260.1:0-2310 GCA_038237165.1 Bacteroidales bacterium | reverse complement strand
TGTTTTAAACCATCTGCACAGTGAAAATTACCTACAGAATAATACAGTTCTTTCACTTTGTAAAGATAGCGACCAGAGTATATGGGTTGGACTTGATAATGGAATTGATAATGTATCGTTCAATAACCCGGTTGAGATTTATCCTGTTGGGAAAGAAGCCATCGGCACAGTTTATACGGCAGTGCTGAAAGATAACATACTTTATGTGGGTACAAACCGCGGTATATTTACCTACAAAAAAGAAGCTGAAAGATTTGTTTATCAAGGATTTATGGATAATTCGCAGGGGCAGGTCTGGCAATTAAAAAATATTGATGGCACCATATTCTGCGGGCATAACAACGGCACATACGTAATCGAAAATAATGCGCTGAAACAATTAACGAATGTAAGCGGCGGTTACATGCTGCAGAAAATAGTTTACAAAGGTGTTGAATACCTCATTCAAAGCACATATACCAGTTTATTGATTTATAAAAAATCAGGGTCAGATTGGGCGTTCAGCCACGAATTAAGAAACTTCATTGAACCGATCCGCTTTATCGAAACCGATCACCTGGGCAACATCTGGTTAGGCCATGCAATTAAAGGACTTTATCGCCTCCGACTATCAGATTCTCTCAATCAGATTACTGATAAGCAGATATTTAATGATAAAAGCGGACTGCCGTCGAATACCAATATCAAGGTTTTTAAAATAGCCAACAGGGTGGTATTTTCTAACGGCAAAGAGCTTTTTACCTGGGATGATCTCAACAGAAAAATTATTCCTTATGCCGACTTCAATCATAAGTTGCAGGGTTTTGAAGCTGCTTCCAATGTCATAGAGATTGATGAAAATAATTACTGGTTTTGCACGAAAACAGAAGCTGCCATCTTCAACATAAAGGGAAACGAGCCACGGATTGTGACCAGGATAATTCTGAGCCAGTTCAACATTGCCATGGTTGATGGCTACGAAAATATTGTTCCGCTCAATGAAAATCTGAACCTGATTTGTCTGGATAACGGTTTTGCCATATTCAAAAGGGATGTAGCCACATCAAATACCGGTAATAATCCGCCAAGGCTTATTATCAGGGACTTTGTTTACAAAAATGCTGCCGGAACAAGTAAAAATATTGAATTAACCCTAAAATCAGCCTCACTGCCCAATTCATACAATAATATTTCAATTTCCTTTTCCACACTTCAGAATCCATGTTCGCGAAAATTATATCAATACCGGCTTGATGGTATTGACGTCGACTGGAGCAAATGGTCCGAATCAACTGAGGCAATATTTACCCGTTTGCCGGTTGGGAAATATAGTTTCAAAGTACGAACCTTAGGTGTAAACGGTACTTTAACTGAACCTGTTACGCTCACCTTCAGTATAAAACCGCCCTGGTATTCGTCATCATTGGCTACTATTATTTATTTACTCATCGCTATGGGAGGTATCATCGTAAGTCGCCATTTGCTCAGACGCAGGTTGGTAAAACAGCACAATCACCAGCTTGAAGTGGCCGATGAAAAGCTAAAAAAAGAGAAACAAAATGCCGAGCAGGAAATTATGAAGCTCCACAATGATAAGCTTCAGGCTGAAATTTCGCATAAAAACATGCAGCTTGCCGATTCCACTTTGTCTATCATCCGGAAAAATGAAGTGCTTATTGAAATTAAATCTGAACTGGAAAAGCAGAAAGAAGAACTTGGTCCCCGTTATCCGGCGCGCTACCTGCAACGGCTTACTACATTGATTGACAAAAACATATCGAACGACAACGATTGGGAAATTTTCGAATCCTTGTTCGACCAGGCACACGAAAATTTCTTCAAAAGGCTCAAGCAATCATACCCTGATCTTACCCAAAGCGACTTAAAACTTTGCGCCTACCTGAAATTAAACTTATCGTCGAAAGAAATTGCACCCCTGCTTAATATCAGTATTCGTGGTGTCGAAATCCGCAGGTACAGACTTCGTAAACGCCTTGCCCTCGTCGCGGATCATAACCTGGTTGAGTTTATTATGCAATTTTAGGCATTTCCATCAGCTTATCTCCTTCATCTGATTGGAAATTGCTTACTTCTTATTGTAGAATTTAACGCAATATTTCATCAATCTACATTCATGTAATGATTTAGTTATCATTCCTTTAAATAAAAGGCAATGGTAATTGATGTATTGTTGTATAGGAACATTTTCCGAATATAATCTGTTGTAGTAATCATGATGAAGCCTTTAATATGGGAATTTGGAAAATATCAACTTTATTTGTAATAGGAATAGAATTTCAAACGATTGCGGAAATCAAAATCTGGTCAGCT
>JBBRYZ010000259.1:0-2329 GCA_038237165.1 Bacteroidales bacterium | reverse complement strand
TTTAACTCGGGGTTTACTGTTTTTGCAGGTCTTCAGGATTTGTTGGAGATGATCGGGGATTTTAAATACGACAGTGCGGCAATTGATTATCTCCACAATAGGGGTTTCAGTGGTGATTTCCTCGAATATTTGAAAAATTTTCAGTTCAGGGGTGATATCTATGCGCCGCTTGAAGGAGAGATTGTATTTCCGAATGAGCCTATCGTCAGGGTTAAAGGAAATATCATTGAAACACAATTGGTGGAAACCATCACCCTTAACGTGCTTAATTTTCAATCACTTATTGCAACAAAGGCCAACCGGCTTCGCCATTCGGCAGGCGACAGTTTATTGATGGAATTTGGAATGCGGCGGGCACAGGGTTGGGCAGCTATCCAGGCCAGCAGAGCTGCCGTTGTAGGAGGGGTGGACAGCACCTCAAATATTTACAGCGCATTTCGATACAACCTAACATCTTCGGGAACAATGGCTCATTCGTGGGTTCAGAGTTTCGAAGATGAACTCACTGCTTTTAGAAAATATGCAGCGGCCCATCCTGAAAATTGCATCTTACTGGTTGACACCTACAATACCCTGAAAACCGGAGTGCCCAACGCCATTACAGTGGCTAAAGAGTTGGAGCAGGCAGGCCATCAGCTTTCGGCTATACGGCTCGATAGTGGCGACCTTGCATACCTGTCAATAATGGCCAGAAAACAACTGGATAAGGCTGGCTTATCCTATGTTAAAATTGTTGCATCCAATCAGTTGGACGAGTACATTATAAAAAGCCTTATCGGTCAGGGTGCGCCCATTGATTGGTTTGGGATTGGCACCAGCTTAGTTACGGGAAAAAGCGATGCTGCGCTCGATGGCGTTTATAAATTAAGCCTTATCAACAAGCGGCCAACCATTAAACTATCAGAAGACCTGATTAAAATAACCTTACCGGGCGAAAAGAAAGTAGTGCGGTATTTTAATGGTAACAATAAATTTTATGCGGATGCCATTGCCCTTGCCGATGAAGATGAGCAGAAAATGCATATTATTTTTCATCCACAACACCCCGATCGTAATATGCCGGTGGAGGGGCTGAAATGTGAAGTCATCGTCGGAAAAGTAGTTGAAAAAGGGAATATAATCACTGTTGAAAAAAGCATCAGCGAGATATCAGACTACCGGAAATTCAGAATATCGCAACTGCCCGATGAACACAAACGATTTGAATACCCGCACTTGTATAAGGTGGGCTTAAGCAAGAACCTGATGAAATTGAGAGATAAATTAATCACGGACTTCAGCAAAGAAAAATAAAATGAAAGCATTGCTTATTGTCGATTTACAAAATGATTTTTGTCCAAACGGTGCCTTGCCGGCCCCTGACGGGGATCGTATTGTTCCAGTAATCAACAAGCTGATGGATAAATTTGATTATGTGCTGGCTTCAAAGGATTGGCATGCGGCCAACACTATACATTTCGAAAACTGGCCTGTACATTGTGTACGCGATACTCCGGGTGCTGAATTTCATCCGGATTTAGATACCAGCAAACTCGATTTCGTTTTTTTAAAAGGCACTGATAATAAAGATGACGGATACTCGGCTTTCGAAGCCACCAATGAAAATCTTGCTGCATATCTCAGGCAAAAAAAGATAAGTGAATTGTATGTTGCCGGTCTCGTAACCGAATATTGTGTTAAGCAAACGGTGCTCGATGCTTTAAAGAACGGTTTTAAAACGTTCCTGATCGAAGATGCAGTGCAGGGGATTTGTAAGGACAAAAATGATGTGCCTATGGCCATTGCCGAAATGCAAAAAGCCGGAGTATTAATAGTAAATTCGGGTACAATTATGGATTCTTTTTGAATTGCTGGTTTGCGGTTTGTCCGGATGAGTGTGTTGAAAAACAATGACATTAAATGCCAATGAAATGAGTGGAAATAGTAATGCTCTATACCATGGAAATAGATAATAAAATTGCAATAGTAAGCGGTGCCAGCAGCGGATTGGGTGCTGCATTAGCAATCGCGTTGGTGGCAAAAGGGGCAAAAGTTTACGGACTCGCCCGCAATGTAGAAAAACTCAAAGTTATTCAAAAGAAAGCAGGGAATAATTTTATCCCTGTAGCCATGGACATTACCAACCAGCAAGCCTCCGCCTCCTGGGTAAATAGCACCTTTTCTGATTCCCTCGTTCCCGATATACTGATTAACAATGCCGGAGCCGGATATTTCAGCAAAATAGATCAGCTCCCTCTGGAACGTTGGCATGCGATGATCAACACGAATTTAGACGGGATGTTTTATCTTACCTCATCTATAGTTCCGCTGATGAAACAAAGTGAAAAAG
>JBBRYZ010000258.1:0-2487 GCA_038237165.1 Bacteroidales bacterium | reverse complement strand
TTTCTTTATTTTTGGATCAGTTACATTGTCATTGTAAACCCAGCCTTCATTACCTGTATTGTATGGAGGATCAATGTAAATACATTTTATTTTGCCTTCGTATTCGGGTAAAAGAGATTTCAGCGCTTCGAGGTTGTCGCCATGAATTATTTTGTTCCCACTATTGGTCTCTTTGTTAGTTTGTTTTCCATTATCAAAACCGTATGCGTGTTCCAATACTTTAAAAGGCACATCCATATGATGATTAATAACCTTCTCTTTTCCTATCCAATGTAATGTGGGCATAAATATCTTTAAAAAGCAATGCTGGTTTGAATCGGTTAAAATACACAAAAATATTTAACTAAAAGTGACCGGATAAGCGCCCGAAACCTGGATATTTAACCGGTCATTACTGCGAAACCAGGTAAATGTTGCGGTTCAGTAAAAAACTTAATAAATTGATATAATTATTTGTAACATAGGAATGTTCTTTTGCGTAAATCTCTTTACCAAACCAACATATTTCCTACTATGATAGCCGAGATTATTGAAAAGAACAAAAACCTGCTGCATTCCACTGGCAGCTATTTGATGCCGGGGATCGATCAGATCATTGATTTGATGCGTATCGTCGAAAATGATGCCGGTGAAGCGATATTCAGCACACTTCATCGGGTTCAGTATTCCAAAGGAGACTACCTACTGCGCGAAGGCGCACCCTGCAAGGATATTACGCTGCTCGAAACAGGCATTGCCCGTCAGTTTATCAACAAAAAAGGTTACGAACCAAGCGCCAGCTTCTTCTTCCCCGGCGAATTCATTACTAACCGAAGATTCAGGATCAATACAATGTCGAAAGTGAACATCCAGTTCGAAACCAATGCCACGGGCTATTCAATGAGTTGGGCAAGCCTCGAAAAATTGAAGCTGGCGTACCCGATGCTCGCGGAAATTGAGAAACTCGCCTTCGAATTCAAGGCTTATTGGCTTTCTGACCGCTTATATCATATGGCTTTTTCGACTGCCCGCGAACGGTACATGAATTTACTCAATTGGCCGCAAGCTTTACGACAACAGTTATCGATCACACATACAGCATATTATCTCAATATCTCGCTCGAAACGCTGAGCCGCATCAGGAGTGATAATAATTTTCAGTAGAGTAGCATTTTTTGACATATATCAAATGTTTTTAACTGATGTTTAGTTTTTTTTGATACCAATAATATCAAATTAATCATGTCATTTAAAAAAAAGATTATGGCATCAACAGAAAACAATTATGTAACTCATGGCCTGAGAGGCCAGGTGGGCGATCTTTTTGTATTTAAATTGGTAAACGGAAAAACCATCGTTGCAGGTCCTCCCCACAAATCGCGAAACGAACCTACCGAGAAGCAGCAAAAACAGCGCGAACTTTTCCAGGAAGCTGCGATTTATGGGAAAACCGTTATGGTAACACCAGAATTGAAAGCCATGTACGAAACGTCCGTACCGGAAGGAGGTTCCGTTTATAAGGTTGCACTGGCTGATTTTATGAACGCACCTAAAATTAAAGAGGTCGATGTAACTGCGTATACAGGAAATCCTGGCAATACAATCAAAATTCGAGTTACCGATGATTTTATGGTAAAAAATGTGGATGTTACGATTACGAATGAAGATGGAACACTCGTTGAAGAAGGGGAAGCAATCAAACAGGACAATGGTCTCGACTGGTTATTTACCGCTAAAGTAAAGAATGATTCATCCATAGGTGATAAAATTGTGGTAAGAGCAGCGGATATTCCCGGGAATATTACCACCTGGGATTAATCCTACGAATTGCCAGATCGTATATATTCAAACCGGTTTTTTGAATTTAAGTAAAGGCCCCTTTCAGATCTGGAAGGGGCCTTTTTAAACATTAAAACAGAATAAATAGTATTACGAGAAGTAGTTTTATACTGCAATTACTGCCCAAAAGGGACCATGAACAAAGCATGAACGAACCATGAACGAACCATGAAGGAACAGCCAGCCTGTTTTGAGGCAAAAACGGGTATGAATGGCGAAGAATCAAAGACCTAATCAATCATAATGTAAAGGCACATGATTGTCGTGGATTTAAAACAAAAATGAATCTTCAGAAGTATCGCATACAATGCGATTTAAATAATGGCGCTTTGACATTTGGTATGGGTTGTTTGATTTGCAATGATTGCAGCTGGCAAATAGCGACTGGCTGACTAAAAAATCCGGAGTCATCCTAAATAGTAAAGGATAAGGGTCTAATGGTTAGCAATATCATACCAGCTGCAAGTTGCCAATAGCCAGCAGCACATAGCATAAACGATTTAAGGCTGTTTGTATATTTTACCCACTCGATCCGCGATAACGTCTGAGTAATTATATTTCTGTATTTTTGTTCATACCTGCGATGAATCAGGAAATAATCAATTTCAAATTATCATCATGAAAACCAAACATTGTCTGCTTCAAGGTTTACTGACAGTACTCCTTTTA
>JBBRYZ010000257.1:0-2508 GCA_038237165.1 Bacteroidales bacterium | reverse complement strand
TCCTGAAAAAGGTTAAAAAGTAAAGAGATCCCAAAATCTTTAAATACTTTAAAGAAAAAACATTGCCATGCTTTCTGTAAAAATTGGATCAAGTATCATCCTAACCGACCCGGGTATCAGCTTACCACTGGTGCTCAGGTCTCCTTTATTTTTGACCGGCGAAGGAAAAGTTCCTGGATCCTACATTTTTAATAATAGCGTGCCGGCTGATGATGCCATCAGAAAAGAATATAACCAGGCACACCGCGTGCAACGCCATGGCCGGGCAACTGCGGAATTGCCCTACAGCATCCGTCACGGCTCACTGCATTACCAAGGGAACGTTGTCCTTACCCAGGCGGATCAGGATAAATACGATACATCATACAAAATCGATAATGGCGATTTCGCAGCTAAGCTAGGTTTGAAAACGCTGAAGGATTTGGATTGGGGAACTGAATACATAATATCTTCGCCCAGCTCAAACAACTGCAAAGCCGAAACTAACGTGGATAAAGGCTTGCAATCCTCGGTGAACTATCCACTTGTAGCCTTTTCTGAGATTTTCCCACTGGTGTTGGATGTCATTGTTGTCAATTCCAACAATAACTTAAATATTGCCGCCAGCACGTATACGGTGCCTGAGACGGGCAAATTCCTTTTTAACATGGATCTCGACATTTCATTAATGTGGGGAGCCCTCCAGCTGCACGTCGAAAAAAATGGTTCATCATTCTTTTCTACCGGACTTGGCCCAGGGGCCAATACCTGGACCGAAATCATAGAACTGGTGGCAGGTGATGTGCTGCATTACTATATCACAGCACAATCAATGGGGAATGGTAACGAGCAAGATCCCCTTAGTTACACGCAAGAAAATATTGATTTTGCGATTCTTTCCGGAAGCTCAATATCATTTACCGGTAATAATTCAGTGCTTAGCGGAATAACTGCGAAAGATCAGTATTCCTCTGAATATGCTGTGTTTCCAATACTTAATCCCGGTCTGCTGTCTAATTTTCCGGATGATGCCTTTCAACTCGATAATTTATCAATCAAAACGCTGTATTCACAGTATTTCCCTGTGCAGAATTACTATAAGGATGGTGAATTTCCGCTCTTCATTGTTGGCTTTATTGAAGGACAACAATATTCGGTGGCCAACCTGTTCACTCCATTCGTTTATTTCCGAACGATACTGAATAAGATCGCGTCTGAAGCCGGCTATCATATCGTAAATAATCCTTTTGAAAATCCGGATTTTGAAAACGCAATCTTATACAATGCTTTTGCCGAAAACAACTATACCAATGGCAATACGACGCTCCTACCGGTTAAACCGAATTTCACACTGATGGACCATGTGCCGGCAATGCTTCAGGGTGATTTTTTAAACTCGATTGCTCAGCTTACTGGCAGCATGCCGGTCATTGATAACAATAACCTGACAATCACCTTTGTTCCGCTGCGCACAATACATATTGAGAGTGCAACAAACCCTGCAATTGATTTCCCTGGCATCCTCCTGCCCAATCCGATCAATAAGATTGAGCCTGAATACAAAGGCATCAAATTTGAACTTAAAAAAGCCGGGAGCGATGCATACCTGGAACGCAGCATCACGGAATTAAATGTTAAAATGAATTACAAGGGTAGTTTATATGACATGAGGGAACTTCTGCCTCTGACGGGCTGCGTTGTTGGTGATTACTATTTAATTACTTCCAATAACGAATACTACATTTACAAATACCTTCCGGATGTTTATGCCCTTGGCTGGACATTCTTCTCGAAGAAATTTCCCATCATTTATACTGAAGGCGAAGAACCTTTTTTGAAAGTAACAACCGAATTTTGCCCAATACTTTCGAGTCATTTCACGGATGATGTACTGGGAGCACCAACCAGTAATTTATATGGCATCCCGCCGAATCAGATCATTGGCCCTCCTTATCCGCGAAGCTGGACATTGCCTCGTACCGAACAACCCGGCATCCTGGAGGGTTTTCCGGAAAGTCTTAATGGTGAATATGGTCTGCAGATCCTATTCTACAAAGGCATGAGCACTGATAGTCTCGGACAGACTTATCCGCTTGGATCCTCCCGGCTTGCAGATTATTCACCCCCTGCGTCAGGAGGAACCGACCTGAACGCCGAATCGATATTCAATTCCAGGTACAAGGAATTCCTGCGTTGGCTGGCCTACGATGCCAAGCCGGCAACCTACAAGGCAATAATTACCCCCGCCCAGCTGAAGCAGATCAATTTTGCAAGGATTTACCAGGGCAATGGATTCTCATTTTTGATAAAAGAGATCCGGGTAAATATGCTGCAGGATGGGCTGAGCATGGCGGAGGTAGATGTTTACATTTGCTGATATCCGATTCCGGATCTCATTAAAAGTAGCGATGCCAGGGTATCGCTATTTTTGTTAGCTTGCAGGCTAACCAAAACAAAAACCATGCGAAAATTATTTACACTTTTATTTTTGATTGCTGCCTTTAGTGTGCAGGCCCAACACAGCGTAAC
>JBBRYZ010000256.1:0-2538 GCA_038237165.1 Bacteroidales bacterium | reverse complement strand
TTGAAACCAATATTAAAAGAAGGAGAAGTATGTCGAAAACAATGTGTGAAACCAAGGATGCTGATAAACGTGCTAAAAAGCAGGCTGATCCAAAGTTTGAATGTAAAAAATGTCATAAAAAAGTAAATAAAGAGAAGTACGTTTGTAAACCCGAAAAATTATAAGTTATCTTGGAATCATTTGATCTTGAGCTATATAAAACAAAGACGGAAGTCATTCACCAAACGGTAGAACAGATTAAAAAGGATTTTACCATGTTCGGTATGGATGTGGAATTTACCGGTAATACCGAAATGGCTTACGATGAGATGTTTACACAGCTTACGCAGTTTGTTTCGCATATGCTCGAAATCGATTCGCACAGACTTTCCGCTCTTATTTATCAGGTCGATCTGGGAGAAAACAAAATATTGGAATCCAGCGCATTACATCCTGACTGGTCGTTGTCGGAAGTTATCGCAGAACTTATCATCCACCGGGAATTGAAGAAAGTTCTGATTCGTAATTACTATAAAAATAATCCCGAAAAATTATGAAGGCGATGATTTTTGCCGCCGGTTTGGGAACAAGGCTTAAACCTTATACCGAAACATTGCCCAAAGCACTGGTGCCGGTTGCCGGTGTTCCAATGCTTGAAATTCTGATCAAACACCTTCATTCACAGGGGATAAGCGATATAATTATAAACGTACATCATTTTGCCAGCCAGGTTATTGAATTCCTCAGCCAGAACGATAATTTTGGCGCAAATATTACCATCTCTCATGAAGAAGAACTTCTTCTGGATACCGGTGGCGGACTGAATAAAGCAGCCTGGTTTTTCAATGATCAGCAGCCGTTTCTGGTTCAGAATGTGGATGTGATAAGTGATTTGAATTACGCAAGAATGCTTGATTTTCATAATGAGAATGGGGCATTGGCAACATTGGCCGTCACCAATCGCGAAACTTCACGATATTTTCTTTTTGATAAACAGATGCAATTGTGCGGTTGGGAAAACACAAAAACATCGGAAATAAGAATGGCCAGGTCCGGCACTGACAACTTTACACGGTTTGCCTTCAGCGGAATACATATTCTCGATCCGGCAATTTTTACATTTATAAAACAAACCGGAAAATTCTCCATTGTCGATACATACCTTGAACTTGCAGCAACCCATAAAATAATTGGATTTGAGCATAATCCCAAAAACTGGGTGGATATGGGAAAGCCGGAGGAATTGGCAAAAGCCGAGTCAATACTTATTAAAATGAAAAGTTTGCAATAATTCATATTGCTAAAAAACCTAATTTTCTCGTCGCCACCCCCTCTCCTCAAGGAGAGGGGGCAGGGGGTGAGGTCAAACAAAACCCTCTCGTCTCCACCCCTTTCAAAAATAAGGGGCAGGGTGTGAGGTATAGAAACACCTTACATGCAACCCTTCCTCGATAAACTTGCCAAACATCTTTATTCCACTCACGGCACTAATTTCAGCCGGATTTGTCTGGTTTTTCCCAGCCGTAGAGCCGGATTATTCTTCAAACAATATGTATCACGCATCATTGATAAGCCAATCTGGCTGCCCGACATCTATGCACTCGAAGATTTTGTGGTTCATAAATCAGGCCTGACCTTAAGCGACCCGTTGGAACTCATAGCAAAGCTGTATAAAGTTTATAAATCTATTGAGAAGGATAAAGCTCAGCCGTTTTCCGAGTTTATTTCGTGGGGCAATATGCTGCTTGGCGACTTCGACGAAATAGATCAGTATATGGCTGATGGCGAAAAAGTTTTTCAATACCTGGATGAAATAAAAGCCCTGAAGCACTGGAATCCTGATGGAAAACCGCTGACACCCTTTGAACAGGACTATCTGCGTTTTTATAATTCATTGGCGCCATGCTATACCTTGTTCAGAGAAGAACTGCTGAAATATAATGAAGGCTATTTCGGTCTTGCTTTCGATTTGTTATTACAAGACATTCAGAATAAATCATTTGATGAATGGGATAGTATTGTTTTTGCCGGTTTCAATGCATTGACTTTAGCCGAGGAAAAATTGCTGAAACATCTGATTGAAGCAGGAAAAGCTGAATTATATTGGGATGCCGATGATTATTACCTCAAAGATCCGCGGCAGGAAGCCGGGCGATTTTTACGTGAATATATCGAAAAGAAGACATTTGGAGAACTAAACTGGATTGGGAATTCCCTGAATACAGGCGAAAAGACAATTTCGGTTATTGGTGTCCCGGGTAATGTAGGTCAGGCAAAGCTTGCCGGAGAACTGATTCGGAAATTGATCATAAAAAAAGGAACTGCCGATGGTATTGCCCTGGTGCTGGTTGATGAAGGGCTCTTGCTGCCGGTACTTAATTCCATTCCGGATGAGACAGGTGATTTTAATGTTACAATGGGTTTTCCGCTTAAGCAAACACCGGTATTTTCGCTGATTAACATAATCCTGACCATGTTTGCAAATGCACAGCGTTTTGCACAACCAAAACCTGATGCACTGCCCGGTGATCCTATGATGGCAAGATTTTATTATAAGGA
>JBBRYZ010000255.1:0-2597 GCA_038237165.1 Bacteroidales bacterium | reverse complement strand
GCAACTTTTGAGATGATTGCCGAAGGTGCCCGTGAAATGGGTATTGATCTATCAGAAGTTTCAACGGAATATGAAAAACCAGTACATCATGCAACCACCGCCGAGAAACTTGCCAAAGAATACGGTTTTCGGCTACTCGATTGGCTTAAAGTCAACGATGAACTATTCAATCAGAAAGCAGAAAATTTCGCGCTTATTAATGACCAACAAGTTGTTACGTTTAAGGATGCTTTGGACGTGGTTAGCTGGTACAGCCTTTTTATTACAGTAAAAATTCACAGAGCTACACTAACTCCCTATTCATTTGATGACGAAGAAACCGATAATTATGATAAAAATGGTTCTGCAAAAATTGCCATGATTGCTGTAAGCCGGTCGCTGGAAGCATTCTCGTTTTTATACAATCAACTGCCTGAAATGGAAGATGATATATTGAATTCCCTTGCTGATCTTTCACGGATACAGAGACTGCTTCAAAAAAAATTCCCTGAAGCAATGAGTTTTAAACGACCAGGGTTCGATGATTTATCTTGACTTAGACATCCCAATAGCTATCGGGACAGAACCCAAATAGGTATCCCACAAAGCCACGGAGAACACAAAGCGGCTCAGAGAACTTTGTACCTTCGTGGGACAAAATATCGTGCAAAAAATACATGAATAAGATTTCTGGGTCCATTCGTTTAAAAACCCTATCAGAGTTATATTCTATACCTTTGCAAAAAAAATAATCCGATGCACAACATTATCAAACTTTTCTTATTCTTCTCGATTCTGATTGTTTTTGCTTCATGTAAATCAACCAGTCTGCCAACCGAAAAACCAGCCGAAAAATATACTCCGTTCAGTTATGAGCCGGTTCCTTCAACCATCAGTCTTCCTGTCGAAATGAAGGTAAGTTCCCTCGAAGCAATGATTAACCGTCAGTTTACAGGATTGGTTTATGCCGATACCAGTTTCGATAACAACGGTGGTGATAACATTATGGTTAAAGCCTGGAAGAAGGAAAATATCAAACTAGGCTTCGAAAACGGACAGTTTATCTATCGTGTTCCGCTGAAACTGTGGATTAAGGCGGGCTGGAAAATAAACCAGTTCGGGATATCTCTATCCGATTACCGCGAACTTAATGCTGAGATTGCACTTAAATTTCGCTCGTCAGTAGTTGTTAATAAGGACTGGTCCATCACTACAACCACTACTTCCGACGGTTATGACTGGATTACCAAACCCACCTTGAAAATCGGGCCGGTTGATATCCCGATTACCTTTATTGCCGATATGATCATTAAGTACAATACAAAAACCATCAATTCGGCCATAGATGCCGGTCTGGAGCAGAGCCTGGATCTGAAAGCCAATGCCAAAGACGCCTGGATTCAGATGCAAAAACCAATGTTGTTATCCTCTGAATATGGCTTGTGGCTGCGTGTAAGTCCAAAATCAATTTCTGCCTTACCCTTATCCGGCGGCAAAGGAATTATAAAACATACTTCGTCCATACAGGCCGTTACCGAATGTTTCACCGGTAAACAGCCGCCTTCACGCATCAATCCTGTTCTTCCCGACCTTGTTACCGTTAACAAACTCGGCGATGAATTCCTGGCAAACGTTGTTTCATATATTGGCTACGGATACCTTGATTCCATTACCCGGCTGATGTTGGTAAACACATCCTACGATTATGGCAAAAAGAAAATTACAATCACAGGTGTATCGGTTTATGGCAATGAGACCAAAATGATTATTGCCGCCGATGTTACAGGAAGCATAAATGGCAAATTGTATTTTGCTGGCCTGCCTGAATACCGTGCCTCTGATTCAGCCATTATTCTAAAAGATCTTCAGTTTTCCATTCAAACCAAAAATATTTTGCTCAAGTCGGCCTCGTGGCTTGCAAACAGCGGAATTGAGAAGGCAATCAGCCGTAAAATGTCCTATCCTATCGGCGCCGATGTGCGCGAAACGTACGACATGATGGTGCAAAGCTTAAATAAATACCAGATAGGGGAAGGGTTCTACCTAACCGGCACTCTTAGCGGCATGGATGTTCAACAGCCTGTGCTGGCTCCGGCCGGTATAATTGCACCCGTAAGCATTAAGGGGAAACTTGCTGTCAAGCTGGATTAATACATCCAGATTACCTTTGTGATGAAACAAACCGGACACCAACGGGATTAAGTTCTTTAAACCTTTGATGGTGTTTTGCATCAGAGTAATATCTGTTTTCATTTCAGATTATGGATCAGGGGTCGGAATTTAAGATTTATACCATTAAATACTGACTCTGAGAGTTTTATTGCATTCATTCTGTTATAAACTCTGGAAACGAGGCATTAAATCCATAGCTTTTTTCATCTGATAAAACCTATTTCAAAACTGGATAACAAAGACAAACATATCGTTCAGCCGCTTAACGAGGCAAGTTTCGAAATGCTCTTCAGGAGTCATTTTACAGGTCTGTGTTATTTTGCGCAGAAATATGTAAAGGATTTTGAAACAGCCAAGGAAATAGTACAGGACGCATATATAAGTATGTGGGAAAAGCGCGAAACCATTGATATGGAGCGTGCTGTGAAATCGTATCTCACTATGGT
>JBBRYZ010000254.1:0-2598 GCA_038237165.1 Bacteroidales bacterium | reverse complement strand
CAAGTTCACCAAAGTTAAAATGGAATAGTCTAATTTTCTTATAAAGACGTGAACGAGCGTGTTTTGAGTAAAAATAGCATTTTATTCACAGAATTGTCACAAATTTCAGGGGTAATATGAATTTGGTCCGAATAAATTTCTAAATTAGTCAACAGTTCAACACTCAGGACTCCTTACCTCGCGCAGTTTGAGATCGCGGATATTTTAAAAATCATCTTCAGATTGGTGCCTGGGAATTGTGTCTCGGTTTCGTTGAGTATTTTGGTTAATTCAAAAGCTGCCTTGTCAAATCTTTGGGCTGATAGTGAGTGAAGTGTAATTGTTAACGTATTATTTTGGTAATCTGGAGACAGGTCTGCATTGCTTGCTATAATCTGTTTGACAACCATCCTTCTTTCATCATCTGCTTTAGCTAAAAAGGGTGCCATACATGTAGCAACTGAAGATTCTGCCCTATAGCAAATCATACGGATAACATTGATGAGCAATTTGCTTTCTGTTTTAAGTTTGTTGTACCGTATTGGCTCTGGCATTTGACTGAGCTTAATCCTCGCCTCTACCTGCTTTCTCTGTTTTATAAGTTCATCTTCAATGTAATTCAACTTGTCAAGCACAGCTTTATTCTCCATTTGTTTGACTGTAATGGTGGGCAGTTTGTCCAGTGGTTCGTCAATGGCTTGCTCTACAAGAGGGAAGAACCGGGCTTGAATCCGTTGGATTTTTTCACGTATTTTTTTAATTTGATGTGTTAGTTTTCGATATTCAGGATTTACGACTTCTTTGTTGATATCGATGGTTTCGGTGCCGAAGCTTATCATCTTGTCAAAATCATAATCCTGAATAAGGTATCGGAAAAAATTCTCCTGACACCACCTTCCGAACATCCGTCCGGCAATAAGGTTGGTTTCCAATGTGGGATGCGTGGTGATTATGGAGGTCTGATGACCGTCTTTGCCCAGCCGTCTTATTTCCCTGAACAGATAGCCGCCAAGTCTTGTTTCTGTCTCGCACAAATGCATGTTAACAGATTGCTGCAATACAGGTACCACGGTACTTACAAAGTTGTTCTGCGGCCATGCATCCGTTACATTTTTACGATAGGTGATGACGGCTATTTTATACTCTGACCATAAGCGGTGAAAGAAGGCGGGTTCATAAGCCTCACGATCGAAAATGAAAGTACAACGGGGTTGATGATCATCTGCAGCTCTGGCAGATAACAGGTTTGTCTGTTGTAATTGCGGTATAATCAGGTTTTCAATGGCCGTTTGTAGTTTTTCGGTCAGTTCACCCATGACCATCATTACAGGTAAGCCATGTGCATCGTTCACCCAATATTCTGTTGTAGCATTCAAACACAACTTTTGGCGTGAAACAAATTTAACCGGAAGGTTGGCTTTGTAGCCATAGTAAATGCGCACGTGCCCATCAATATAAAGAAAATCAGCATCTTGGTTATTTGGCCCATAATACCAATGATCCACCAGAAGGTTGTTGAATCGGGCAGCTTGATTTTGCTCTGTGAGAAATTGAATTTTTTCCCGCAAACATTTTACTTCAGGAACCCTGTCTAACCCGATAATACGGCCTAATTCTCCGGGTTTGCACTGTTTGAGCTGTTCGGGATTTTTAATGCGGGCCAAGGCCATAAATGCCAGCGTTAGTACGATAGACTCAAGCCCGTAAAACACCTTCGATGGCCATTGGTATACCTCCTTGGTCTTTAGTAAACCCTGCGCCAATAAGGCCGGTAATAAAAACAAAACTCCTGCGCCACATAATGCCTGGCTTTCTTCAAACCTAACAGTGGCCGGTGAGCCTTTTCCCAGAGAACATACCACGCGTTGTTCAGCACGTGTAGTAGCCATACCCATTGTGGCAGAACTATCCGCGTCATTCCTTACGTTTATGGTTGTGCCTTGTGTTGAATTAGATTGTTCTGAAAAAGATTTTTTTTTAAATACCCCTGCTTAATTCCATAGCGAATGGCTGCTTCTACTACGCCTTCTTCCTTGGCTATGCTATAGTTACTTTGTCCTTTATCAAGCTTTGATTGGATCCTTTGTCGCCGTTCACCCGTGATCTTGTGGGCGGTTCCTTTGCGGGCATCATCTCCAAAAAATCCGGCCTCACCTTTCTTTACAAATTTCTTATAAGCACGACCAACAGTATCCTCACTAACTCCAAAAGCACGTTCTACATCTACTTTACGGCATAAGCCCTGATGTATGAAATTGCTTGTAATGAACCGAAAGGCATTATGATCTTCTTTGCTATGGCAATACACTGGTAATCCATTAACAATGTATTGGACAAGGCCGTCATGCTCATGGACACCTAAAATGTCACTTATTAGCTTGGCCTCCTTTGGAAACATAGGTAATAGTAGTTGCATAGCGTAAACTTACTGTTTTTTCTTTTTGCGATACAACCCTGCAAAACCTTTATTTTTATTGAACGAGGTCAGGAGTCCTGAATTTCAAAGCACCCATAGTTTGTGTTGTCAATAAACTTTTCAATTTCGTTGTAATAATCAACCAAAATATCAAGTATCGCTTGTGTTTTAATATTCCCTGTACGAATCCAAATAGATCTTAT
>JBBRYZ010000253.1:0-2641 GCA_038237165.1 Bacteroidales bacterium | reverse complement strand
TGGAACCAACTTGAGATTATTAACAAGCCGGTCGCACTTTACAATGTGCTGGGATATTATGATCAATTGCTTGCATTTCTTGATCATTCAGTGGATCAGCGTTTTGTGAAACCCGAACATCGCATCAACCTGATTTCTGAAAGTGATGAAAATATTCTTCTTGATAAGATTATCAATTATACGCCAGTGAAAGTTGAAGGAGGGAAATGGATTAAGGAGTTGAGAGAAAATAAATTTTAAGTGACGGGATTTGGAAGATTGGAGATAAAGGTTGATTTACGATTTACGAAGTACGATTTACGATTGGGGAGGTTTGGTCCCGATAGCTATCGGGATTGGAATTTACATCTTGGGATTGGAGTCTTATAATTTGAGTATTAGCCTTATCTTTGAATCCGTTTAAAATAAATACAATTCAATGCTGATTATAGGAATTACCGGAACTTTAGGTGCAGGAAAAGGAACCATTGTGGATTACCTGGTACAGGAAAAGGGATTTGTGCACTTCTCTGTACGCGGGTTTATTACCGAAGAAATAATACAACAGGGACTGGAAGTAAATCGCGACAGCATGGTGTTGGTTGCCAATAAGCTGCGTGCTGACCATTCGCCATCGTATATTACTGACCGGCTTTATGAATGTGCTCTTCTGACCGGCAAAGACTGCATAATCGAAAGCATTCGGACGCCGGGGGAAGTGCAATCGCTGAGAGAAAAAGATAATTTCGTGCTTTTAGCCGTTGATGCTGATCCTATGTTGCGCTATCAGCGCATCTTGCTCAGAAATTCAGAAACGGATAATATTTCATACGATATTTTCCTTCAGAACGAACAGCGGGAAATGATTTCAGATGATCCGAATAAACAAAATTTACGGCGATGTATTCAACTGGCTGATTACATTCTGACTAATAATGCTTCCATACCGGGACTGATCCAACAGGTTTCAGTTATATTAGACATGCTAAATATTTCATTCTGAATAAAGTTTAAAATCAACTTTTTTAATGTACAAAGGTTGGAGTACAGATTTTCTCACTAAATTGTACCGATAAACTGTAAAAAGTTCAGTATATTTATACATGTTTAAAAACAATCAGAATGTAAACCTTTTTATTGCATCCGGTCTGCTGCTGATGGTCGGATTTGCAGGTGTTGTCGGGTATATGAACCTTGAGGGATATTCGCTGCTGGAAGCTGCCTATATGACTGTAATTACTGTAGCAACAGTTGGTTTTAAAGAAGTTCGTCCGCTGTCAGATTCCGGAAAAGTGTTCACAATATTTCTTATCACGTTCAGCATAGGTATCTTTGCTTATTCTCTATCAACCATTACTTCGTATCTGGTGGAAGGAAGACTTAACGTGTTTTTTAGAGGCAACAGAAAAACAGGGAGGATTACAAAAATGAAAGATCATATAATAATTGTAGGGTTTGGCCGCAACGGTTTACAAACCACGCGCGATCTACTGCAGCTTAACAAAAAGGTAGTTGTAATTGAGAAGAATCATGATTTGATTATTGCAAATCAGGATGAAAAAGTTGTATTTGTTGAAGGTGATGCTACCGAAGACAAAACTCTTGAGCTCGCAGGAATTTATAAGGCCGGCGCACTGATTACAACTCTTCCGATTGATGCCGATAACCTTTACGTGGTGCTTACTGCACGCTCATTGCATCCTGACTTACAGATTATTTCGAGGGCGGCGCAGGAATCATCCTTTAAAAAACTTATAACTGCAGGTGCCTCGCACGTAGTAATGCCAGAAAAAGTAGGGGGCACTTTTATGGCCAGTCTCGTGGCTAAACCCGACCTTGCTGAGTTCTTCCACCGTCTTTCCATCGAAGGAAACGAAGGCGTTAACCTGGTGGAGGTGGTTTGCTCCGATCTGCCAATTGAATTTCAGAACCGTACAATTCACGATACGAGTATCCGGCGACTAACGGGAGCCAATATTGTTGGATTCAGAACTCCTGACGGTGAATACATCATTAATCCGGGCGGCGATACAGTGATGGTTAAAAATGCCAAATTATTCGTACTTGGAACTCCCGATCAGATTGAAAAAGTAAAGGAAATTATAAAACAGGGACGAAGGAATTAGATTTCGTTTTCTTAACACACTATCATTTAGTTTACTTATTTCCTTGTATCCGCCGGATCAATATTATCTACCTGCTGTTTGATATACTGAAGTACTTCTTCATGTACATAAACCAGCTCAATGCCAGCTTCCGCAAACATTCCTTCCGATTCAGAGCCTGAATGGTATTTAAACTCGCAAACCACCCGTTTTATTCCACAGTTAATAATCAGCATGGCGCAGGTCCGGCAGGGAGTCATGCGGCAATAGAGTGTGCTACCTTCCAGGGGAATACCTAATCTGGCTGCCTGGCAGATTGCATTCTGCTCGGCATGAACGGTCCGCATACAGTGGTTGGTAACCTTTCCGTCTTCGTGGGTTACCTGTTTAAACAGATGGCCTACATCATCACAATGAGGCAAGCCTATGGGCGAACCAACATAGCCGGTAACCAGGATCTGTTTGTTACGGGCAATCACACATCCGCTTCGTCCGCGGTCGCAGGTAGCACGCTTGGCGATGGTACGCGATACTTCCATAAAGTATTCATCCCAGGT
>JBBRYZ010000252.1:0-2709 GCA_038237165.1 Bacteroidales bacterium | reverse complement strand
GGATTGAAAATAAGGCCTTTGTCTCCCCCAAAAAGAACAATGTATTTGTCGCGATAAGCAACACCCGTTCCGGCTGAAAGACCGAAAGTATCGTTATTTTTCAGTTTTATTTCAGCCACTTTCTCCCATGAATTTTTAGATGGGCTGTATTTCAGCACAGTATTTAAAAATGTTGAAACTTCACCATTGCGGAAACGGCCGCCAACTAGATAAATACATTGCTCGTTGCCATCACTTTGAGCTGCAACCACTCCATGAGAAAGCGCCTGAGGCAATGCGGCTATGGATTTCCAGGAGGGAGATTTCGTAGAAAGATCCATGCAAAAACACTCAGCTACAGCAAATCCTTTAGCATTAAGTCCGCCGGTTACAAATACAGTATTACCGATAACGGCTGCACCGGCACTGGTAATTGCCAAAGGTAAATCAGGCATGGATTTGACCAGAAGTTTATTCCGCTTATATGTAAACAGAAAAACTTTTTTGATCGGCCCGTTTTTATCTTCACCGCCAATACTCAGTATGCCATTCGGTAGTGAAACGCAGGCGCTGTAAGCCATTGCTAACGGCAGGTTTATTTTTGATTGCGACCAAACTTTCTCACCATTTCTTTTTTGCCTGAAAAGAAAGACTTCATCGTGGTACATTTTGGTGCCGCCGCGCCAGGGCAGGTTATCTTCGAAATTGGATCCGCCGGCAACAATAAGCCGGTTTCCACTGATACCGATAATAGCACCGGCAACGCCATGCTGAAGTGATTTCCCCGCGGCAGGAGGAATCACAGGAATGTTATGAATTTTCATGGTTAAAGAAGTTGTATCCGCAGCTTTAACATGCATACAAAGGGAACTCAGGAAAAAGAGTAAAATGCATGTTGCTTTCATAAGATTAAATTTTAGAGAACCATTTTTCCATATGAAGCGAATTTACGTCAGCTTTGAATTGAACGTACATTTCTTCGGGCATATTTTTTACCGGCGAACGGAACTGGCCACAATCAAGTCCGATATAGCGCATATAGGCTTTACCGACTGAAATTCCGCCATACTTCCCAAGAAGCATAATCATATCAATGGATTGCTGCTGAAGTTTACGTGCGCGGATAAAATCTCCGTTATCGTAGGCTTCGATGAGTTCAGTATATAAAGGCGCTGCATAATTAAATGTGCTGCCTATTGATCCGCGGGCACCCAATACAAGAGCCGAAAGCATGTTTTCGTCACGTCCCCAGAGCATATCGTACTTTCCGTTTTCGAAACTCATACAGTTCTGGAAGTCCATAAAGTCCTCGTGCGTGTATTTGATACCGGCAAAATTGGGCATTAATGGCGCAACGGTTTTCAGGAAGCTGAACATTGGCAAACCTGAGCCGGTTAGCACCGGGATATGATAGAAATAAACCGGCATATCGGGAACAGCCTCACCAACCCTGGCACAAAAATCTGCAAGTTGGCCAACATCAGCGGGTTTAAAATAATATGGAGCAATTATCGCAATAGCCGAAAGGCCTTGCTCATTGCAGGCAATCGCGTTTTCTCTGCATTCCTGGTAGGAAGTACCTCCCACAAGGCTGATTACTTTTAAGCTCTTCTTTATTTTTAATTGTTTTGACCAGGCTTCCGAAACTCTGAGTTTTTCTTTCTGTGTCATCGAAACACCTTCGCCGGTAGATCCGCATATAAATGCTCCGGCAACGCCGTTTTTTTCTAGCAGATTATAATATTCCGGTACGATATCTAAGTTCAGACTTCCATCCGGAAACATGGGTGTGAAAGGCGCGGCAACTAATCCTTCAATCTTATTCATAATTTTATTTTTTAATGTTCTGATTTCTTTGTTGATAAAATCCGGCAGAAATATAAATTATTTCAATGCCAGATGTTAATAGAATGTTTAAAGCCCTTTCAATACGTTGCTTACAGGTATTTTCTGGAAAATTAAATTCTTTTCTCCTTCGTACACAATCCCTATGGTTTTGTCATCAATCATGGTTAAGCATGAATATCCGTAACATTCAGGACTGTAAATTTCCAGTTGGTATGCCGATGGCCAGGTCAATCCCTCATCGAGGCTTGCTTTGATCGTCATGTGAACGCGGGAGGTTTTGTCATTTGGATTCGAGAAAAACAAAACCTGTTGCATTTTGCCGTTGACAGTAATAGTTGTACTTATCAGACTTGCCATGCAATTTGGTTCGGGCAAAGCCGAATTGCTGCTCGAATGCATAGTCCAGGTTTTGCCCAGATCCTTCGTGATTGAAACAGCCCGGCCATTATTGGACCCTTTTTCTTTGCGGTTTAAGTCATCACGCATATTCAACATCAGGCTGCCATCCGTAAGTTGCACAAGCTGAGCTTCGGTGGTATTTGGCTTGGCGCCGGTTCCCGCAATCCAGGTTTTACCTTGATCTTTGCTGTAGATAAGAGTAGAGTGTGGAACCTGTGAAGCATCTTTAAACTGCGCCGGAAAAACAAGGGTTCCATCTTTCATTGTTATTCCCATGCCGGGTCCCTGGAAAAACAAGTACCATTCAGGGTTTTTAACCTGTTTTGTAATATTTACAGGCGATGACCAGGTAAGTCCGTCATCCGTACTTTTAACAAGCATAAACTGACCTGTTTCGGCAGGTTCGAGACCGGGTTTTGAGTTTCCCCATATTGATTTCCCGGGATTGCCATGATCCCAGAGAGCGGCAACCCAAATGGTGTT
>JBBRYZ010000251.1:0-2805 GCA_038237165.1 Bacteroidales bacterium | reverse complement strand
TATTGAATCCATGTGGTTTGTGATGGATCTGGCGGCACGAAAAAATGACAAAGAATTGATGAAAAAAGCCGTTGATATTTGTATACGCACCATCGAATACGGATGGGATAAACAATACGGCGGCATTCTTTATTTCATGGACATCAAAGGCTATCCGCCCCAACAGCTCGAATGGGATCAGAAACTCTGGTGGGTGCATGTAGAAACACTTATCAGCCTGTTAAAAGGATACCAATATACAGGTGATCCACGTTGCCTTGAATGGTTTGAGCGCGTGCACAAATATACCTGGAGCCATTATCCCGATCCTGAATTCGGAGAGTGGTATGGCTACCTGAACCGCCGTGGCGAAGTCCTCTTGCCGCTAAAAGGTGGAAAATGGAAAGGTTGTTTTCATGTTCCGAGAGCCTTGTTTCAATGCATGACGGTACTGGAAAAACTTAATGAAAATAAGTAGGATGGGCATTTGGAAAGTAGTCTTCACGTTAGTTGTTTTACTGGTTTCTCTGCGTACAGATATTCTGGTGGCACAGGAAAAACCGGCTCTGCTGCCTATGCCAAAGCACATCGTCTGGACAAATGATTCGTTTCGTCTTGATTCTCCTTTCTCACTCGTAATTTCAGTAAAAACAAGCAGTGAATGCAAAAATGCGATTACTGACCTCCGGGAATTTTCCACAACTAATAATCTGACCTGCAATTATAAAGAAGCTCCTTCGAAAGATGAAAAGCACAGTATCACTTTTCATATCGAAAAAAGTTTGCCCGAAATTCAAAATAATCCTGAAGGCTATATTCTTGATATTAAAAATCAGTCAATAAATATAAGCGCTGTAACTCCTGAAGGTATTTTTTATGGCGTACAAACGCTGAAGCAATTGTATCTGGAGGCAAATGACTTAAAGAGTTTTTACGGATGTAAAATAATTGATTATCCTGCTTTCCGTCTTCGCGGATTTATGCATGATGTCGGGAGGAGTTTTATCTCTATTGAGAACCTTAAACAACAGGTTAAAATCCTTTCTTTTTATAAAATCAACACTTTTCATTGGCATCTCACAGAGGATATTGCGTGGCGGCTCGAAAGTAAGCTGCACCCGGAACTTACCGATTCAGCCTCTATGACGCGTTTCAAAGGCCAATATTACAGCCGCGAAGAAGTTAAAGATTTTGAAACATATTGCTCGGGTAGAAATGTCACCATCATACCTGAGATAGATATGCCGGGGCATAGTGCAGCATTTAGACGGGCAACCGGTTTCGATATGCAATCTGCTGAGGGTAAAAAAATACTTTCCGATGTTCTGATTGAAGCGTGTCAACTGTTTAAATCTCCCTATTTCCACCTGGGTACGGATGAGGTTAAAATTACGGATGCTTCTTTTGTTCCTGAAATGCAGGCTCTTGTTCGTAAAATGGGTAAAACCGTTATCAGTTGGTCGCCGGGAGCAAAATCCGATACACTCACTATCAGCCAAATGTGGGGAAGAAAGAGCCTTCCGGAAAAGCATGGGAAATTTATTGATTCACAATTCCTTTACCTGAATCACATGGATCCTTTTGCTGATTTAAGCGGAGTATACAATAATTTCATTTGCTCCTCGCAAACCGGGAATGACCGTTTGCTAGGTGGCATCGTGTGTATTTGGAACGACCGTAAATTAAAAACAGAAAACGACATTCTTCTTGCCAATGCATTTTACCCGAATATGCTTGCCTTTGCCGAGCGCAGTTGGGTGGGAGGAGGAACATCACTCCAGGAAACCGGAACCAGCCTGGGAGATCGGCATTCAAAAAGATTTGAAGATTTCACTGAATTTGAAAAAAGGATGCTGGCTCATAAACGGAAATATTTTAATGCGTTGCCCTTTCCTTATGTAAAACAATCGGATATACAATGGCGGATAACCGATGCATTTCCAAACAAAGGAAATCTTTTAAATTCCTTCCCTCCTGAAACCGAAAAAGATACTGTTTTTAATTTCAGAAATAAATCCTATGCCACGCGTAAAGCCAACGGAGCTGCCATCTATTTGCGGCATACCTGGGGCCCTGAAGTTGTACCCGGTTTTTATAAAAATCCCTTGCCCAACTCGACGGCCTATGCATTCACCTGGGTTTACAGTCCTGAGGATCAGAAAACAGGGTTATGGATAAGCTTCCATAATTATGGCCGCTCGGAGAAGGATTTTACGCCTCAGCCGGGTAAATGGGATTATAAAGAAAGTTGGGTTAAAATAAATGATTCACTTATTGAGCCTCCAAAATGGGCAAATGCCATGAATCCCGAAGCGACTTCTGAAACTGATTATGTTGATGAGCCCTTCGGGATGCGTCCACCTGTATCGGTTTTTCTGCACAAAGGCTGGAATTATGTTCTTTTAAAATTACCTGTCGGACAATTTTCGACAAAGGAAACCAGGTTAGTAAAATGGATGTTCACCTGTGTATTCGTTACTGAGAATAAAGGCCAAATTGAAGCATGTCCCGATTTGATTTATAATCCTGATCATAACTTAAACAATAATTAGGTGTCAATAAGAAAACGAACATCTTTACGTAAAATGATTAGTTTCCTTATTTACACTCAATAACAATATATTATGCCAATACATCCCTATATACTGTCCGAAACCAACTGGTTACATGTTAAAGAACAGCATTACGAGTTGGCAATTCTTCCGTGGGGAGCCATTGAACCCCACAATTACCACCTTCCATTTGGTACTGATGCCATACAATCGGAATATATTTCGGTGGAAAGCGCAAAAATAGCCTGGCAGAAAAATGTAAAAGTTATTGTAT
>JBBRYZ010000250.1:0-2815 GCA_038237165.1 Bacteroidales bacterium | reverse complement strand
TTGGTTCCTTCGTCGATAAAAATAACGGCGCCGGTAATACGGTTTTGGTTGTATGAGTCAAAAAGAAGTGGTTTAGTGGTTCGGATAGTAATCCTGGCGATATCATTCATTTTTACGCTCAAATCATCCGTTATTTGCCCGATTGTATTCACATTAACCTTGTAATGAACTTCTTTCACCAGGCAGCGTACATCGCGGGTGGTATGTTTCAGGGCATACTTGCCATCCAGTTGCAAAGGGCGCGGACTCATCCAGCAAACCATCATGGTTAAATCCTGGCTCACCTGCGGACGATTGTCTTCCTTTACAATCATATCGCCACGGCTGATGTCGATGTCATCCGTTAGCTGCATGGTTACCGACATGGGTGGGAAAGCCTGTTCCAGCTGCTTGTCTTGTAATTCAATAGATTTAATGGTTGAGTGATATCCTCCCGGAAGTATCATTACTTTATCGCCTGGTTTGAAAATCCCACCATCCACACGACCAGCATAGCCCCGGTAATCGTGGTATTCGTCGGAAATAGGTCTGATTACATACTGAACCGGGAAACGTCCATCGGTAAGGTTATAATCATGATTGATCGGAAGAGTTTCGAGAACTTCGAGCAAGGTACCGTTATTGTACCATCCCATATTTATTGAAGGCTCAACAACGTTATCTCCATGCAAAGCGCTGATAGGAACAAAGCGGAAATCTTTCACACCGAGTTTAAGTGCGAAGTCAACAAACTTCTCACGGATTTCCTCGAAAACCTCTTCGCTGTAGCCTACCAGGTCCATTTTGTTGATACAGATAACAATATGCGGAATCTGAAGAAGCGTTGAAATGTAAGTATGCCTGTAGGTCTGCTCGGTTACCCCGTTACGTGCATCGATAAGGATGAGTGCGACATTGGCGGTGGAAGCGCCGGTAACCATGTTGCGTGTATATTGGATGTGTCCGGGCGTATCGGCAATTATAAACTTGCGTTTCGGGGTAGCAAAATAGCGGTATGCCACGTCGATAGTAATACCTTGCTCGCGCTCTGCACGTAATCCGTCGGTGACGAGGGCCAGGTTAATATGCTCATTCCCGCGCTGAATACTTGCCCGCTTTACAGCTTCGAGCTGATCTTCAAAAATCGATTTGCTGTCGTACAAAAGCCTTCCGATAAGCGTACTCTTGCCATCATCAACACTTCCGGCTGTTGTAAATCGCAACAGCTCCATATTAAGATATCCTTTGGATGAAAATTCAGTCATTGTACTTTTATAGTTTAATTTTTTGCGCTTCGCGTATGATTTGTTTCAGAGTTTCAGCACTTCGACTTAAGTTTGACAAAGTTTGAAGGGTTTAAAATGTTTGAAGAGTTTGAAGAGTTTCGTATTTCCACTCTCCATTTCTCCCCATCTCCGTTTCTCCCCTTCTACTCTTCTCCCATCACTTTTCCCTCTTGTCCTTCTAAAAATACCCTTCCTTCTTCCTGTCTTCCATAGCGGCTTCACTGCGCAAATCATCAGCCCGGCTACCACGCTCGGTTACCCGGGTAGCGGCAATTTCGGAAATAATTTCTTCGAGTGAGTTGGCAGTTGAAAGATTTAAGCCGGTACATGAAACATCGCCGATGGTGCGGCAGCGAACAGTTTTTATTTCAATTTTTTCGTTTGGTTTCAGTTTCATAAATGGCGCATTTGCCAGCCAAACTCCATCGCGAAGAAATGCTTCTCGCTGATGCGTGTAATAAATGCTGGGCATCGGGAGATTTTCTTTCAGAATATATTGCCACACATCCATTTCGGTCCAGTTGCTGATAGGAAATATCCTGAAATGCTCACCTATATGCTTACGTCCGTTGAAAATATTCCATAGCTCAGGACGCTGGTTCTTAGGATCCCATTGCCCGAATTCATCACGGTGTGAAAAGAAACGTTCCTTTGCACGCGCTTTTTCCTCATCACGGCGACCTCCGCCCATGCAGGCATCGAACTTGTATTTCTCGATGGTATCGAGCAAGGTGGCTGTCTGTAAAAGGTTGCGGCTGGCGCTATAGCCTTTTTCTTCGACCACTCTGCCTGTATCAATTGATTCCTGAACGGAGCCCACAATAAGTTTAACGCCAAGTTCTTTAACCAGATTATCGCGGTAATCAATAGTTTCCTGAAAGTTGTGTCCGGTATCGACATGCAGCAATGGGAAAGGGATTTTTGAAGGCCAGAAAGCCTTGCGGGCAAGGTAAGTCATCACAATACTATCCTTGCCGCCCGAAAAAAGTATAGCAGGGCGTTCGAACTGCGCTGCCACTTCGCGGATCACAAATATGGATTCGCTTTCGAGTTCATCAAGGTGTGAAAGATTGTAGTTAGTCATGCTTTTGTTATATAGGTGCTGAAATACGGAATACAATTTATTTAGCCAATCCCAATCCTTTGCTAATCAATGATTTTATAAAAAATAACTTGGGCTTGAACTGATTTCTTATGCTTGCACGTGCATCTGTATTTGTTTATCGAAACAATAATTACCTCAATCGGGCAATTGAATACATTTACAACGCACTGCAAAAGTACGCTTTATCTTTTAACCTTCATACTGAATGTGCCGATAAAGGTTCTTCGGACGATCCGGATCATCAATTCATTTTGCCTCTAAATTCAAATAATCAATAGCTGTATTACTACAATTTGCGCGACACTCAATAAAAAGCGGGGAAAGTTGCAGATGGCAATTGTTTAAAAACTGAAAATGCTACAGTAGAGAATTTGCTATTCCTATTTCCAGTTTATAGTTTCGAACAAATGCTGTATATCCGATTTTACATGGTCAATTACCGGGG
>JBBRYZ010000249.1:0-2847 GCA_038237165.1 Bacteroidales bacterium | reverse complement strand
TTTTGCTATATTGGGTTTTACGATTAATACACTTACGCTGTTTGCATTTATTCTGGCAATAGGAATTGTTGTTGACGATGCTATTATTGTTGTTGAAGCCGCCCAGCATTATATTGATCACAATCATTTATCGGCAAAAGAGGCAACCCGGAGAACCATGAAAGATATTTCGGGGCCGGTAATTGCTATTGCGCTGATATTAGCAGCTGTTTTTGTTCCTGTAGGATTTATGCCCGGCATTGTGGGTAAACTGTATCAGCAATTTGCCATTACCATTGCAGTTTCTGTTATTATTTCTGCCTTTGTAGCATTATCGCTAACTCCGGCATTATGTACTCTTTTGCTTCGTCCGTCGAAGACCAAAAAGGAAAGGAAAAATCTGCTGGATAAATTCTTCTTTTCTTTTAATAATAGATTTGGGAAAATTACGGCTGCTTATACCAGGGGAGGCGCCATATGGATTCGAAAAACCCGAAATGTTTTAGCACTTTTGGCAATTTTGATTCTCGCTCTTGTATTTCTGTTTGCCAGGAAGCCAACAGGTTTTATCCCGCCAGAGGATGAGGGTGCTTTAATGGCTACTTATGAAATGCCCGAGGCTACTTCTACGCAAAGGAGTTATGCTATGTTATTGGAAGTAGTATCCAGAATACAATCAATTCCGGAAGTTTCCGTAGTTGGCGGATTGTCAGGTTTTAATGCATTTCAAGGTTCTAATAAGTCCAATGTAGGTACTATATGGATCATGCTGAAACCATGGGATGACAGAAAAGGGAAAGGACAGGATGCAAACAGCATACTGAAGAAAATTCAGCAAAAAACCGCAGATCTTAAGGAAGCCAGAGTTCTTGTGGTTTCTCCGCCTCCGGTTCCGGGTCTTGGACGAAGTGCAGGATTTACCTTTGAATTGGTACAGACGACGAGTACAGATGATGCGAAGAAATTCAGTCAGGTTGCCAATGATTTTATTGCGAAGGTAAATAAAAGACCTGAAATTGGTTTTGCTTATACTTTTTTTACAGCCAATACTCCCAGTTACCAGGTGGATGTTGACAGAGAAAAGGCAAAACAGCTGGGAGTTCAGATTTCTGATGTTTATAATACAATTTCAACTCTTTTAGGAAGCAGATATGTTAATGACTTTAATCTTTACGGGCGAAACTTCAGAGTAGTTAGCCAGGCTGACAGTTCCTATCGTGCATCACTTGATGAAATAGGAAAATATTACGTGCGAAATAAAGCTGGAAGTATGATTCCGATGAGCTCTTTGATTAGTTCAAAAATAATAGAAAGTCCTTCTTTAATTTCACATTATAATGTGAATCGTTCCATCGAAATAAACGGAACATCAAAAGCCGGTTTTAGCAGCGGGCAAGCTATTACAGCATTGGAAGAAACGGCTGCTAAATATTTGCCGGCCGGTTATGGGTATGAATTTTCAGGGATGTCAAGCGAAGAAATAAAAGCAGGAAATAAAACTTTAATGATTTTCGCGCTTTCACTTGGATTTGTATTTCTCTTTTTAGTTGCGTTGTACGAAAGTTGGTCTGTGCCATTTTCGGTTTTATTAGCAGTTCCCATCGGGGCGCTGGGGTCAATTGTTGCTTTGACTTTACTACCGAATATAACCAACAATATTTATGCCCAAATTGGTTTGATTACCTTAATCGGACTTTCCGCGAAAAATGCAATTTTGATAGTGGAATTTGCCAAAGAAAGAGTGGATGGCGGAATGGAGTTAATCAGGGCTACTCTGGCAGCAGTCAGGCTTCGTTTACGCCCGATTGTAATGACCTCATTAGCCTTTATATTTGGTGTACTGCCCCTGGCTTTTGCAACCGGAGCTGCAGCCGAATCCCGAAAAACAATAGGATGGACTGTATTTGGCGGTATGATCGCAGCAACATCCTTAGCTATTTTTATTGTGCCTGTTTTATATGTGTTTATCACGAAAATAGCTTATGGCAAGAAAAGGCTGGCGGAATTAAGAGGAAAGGGGCAAGCTGAATAACAAATCCGTTTTGCCCGCAGGGCATTAATATCAATAAAATCGGAGAGGATATACTGTTTTGCCCGGAGGGCATTAACAAATATACTTTGGTTGCTCTCGCTTGTAACGCTTGCGTTTGAGTTCAAATTACAAATTCAGTTCGGTAAGTAATTATGTTTAAAAGGAATTGATATTATATCGAATTATATTAGTTTTGGGTGATGGTGGATTAATTGCGATGCATAAGCTGCAAGTTTGCGCATGCATAGTTTGGAACGTTTCGGGTTTGAAGCAAACTCTTCAAACATTTCAATCCCCTTCAATCTTATCAATCCCTTCAATCCCTTCAATCCTAATTCCCCAGAAACGTCTTCATATTTTCCATGTTCCTCGCATGATACAAATTCTTGCCATCCAAAGTAAACAGGAAATCAATAAGTGGTTTGTATTTATCGGTAATTTTTCCACGAACCATTTTCATGGTCGAATTCAACATTTGATTGTCTTCGGTAAAAGGAGCAGGCAAAAACCCAATTGCTGCCGGAAGCCACCGCTGCGGGAACATTTGTCCGTAATGGCCATGTTTGCGGTAATGGTTCAGTTCATGTCCTATGCAACGTATGGCTTCGTGAACTCCTTCTTCAGATGCTGGATCAAGGTTTTTACGTCCCAAATGATTTAGCAGCTTGGCCTTGTCGGGCACTGCCAGCAGAATTGTGTACGGACTCTGGTTATTATAAAGCATGCACTGCGAAATATAATCAATCTGACCAATATAGGCTTCTTCAATGCCCTCGGGGCTGTATTTTTCACCATCATCGGCAATCAGCAGGCTTTTAAAACGACCCAGCACGTAG
>JBBRYZ010000248.1:0-2878 GCA_038237165.1 Bacteroidales bacterium | reverse complement strand
TACCTGAACTGATTGAAAGGGTAAAAGGAGGCTTTACATTCGGAATTAAGCCGTCAAAAAATTAGTATTTCGAATTAATTAAAGGAGCTGATGAGGTTTTAAGCCTAAGTCAGCTCCTTTTTTGTGTGTTGTGATTTTGCTTTAGCATCGATGAAAAGCATCTCCGGAATTCCCCAGCCATTTGCAGTGAATAGAAGATTGTTCCCGGGATGCCACGTCCGCTTGTGGCGAGGCCATCCTCTCTATACTGTAAGTTTATTTGCCGGCACTTCTCGATTTCTGACCCAGGTATCCGCCGTGATGCCGTTTGGCATATTCAGCATGAGTAAAACCGATTTTTTTCATTTCCAGCACAACCAATATATCTCCGATTACAGTCATTGCAGTGGTTGAGGTAGTAGGAGTGAGGCCAAGAGCGCAGACTTCCTTAGGGTTGCCTGTAAAAATGCTGACTTCAGCTATTTTAGGTAGTTCTCCGTCGGGATTGCCGGTAATAACGATGAGGGGAAGATTTTCCCAGAGGTAATGTGAGAGTTCAACCAGTTCAATGATTTCGCGGGTTTTGCCGGAATTGGACAGCACAACGAGTACATCATTTTTACAAACTATTCCAAGGTCACCATGCTGGGCTTCGCTAGGATGTAGAAATACGGCAGGGGTCCCGGTGGAACAAAGCGTGGTAGCAATATTTTCGGCTATCTGGCCGGCTTTTCCCATCCCGCTAACTATCACTTTCCCACCTTCTTTATGGACTTTTTGATAAATAAGATCCACGGCTTTATGAAAACTCTCGGTAACAGGAATATTCTGAATGGCTTCAGATTCCAGTTTCAACAGGTTTACAACTTCATTCAGAATTTCAGATTCACCAGACATTGGCATGGATTAAAGTTTAGCAGCAATAAATTTTTCAAGTTTTACAAGATCCTCGGCAAACTTACGGATTCCTTCCGAAAGCTTTTCAACTGCCATTGCATCTTCGTTATGCATCCAGCGGAAAGATTTCTCATCAAGGTGGATTTGCTGAATATCCGTTTTCTTTGCTTTTTCAGGATCAAGTTTACAAACAAGTTCGCCTTGCGTATTCTCGAGTTCCTTCAGTAGGTTTGGCGATATGGTAAGTAAATCACATCCGGCAAGTTCAAGAATCTCACCGATATTGCGGAAACTGGCACCCATTACTTCCGTTGCATAACCAAACTTCTTATAGTAATTGTAGATGTAATTTACTGAAAGTACACCCGGATCTTCAACGGGTAGAATTGAATCTACTCCGCGGTCTTTTTTATGCCAGTCGTAAATTCTTCCCACAAATGGCGAAATAAGCTGAACTTTCGCTTCGGCGCAGGCGATGGCCTGGGCTTTACTGAAAAGTAATGTAAGGTTGTTGTGAATGCCTTCTTTCTCAAGTTGTTCGGCTGCTTTTATGCCTTCCCAGGTACTGGCTAGTTTCACCAATATCTTGTTGCGTGAGATTCCATTATCTTCATAAAGGCCGATGATTTTGCGGGCTTTTGCCAAACTTCCTTCATAATCGAACGAAAGACGTGCATCCACTTCAGTGGAAACTCTTCGGGGTACGATTTTCAGTATTTCGAGACCAAAATTAACAGCCAGTTTGTCCATGCTTTCGGAAAGCCTGGTTTCGAAGCTATTCCCCTTTTTTTTGCCATAATCCACAGCGGCATCCACCAGATGTGCATATTCCTTTTTCTGCGAGGCCGCAAATATGAGAGAAGGATTGGTGGTTGCATCAATAGGTTTATATTGGGCTATGCTTTCGAAATCGCCTGTATCGGCAACTACCAGGGTAAACTGCTTTAATTGTTCAAGAAGGTTCATGTTGCAAAGGTTTAAATTTATGTGCAAATTTAAGACTTATTTGGTAATGTGTTTATTCTAAAATTGCATGAGGCGGGAAATCAAGAATCTCAAACTAATCATCAACATTGCTGAATATAATTCTGAATGAAAAAAGGCAATCGCCTATATATACATGATATATAGGCGATTGCTTTAAAATAAAAGTGACCCCATCGGGATTACGATTATGTCTGTGGTTTGCGCTTCTTGTCTTTTATATACCTGCATATCAATGATATATATTTTTCACTTAGCCAACTAATGCCATGTTTTGACTGCGTTTTACAAAAATGTTTCCCACTGTGTTTCCCACTATATTAAATTATTTTGTATCTTTACTATAACAAAATAATTAGCGCTATGGCAACAGTAACAATCATTCTAAGAACTGATCGCGTCAACAAGCAAGGTGAAGCACCTATCAACTTTTGTATCATCAAAGATAGGAAATATAAAAAGATTCCAACACATGTTAAAGTTGACCCTAAATTCTGGGATGCCGATAAGTGTAAAATTAAACGGGGTTATCCAAACTGGCAGCGTCTTAATAACTACATCTCCAGTCAAAAAGACGAATTAGAAGCCGGAGTGATTGATGGTGAAACCAAATTGAAATCACTTACGGTAAAGGAGCTGAAAAACATGATTTATGGTCCCGAACTAACTGACTTTTTAAAATTTGGAAATGATGCCTGTGAAGCATATATGCGCGCCGGACAGGTTGGAACTTACGACAAGAACAAATCAATTTTAAAAAAGGTGAAAGATTTTGTGAAAGAGAAACCTTTAAATTTCCAGGATATCTCTGTTGACTTCCTCACCAAATATGAAAGACATTGCCAGGAAGAACTCAAAAATAAGGTCAATACCATTCATAAGGATATGAAGTTCATCCGTAAACTATTCAATGATGCGTATCGCCTTGATTTGATCGAGCACAAGGATATTCCCTTCAACAAGTTCAAATTAAAAACTGAGAAAACACACCGGGTTTACCTGAGTGAAGTTGAGCTTG
>JBBRYZ010000247.1:0-3068 GCA_038237165.1 Bacteroidales bacterium | reverse complement strand
GCTGTGAGCATCATTTTTACTGTTGGGCTTATCGGGCTTTTTGGCTTTAAGATAACCATATTAACCGGTGTAATTCCATCGCTTATCGTAGTAATCGCTATAGAAAACTGCATTTATATTCTCAATAAATACCATTGGGAATACCGGCAGCATGGCAACAAAATTCTCGGACTTTCGCGCGTAGTGCAGCGTATTGGTTTTGCTTCACTCATGGTAAATACGGCTACAGCTACCGGTTTTGCAGCTTTTATTCTGGTTTCGAACCAGATGTTGCGCGAATTCGGCATCATTGCCGCTTTAAGCATCATGGTTGAATATGTACTGTGCATACTTCTCCTGCCTATCATATTCAGCTACATGGAGCCACCCACCGAAAAACATCTGAAACATCTTGACAATAAAGTCTTCAGCAGCCTGCTCGAAAAGATCATTTTCATGATACAGTATAAACGTGCATGGATTTTTTCGGTTGCCGGAGTATTAACGGTTGTAGGAATTATCGGTATGATGCAAATGAAAACTTCGGGAAAGGTAGTTGACGACATCAGTACCAATAATATTTTATACAAAGATCTGAAGTTTTTTGAGCATCAGTTTGGCGGAGTTATGCCTTTTGAAATTTCCATCGACACTAAGAAAAAGAAAGGTGTAATGAAGCTTTCAACGATTCAGAAAATTGATGAACTTCAGGATGATATCCTCAAAAACAAAGAATTTTCGAGACCACTTTCGATTGCCGAACTCGCAAAATTTGCAAAACAGGCATACTTTAATGGCAATCCCGAAATGTACAGCCTTCCCAACTCGCAGGAAAAGAATTTTGTGCTTTCGTATTTCCCTCGAAAAGCTGAAGGCCAGAAACAAATGATTGGCGCCTTTATCGACAGTACGCAGCGTTATACCAGAGTGAGTTTCCAGATGGCAGATTTAAGTACCAACCAGGTAAACCGGTTGCTCGATAGCATAAGGCCTAAAGTTGCCGAAATTTTCCCTGCCGAAGATTATGAAGTTCAACTGACCGGTAACAGCCTTGTGTATGCGCGTGGTACGGAATTCCTGATAAAGCATTTGATGAAAAGTGTGCTGATTGCCATAGCGTTTATTTCGTTGCTGATGGCACTTATGTTTTCGAGTGTTCGGATGATAGCGGTATCAATGCTACCGAATATAATCCCACTTATTATTACCGCTGCTATCATGGGATTTACTGGCGTTCCGGTGAAACCTTCCACGATTATTGTCTTCAGCATTGCGCTTGGGATTTCGGTCGATAATGCCATACAATACCTTTCGCGATACCGGCACGAGCTTAAAGTA
Source organism: Bacteroidales bacterium (assembly GCA_038237165.1). Taxonomy (GTDB): domain Bacteria; phylum Bacteroidota; class Bacteroidia; order Bacteroidales; family UBA4417; genus UBA4417. Next base: position 1,751 of record JBBRYZ010000247.1, on the reverse strand, counting down.
ACCAACAACGACATACGTCTCTCAACTATTAATGCTTTGCGCGAAGCCGGTTTCAGCATGATTTATACTTCCATTGTATTGGTTCTGGGTTTCAGTGTTTTTATGGTATCGAGCTTTGGTGGCACACAGGCACTGGGGATGCTGGTTTCCACCACCTTGTTTATTGCCATGTTCTTTAATATAATGGTGTTGCCCTCGTTTCTGCTGGTTCTCGATAAATTTGCAGTAACAAAAGCATTTAAAGGAGAACAAATTATTGATATATTCGATGGCGACAAGGAGAATGGCAATGGTCATAAAAACGGGAACAACCATCCTATCGGGAATAATTCTAAAAAAGAAGGAAATCATTAATATTTGTGCATTTCTCATAATTTTAACTACATTTATTGAATCTTTTAATCCCGCACTATGAAAGGAATAATCCTCGCCGGCGGCTCCGGTACACGTTTGCACCCTCTTACTTTAGCCGTAAGCAAGCAATTGATGCCAATCTACGACAAGCCCATGATCTATTACCCTTTGTCGGTGCTAATGATGGCCGGTATTCGTGAAATCCTGATCATCAGTACGCCTTATGACCTTCCGAATTTTGAGAAACTTCTTGGCGATGGTTCCGAACTGGGTTGCTCGTTCAGCTATGCCGAACAGGTTATTCCTAACGGCCTGGCACAAGCCTTTGTGATTGGCGAAAAATTTATTGGTAAGGACAAGGTTGCACTGGTATTAGGAGATAATATTTTTTATGGCACCGGGCTACAGGGACTTATTCAGGAAAATAACGATCCTGATGGAGGCGTTGTTTATGCGTATCATGTTTCGGATCCTGAACGTTATGGAGTTGTTGAATTTGACGAAAGTCATAAAGCTATTTCGATAGAAGAAAAACCTACACATCCGAAATCGAATTATGCAGTTCCAGGGCTGTACTTTTACGATAACAGCGTAGTGGAAGTTGCTAAAAATATTAAACCCAGCCCGCGGGGCGAGTATGAAATAACGGATGTTAACAGGTATTATCTTGAACAGGGAAAGCTCAAAGTTGGCATTCTGAGTCGTGGTACAGCATGGCTTGATACCGGTACTTTTGCATCGCTGATACAGGCTTCGCAGTTTGTTCAGGTTATTGAGGAACGCCAGGGACTTAAAATTGGATGCATAGAGGAACTGGCTTATCGCATGGGATTTATCAATCGCGCCCAGCTCGAAAAAATCGCCACTCCATTGCTTAAAAGCGGTTACGGTACCTATCTGATGAATTTGCCCGAAAAGGAGAAATAAATAGTATAATGACCCCAATACAGGATCTTCAAGTTTTAATCGATGATGCCTTCAGTCGGATTGAGTTCCCGGCTGAGCCTGCCGATCTTTACAACCCTATAACGTATACGCTGGGGCTTGGGGGCAAACGTCTCCGTCCCTTGCTTGTGCTGGCATCCTGCCAGATGTTCGGGGGCGAAATCACCGAAGCCATTAATCCGGCCATCGGCATTGAGTTGTTCCACAATTTTACCCTGCTGCACGACGACATTATGGACCAGGCTCCGCTCAGGCGTGGCAAGGAAACCGTTTATAAAAAATGGAATTCCAACGTGGCCATATTGGCAGGGGATACTATGTTTGCTATTGCCAATAAGTATATGTTACGCACCAGGCCACAGGCTATATCGCAGGTGGTTGAACTTTTTAACCAAACGGCAATAGAGGTTTGCGAAGGGCAGCAATACGATATGGACTACGAGAATCGTGAG
>JBBRYZ010000246.1:0-3099 GCA_038237165.1 Bacteroidales bacterium | reverse complement strand
TTCCATCATCTGGGTGGCAACAATTATAGGTTTTGAAAGCTGATTGCATTTACGGATAAGTTTTTTCTGTACCAGCGGAACCTGTTCAAGCGGAAGCTCTACACCCAGGTCGCCGCGGGCAACCATTATGCCATCGGATTCGGCTATGATCTCATCCATGTTTTTCACCGCATCGGGCTTTTCTATCTTTGCAATAATGCCTGGCATGTTTGCAGGAACACCAAACTCGTTTATAGCCAGTTTCAAATGGCGGATGTCGTCAGCTTTACGAACAAATGATAATGCAATCCAGTTTAACTCATGTTCGAGAATAAAAGCCAGGTCGCGCTTATCCTTTTCGGTAAGCGAAGGCAATGAAACCTTGGTGTTAGGAAGGTTTACACCTTTTTTACCGGATAAAATACCTCCGTGAATCACTCTTGCTTTTACCTCATCCACCCCGTTGGTTTCCATAACCCTGAAGAGTAATTTCCCGTCATCAAGCAGCAAATCTTCACCAGGTTTCACATCACGGGCAAATTCAGGATAGGTTATATACAACCGGTCGGCTGTACAAAGGCATTCTTTGGTGGTAAAAATAAGCTCATGTCCATCCTGCATCATAGCTTGTATATTTTCAAAAGCACCTATGCGGATTTTGGGTCCCTGCAAATCGCCTAGTAAAGCAATGTGAGTGCCAAATTCATCGTTCAGAGAGCGTACATGTTCAATTATTTCAAGATGATCGCTGTAAGCGCCATGAGAAAAATTCAACCGGAAAACATCCACCCCGGCTTTAATGAGTTTACCTAGCATTTCGCGGCTCGAACAAGCCGGGCCAACGGTTGCGACTATTTTTGTTTTCATAGCTTGGGTCAGATTTTTTGATTACGAACCGAATCCTGGATTTCGATATACAGAGTTCCAATTTCAGGGATTTCATTTTTGAGGCTTAGTTTTATTTGTTCAATCATATCTTCAGCTCCATAACCGGTCATGCTATCTTCAATATCTACCGATAAAAGTACAAGGTATTTATTATCACCCATTACCATAGTTTGCAAGCGGTTAATATGCACTACCTGGCTGTATTTGTGAATAATAGTACGAATCTGCTGCCGCATTTCCCGTGGCATACTTTCACCAACAATCAGGTTTTTAACTTCAGTAATTAACATGATGGACACTATCAGAAGCAGAATTCCAACTGCAATACTTCCGATGGCATCAAAAACCGGGTTTACCAGCCAGGCCAGGAGGGTTGAAATAAATACAACCAGCAGGCCTGCCATTGCAGCAGAATCTTCAAGTACAACCACAATAAGGCTCACCTGTGTGGAGGCATGTACTGCTTTAAAAAATGGAAGTTTGGTTGTTTTCCTGAATTCAGTATAAGCAACCTGAAAGGATTTGGCTTCAATTATGATTGAACAGATCAGCACTGCAAAAATCCAATAGATATTCTTAATCGCTTCGGGATGAAGAATTTTATGCACTCCTTCATAAATGGAAAACATCGCTCCTACAAAAAACAGCAGAACTGCCACCATCAGCGACCAGAAAAAAACCTCGTTGGAATATCCGAAGCTATGCATTTCGCTGGGTGCCTTTTTTGCTTTTTTATGCCCGATAAGTAAAAGTATCTGGTTAAAAGTATCTGCGGTTGAATGTATTGATTCAGCCAGCATGGCGCTGCTGCCTGTTATAAAAGCAACTATGTATTTGATTATGGCGATTAGCAGATTGCCCGCCAGTGCGAAAACAATTGCTTTGTTCGATCCGTGACTACTCATTCAGTCTGGTTAAAATTAACGCGTTACCTTATAAATATAAGGTTAGAAATCTTTGTTATATCTAAATACAAATATACATTTTTCTGAAAGATCATTTTCAGGGTGACAAAAAGAATCCTAAAGAGGGAATTACAGCTTTTCTGTTTCAAGCTGAATCAATGCTTTCATGGCAGCATCCTGCTCGGCGCCTTTTATGGAGTAATCGCGGCCTTTGCCCATCGAAATTTTATCAACCAGCACATCAACCACGTATTGCTTATTATAGCCATGGCCAACTTCATTCACAATCACGAATTCAACAGGGCGTTTTTCGCGCTGCGACCATTCAATAATCTGACTTTTATAGTTGGTATTGTTGTTTTCCAGATCCTGTAGGTCGAAATGTTGCTTAATTATTTTTTCGATAATAATCTGCCTGGTAAAATTATAGCCTTTATCCAGATACATGGCTCCGATAAGCGCTTCGAAAGCATCTCCTTTCATGGATCGGTACACATTATTATTCTCGGTACTGGCTGTAATCAGGGTATCAACCCCCATTTTCTGCGAAAGCTTATTCAATTGAACTCTGCTTACAATACGCGAACGCATCTCCGTAAGGAAACCTTCGTCTTTATATGGAAACATTTTGAAAAGGTGATCGGCAACTACGGCACTTAAAATGGCATCACCCAGGTATTCGAGCCGCTCGTTGCTTACACGGCTGCCGTTATTCAGTTCAATGGCCTGTGATTTATGGCGGAAGGCCAGTTTATACAAAAAAATATTTCCGGGATAATACCCGAAAATATTTTTTAGTGTTACGAAAAGTTGTTTGTCTTCAGAGAGAAATACCCTGATAGGCTTTATAACGTCAAAAGTCAAAGTTACTCGGCAAATTTTTTGAAAATAAGCGTAGCGTTATGCCCACCAAAACCGAAAGTGTTGCTTAATGCTGTATTTACAGTAGTATGCAAGGCTTTGTTAAAAACGAAATTAACCGATTGATCAATTTCCGGATCGTCCGTAAAATGGTTAATCGTTGGAGGAATGATACTATGCTGAATCGCAAATATAGATGCCATGGCTTCTATTGCACCGGCTGCGCCGAGTAAATGGCCTGTCATTGATTTGGTTGAGTTCACATACACTTTTGATGCATGTTCACCAAATAGCTTGCCCAATGCGGCTGATTCAGCAATATCTCCAAGACCCGTTGATGTGCCATGGGTATTAACATGATCAATATCATAAATAGTCATGCCGGCATCTTTTAAAGCCCAACGCATTGAATTTATCGCCCCCAATCCTTCAGGATGTGGTGCGGTAATGTGATATGCATCTCCAC
>JBBRYZ010000245.1:0-3106 GCA_038237165.1 Bacteroidales bacterium | reverse complement strand
GTTTCAATGCCAAATTATAGTCGGCAATGCCTATTTCATTAACTTTATCGGTTGCCATAGCTGGTAAGGCAATAAATTCAGTTGATCCTACTATGACTTTTAAACCATTTTTCCTGATTTGAGCAAGATGCTCACCCCGAGCCAGAAAACAGATTTCAAAATCATCACTTTTTTCGTATTTTTTAGCTAAAAGTCCGCCAAAATATCCACCAACGCCACCGATGCCGGCAACAATAATTTTTATTTTTTTCGCCATGGTTGCTGATTTAAAAGTTAAATCACCACATTCACAATCTTGTTCGGCACAATAATCACCTTTTTAGGAGGTTTGCCATCAAGCCATTTTTGAGCTTCAGGAGCCTGCAATACTGCCTTTTCAATCTCTGGAACCGCCATATCCATTGGCAGTTCGAGCATAAAGCGGGTTTTACCATTAAATGAAACCGGGTACGAAAAAGTATTGTCGATGGTATAAGCGGCATTATATTCAGGGAAGGATGCGTTGCATACATTTCCTTTATTACCAAGCAATTGCCATAGTTCTTCGGCCAGATGAGGTGCATAAGGTGATACCAGAATCACCAGGTCATTCAGAATAGCTCGCTTATTGCATTTCAGCTCGGTTAGCTCGTTTACACAAATCATAAAACTGCTAACCGCTGTATTGAGCGAAATCCTTTCGGTATCATCCTGAATTTTTTTAATCGTTTTGTGGAGAATCTTCAATTCAGCCGCCGTTGGAGCATCATCAGAAACAATAAAATTGATATCCGAATCGTGGAACAAACGCCAGAATTTGCGGATAAAACGGAAAACACCTTCAATACCGCTGGTATCCCATGGCTTGGCTTGCTCCAATGGACCAAGGAACATTTCGTACAAACGGAGTGTATCGGCGCCGTATCGTTCAATCAGTATATCGGGATTCACCACATTGTGCATGGACTTCGACATTTTCTCCACTTCCCAACCGCAATGGTATTTTTCGTCTTCGAGAATAAATTCGGCTTCTGCAAAATCGGGGCGCCATTCGCGAAATTTTTCGGTATCTAAAATATCGTTATCAACAATATTAACATCCACATGCAACTGCTGCACATCGTATTGCTGACGAAGGTTATGCGAAACAAATGTGTTTGTTCCCTTAATCCTGTAAACAAAACTCGATCGTCCCTGTATCATTCCCTGGTTGATCAGCTTTTTAAATGGTTCTTCCACAACGGAGTAGCCCAGATCGAAAAGGAACTTATTCCAGAAACGCGAGTACAGTAAATGCCCTGTTGCATGCTCGGCACCACCTATATATAAGTCAACACTTTGCCAGTAATTTACAGCTTCTTTCGAGAAATATTCTTTGTCGTTACGTGGATCCATATAACGCAGGTAATACCCGCTTGAGCCAGCAAAGCCAGGCATAGTATTGGTTTCCAGCGGATAGCCTTCGGCTGTCACCCAGTTTTTGGCACGTGCCAGAGGTGGCTCACCGTTCTCCGTAGGAAGGTAGGCATCTACATCCGGCAAACGCAATGGAAGTTGATCTTCGGGTAAGGTGTAAGGCATTCCGTCTTTATAATAAACCGGGAATGGTTCACCCCAATAGCGTTGGCGGCTAAAAATGGCGTCGCGCAGACGATAATTGATTTTGCCGGTACCGATTCCACGTTTTTCCGTTTCACGAATTACTGCGCTGATGGCTTGTTTTACATGCATCCCATCGATAAATCCCGAATTGATCATAATTCCTTCTTTGGAATCGAATGACTCCTCCCAGGTTGAGGGATCAGTTGCTTCATGACCGGGCTTGTTTACAACCTGCACAACGGGCAAGTTAAAATGCCTGGCAAAAGCAAAGTCGCGGCTATCGTGTGCCGGAACAGCCATAATAGCTCCGGTTCCATAACCCATTAACACATAGTCGGCAATCCAGATTGGTATAGGCTGACCGGTAAAGGGATTTTCAGCATAAGCGCCTGTAAATTCGCCACTTACTTTTTTCACTTCCGTCATACGCTCACGCTCCGAGCGGTTTTTTGCCCAGCTCAGGTATGCATCTACTTTTTCGCGGTATTCGGGAGTAGTAATTTTTGCAACCAATTCATGCTCGGGCGCAAGCACCATAAAGGTGGCACCGAAAATGGTATCGGGACGGGTGGTGAATACTTCGATTTCAGGGGCCTCTTCCTCAGAGGTTCCCCCTCTCACGGAGGGGGTCAGGGGGTGGTAGTTTCCAGATTTTTCAGCTTCGGCGGATTTAACCCCACCTAAATCCTCCCCGGAGGGGAGGACTTTCCCGGCGAGGAATTCTGCAATTTGCCGGGCAACTTTATCTGGATTAGCAATTATTTCTTCATTTTTGAATCTCAGAATTTCATATCCAAGGAGTTCCAGATATTCAGATCTCTGCGCATCCGCATCCTTTTGAAAATCATGGATTGGGCCATCAACTTCTATTATTGTCTTTTTAGGCAGACATACAAAGTCAACAATATAATTATCAATAACCTGCTGCCTTCTTATTCTATGTCCAATCTGAGAGTTTCTGAGTTTCTGCCACAAAATATTTTCAGCCTCTGTAGGATCTTTTCTCATTTCCCTCGACCTGTCTTTCAATAAGCTGAAAGTCTGGGGATCTGTTGTCATGTAACCACGATGGGGAGAATTATCATTTTGACTTTCAAGCAGAATATTTGTCGTTTCGGTTCCCCCTCCCACGGAGGGGGTCAGGGGGTGGTTATTTGCTTCCTTTTCAACCTCGCTTGGTTTAGCCCTACCAAATTCCTCCACGGAGGGGGACAGGGGGTGGTCAATAACTTCAAACCTCATACTCCCTCCTTCGCTCCTCCCTATCCAGTTTCTCTGAATTTCCTTGATGGATTCAGTCCAATCAATAGTATTAAGACCGGCAAGCAAGCGATCGGCATAAGCCGTTATGCGTAACAGCCACTGCTTCATCTTTTTGCGTTCAACCGGGTGGCCACCGCGAACACTATGGCCTTCGGCAACCTCATCATTAGCCAATACTGTTCCCAATGCCGGACACCAGTTTACTGCTGTTTCGGCCAGGTATGCAAGGCGGTAATTCATCAGAATTTCCTGCTGCTGTTTC
>JBBRYZ010000244.1:0-3113 GCA_038237165.1 Bacteroidales bacterium | reverse complement strand
ATTACTTCCCTCGACCTGGATTCGCTGAAGATGGAACAGCATAACCATGATCTGCAGGCGAAATACCGCAAGATTGAAGAAAACGAAGTGCGTTACGAAAAGATTTCATGTGATGATGCCGAATATCTTTTTGTCGCTTATGGCACTAGTTCACGTATCTGTCAGAAATCAATTCAGCTGGCGCGTGCCGAAGGAATAAAAGTCGGACTTCTGAGACCAATTACACTGTTCCCATTCCCAAAGAAACCAATTAAGGAAATGGCTGCACAGGTGAAAGGAATACTTTGTGTTGAAATGAGTGCCGGACAAATGATTGAAGACGTTCAACTGGCAGTTGAAGGGCGTGTAAAGGTTGAGCATTTCGGCCGTTATGGTGGAATTGTACATTCGCCTATAGAAATAGTGGAAGCATTGAAGAAACAAATTATCGGAGGATAAGGAATATGGCCGAATTTAAAACAAACCCTGAAATATTACAGCCCGAAAACGTTGTTTACAAACGTACTGAGCTTCTTACCAAAAAGGATCTTAGCTATTGCCCCGGCTGCGGACATGGTACTGCTCACCGTATCATCATGGAAGTTATTGAAGAAATGGGAATCCAATCCGAAACCATTGCTATAGCTCCTGTTGGATGCTCGGTGCTGGCCTATGATTTTATGGATGTCGATATTCAGCAGGCTGCTCACGGTCGCGCTCCGGCTGTTGCAACAGCAATAAAAAGGCTGTTTCCGAATAAATTCGTTTTCACCTACCAGGGTGACGGCGATTTAGCTGCTATCGGCACTGCTGAAACCATTCATGCCTGCAACCGCGGTGAAAATATCACTATCTTTTTCATTAACAACGGTATTTATGGAATGACCGGCGGACAAATGGCTCCTACCACTCTACCGGGAATGAAATCAAGCACCTCACCTTATGGACGCGATGTTGCCACCATGGGTAATCCACTGAAAATGACCGAGCTTGTTGCTCATTTGCCGGGAACTTATTATGTAACCCGCCAGGCAGTTCATTCACCTTCAGCAGTTCGCAAAGCTAAGAAAGCGGTTCGCAAAGCCTTTGAAAATCAAAAACTTAATAAAGGAGTTTCGTTTGTCGAAATCGTTTCGAACTGTAATTCAGGTTGGAAAATGACACCGCTGCAGTCGAACGAATGGATGGTAGACAACATGTTCCCCTACTACCCTATTGGTGATATTAAAGTAAGTGACGATAAATAATTTTCCGGAACAAGCAAAGTATTAAATCTGAAAATAATGACTGAAGAAATAATCATAGCCGGTTTTGGCGGACAGGGAGTTCTTTCGATGGGAAAAATCCTTGCATACTCCGGAATAATGCAAAATAAAGAAGTGAGCTGGATGCCATCGTACGGCCCCGAAATGCGCGGCGGCACTGCCAACGTTACGGTAATTATCAGCGACGAACGCATCAGTTCGCCCATCCTTAACGAATACGACACTGCTATTATCCTGAACCAGCAGTCGATGGATAAATTCGAAAATTCAGTAAAAAAAGGCGGCTTGCTTATTTATGATCCTAATGGTATAATCCGTCATCCCGAAAGGAAAGACATTAATATCTATACAATTGAAGCTGCTGAAATGGCTGGTAAACTTGGTCTTTCAAAAGTTTTCAATATGATCGTTCTTGGTGGCTTCCTGAAACTGAAACCCGTCGTTGAAATGCAATATATTCGTAAAGGACTTGAAAAATCACTTCCAGCCCGCCATCATGTAATGATACCTGAAAATGAAAAAGCCATTGAAACCGGTAAAGGACTTATAACACCTGTACTGGTTTTAAATTAAGTAATTGATAGTTACTTTTAGTAAAAAGAAAGACTGCTCTGAAAAGGGCGGTCTTTTTTTTAGGAGTTTGGGGTTGGGGGTTGGGATTTAGGGGATGGAAATATTTCATATTTTAAGCAGCTGAGCGAAACTAAAGTGCAGATTTACAGCACTTCGTGCCGATAGCTATCGGAACCGCTCAGTGTGACACGATTAAATGATCTTAAAATTTGGATCTTAAAATTTGAAGCCAGAAAAGACCCCTCTGTCCTTCGGACATCTCGCCGTTTACTTCGGCTCCGCTCAGCAACCAGGGGAGAACACGAAAAGGGCAAAGACTCTATTAATTTGAGGTTTTGGGAATTGGATTTTGGATTTTGGGGCTTGAAATTTTATTTGTGCTCATTTGTGTGTCATTTGTGAACATTTGTGGATAATTTGTGGATTCCCCCTTTCCATTATCTTTGCAAAATGAAACTCATCCATCAGCAGCTTTACGAACTACTTGAAGAGAAAGCCGCGTTTTACAACAACCCTCAATTTATTGAAACTGATCCCATCAGCATTCCACATATGTTCAGCATGAAAGAAGATATTGAGATTGCAGGATTTCTGGCTGCAACGCTGGCCTGGGGACAAAGAGTAACAATCATTAATAAAAGCCGTGAACTGATGAACCGTATGGAAAATAGTCCGTACGACTTCGTTATGAATGCTTCAGAAAAGGAAATCGGAGCGTTGTCAACATTCGTACACCGTACTTTCCAGGGTGAGGATTGTATGAGTTTTATCCAGGCACTTCAAAATATTTACAAATTCCACGGTGGATTGGAAGATGTTTTCGCAAAGGGTTATAATACAAATAAAAGTATAAAAGAATCAATCAGCGGTTTCAGGGAGGTTTTTTTTAGTTTTGAGCATCTGCAACGCACGCGTAAGCATGTGCCTGATCCTCAGAAAGGTTCGGCGGCAAAAAGAATCAATATGTATCTCAGGTGGATGATCCGTAATGATAATAAAGGCGTTGATTTTGGAATCTGGAAAAATATTAAAACATCAGATTTGCTTTGTCCGCTCGATCTGCACTCAGGTAATGTTGCTCGCAAACTTGGCTTACTCGAACGTAAAAACGACGATTGGCAAGCCGTTGAAGAACTTACAGCCAATCTCCGCACCTTTGATCCGGCAGACCCGGTGAAATATGATTTTGCGCTATTTGGAACGGGAGTTAATGAGAAAGGTAAGTGAAGAGTGAAGAGTGAAAAGTTAAAAGTTAAAAGTTAAAAGTTAATAGAGGAAAGTGGAGAGTGCCGGATT
>JBBRYZ010000243.1:0-3136 GCA_038237165.1 Bacteroidales bacterium | reverse complement strand
ATTTTATTGGCGATGATAATTCGGAAAACATCGGGGGAATAAGAGTTGTAAACACCGGCCACTGGATCTATAATAACTACTTCTTCAATCTCAAAGGATCAAATTTTAGAAGTGCGCTGGCCATAATGAATGGTATCCCAAAATCACCTTTAAATCGTTACAACCAGGTAACCGATGTGGTAGTAGCATACAATACATGGGTGAATTGCAAATCGCCCTGGCAGTTTAGTGTCGGCTCAAATGTGAGTCAAAAAGAGGTACTTCCGGCTTCCGAAATTCGTTCAGCGCGCCCGATAAGAACAGTAGTGGCAAACAATATTATTTACAACCAAAAGGGAGACGAAAACCCGATTGTCGCCTACGATAAAGTTGATGGAGTTGATTTCAGGAATAACTATATCAATAATCAGAATGTTGATTTTACAAAGTATAGTGGACTGAATGCCAGTTCAATTGAAATGACCAAGGTGGATGAATATATTTATGTACCATCAACTGATTTGTCAGATTTAAAACCTTATAAAGGCTTCGATTTCGAAACCATAACAAACGATTTGTTCGGGAATTCTCGTAGTGAAAACAATTGGGTTGGTGCAATTTGCAAAATCACCAACGAAAAAGTGAACATTTTGGATGAAAGCAAATACGGCGCCGACTGGTATTCACTCAAAAAACCGGTTGAGGGAGCTAAGATTCTCGTGGCTTCTGCGAAAGCCGGCGATATAGCATCTAAAATTATGGAAGCTCAAAGTGGTGATATAATTGAATTAAAACCAGGGACTTATGGCTTAAGTAAATCCTTGATAATAGATAAGAAGATTACCATTCAGTCGAAAGACAAAAATAAAAAGGCTCAGATTATTTATTCAGGCGAAAGCACAACCCCGGCTTTCGAATTGCATCCGGAAGGGAATTTAATTCTTAAAAATGTTAAGCTGGAAGGGAAGAAAGAACAATTCGCTTTTGCAAACCTGAAAGAAAACATGTTTTGTTTGTACAACCTGAGTGTTGAAGGATGTGATATAAGCAATTTCGATTTTGTTTTAAAGGCTTACAAGGAAACGTTTGCTGATAGCATAGTTTTTTCAAACTCAACAATTAAAAATTGTGCGAATGGTATCGGGTTATCCGATGAAACCGATGATAACGGGGATTATAATGTAGAATTTCTGGTTATAAACAACTGTACTTTTGATGAAGTGAAACAGAATGTTGTTAACTATTACCGCGGAGGCTACGACGAATCAACTATTGGCGGAAATCTGATACTAAAAAATAGTCGGTTTACAAATTGTGGGGCCGGGCAACAAAATGGAATTCTGATAAATACGACAGGTATTGTGAACGTTGATATTTCAAAAAACACATTTCAAAATAATCCGGTAAAACTGGTTGCCATTTTGTGGGGAGCTAAAAACAATACTCAATCGGAAAACAAGATTGTTAACTCGGGTAAATTTGAAGTTCAGGAAAATATTAAGTTGAAATTGATGTACTGATCTTTTGGATTGATTTTGAATTCATGAAAGAAATAGGTTAAATCGCTGTTTATCAACAAACAGTATTGATTAAAAGTAAAATTCATTACCCCCTGATTAAGCCAAAAATGCCTGATTCCGGGGTAAATACCGGCCGCATTATGCCTGCCGTTGACGTTTCACCCGACGAGGAAAACCGAGGGTGTAGGTTTAAAGCAGACAAGCCCTTCAAGGCTTTTTAACCCTTGAAGGGCTTAAATTATTTTTTGATATGAAGCTAATATTCATTTCCGGAAAAACCTCTCCAATGCCCGGTAATTTGTATATTTGAACCTCAGTATCCTTAGATTTCAGATTTTTTCCAACTTCATTTTCTCATCATGAAAACCAACATAATGCAATCCCGGATAAGTATTGTTGTCCTGATTTTATTCATACACACTATCGCATTCAGTCAATCCAAACCGAAATATATTAACCCGCCAACGGTAAACACTTTTGCACCTATACTTTCCTTTCTCTCCTCCGACTGGATGGAAGGGCGCGAAGCCTGGGCCAAAGGAGGTTTTATGGCTGCCGATTATATGGCTTCACAGATGCAGGTTTTCGGACTTGCGCCTTATGGAGATCCTCTGAAGCTGAATGATCAAATCAGTAAAAGACTGAGTTATTTCCAGGATTTTGAGGTGATAAGCAACAAGACAGAAAAAAGCAGCCTGGCGCTGGTTCAGCGAAATGCCGGTTTACAATCTACTTATCAATTTACGCAAGCAATTGATTATGAGATTAAAGGCGGACTTGCAAGCACGGATGCAGAGGCTCAGCTTGTATTTGCCGGTTACGGCATTACCGCTTCCGGAAAAGGATACGACGATTATAAAGGAATAGATGTTAAAGGGAAAATTGTATTGATCTTAAATGGATTTCCCGGCCACAACGACTCCACTTCGAATGCATGGAGGAAACTGGGAAGAGATTTTGAGGAAAACGGAGCATCAACCGATGCAAAACTTATGAATGCCAGGATTCATGGAGCTATTGCCATGTTGGTTGTAGATGGAAGCGGTAATTTTGAATCTTATAAACAGGAACAAATAAACCAGTATTTGATGCATTCAGTCGCGAATGCACAAAAAACGGATCCTGATTATGATGAAGATATTGTCCATGCTTTACCAAATGATACATTAAATAATCAGATACCTTATTTCAAACTGGGTTCATCAGCTGCCAAAAAGCTTCTGGCCGGAACTGGTTTTGATATGGCAGGTTTTGAAAAGCAGGTAGCAAAATCATATACTCCGGCATCAGTTATCATGAAAGATAAAATTGTCAGGTTTTCGGTAACAGTTAAATCGCAGCCTTTGCTGGTGCGAAATGTCATTGGGTTACTTCCTGGGAAAAATAACAATAAATTTATTGTTGTCGGGGCTCATTACGATCACCTGGGAACCCGGAACGGTATTATTTTCAATGGCTCTGATGATAATGGTTCAGGTGCTTCCGGCTTGCTGGCGCTTGCAAAAGTATGGGTCGAAAGTGGTGTGGAGCCGGCATGTAATATCATTTTTGCCTCGTGGACTGCAGAGGAGGAAGGCCTTTTGGGAAGTGAGTATTTTGCACAGCAGCTTGACAAAAAGCCAAAAGACATCCTGCTT
>JBBRYZ010000242.1:0-3151 GCA_038237165.1 Bacteroidales bacterium | reverse complement strand
TCAAATGTCTTTCTGATGAAAGGAATAATTCTTCAAAACGCTGATTGAGATTAGAAACTGGCGGCATATTCTCAATGTTGATCAAATAACATGAAATCACTGAGTAGTATAAATAATACCATGCTATTCTATTATTATTTATATCAAGACTATCCCAAAAAACTTTTGCAATAGGATCAGAATGCTGTGCATGAGTCGAAATATCATTATTATAAAAACATGAAATATATTCTGCTAAAATATCCTTAGATTCCTTCTCAATCTTATATCTGTAAGAAAATTCTTCTAAAGAGCTAAGATTCTTATCTAACCAAGCCCTGTCACAAATGGTCACTTTGTATGTTGCATAAAGATTTGACAGGAATTTATTCATAAAATAATTCTTTGCTGCTTTCGTTCCTGAAAAACTCAAATTATTGGGTTTGTTGCCATAATCCAAGGATATATTAATACTATCTCCTAGGGCAAAAGCAAGATAAATTTTTTCCTTACCAATCTTCAATATGTTTTCAAACATGAAGTGTTCAATATTTTTTAATTCGATATTGAATGAGCCATCTTTTTTTGTTTTTAGCTTTATAACCTGTGATTTAGCGATCAACCAAACAGCGTCAGATGGCATTACTTCCAATGATATTCTCTTATTCGGATAATTTGTAATTTTTCCGCAAATAATAACAGAATTACTGTATGACTGATTAAGAAAAAGAATTGGGAAAAGCAATGTCAAAAATCGGTTTTTCATAAAAATTAAAAATTAATGCACATATTGCTATGAGCTCATTGCTTGTTAATAAATATTAGGACATATTGAATGAAAAAGGCATCAAGATATCCTATGTGATTGGTGTCCTGAAAGCCCTTACTCCTCATTATTTAGCAACTACTTCACTGTTCCTTTAAATATCGCATTAAGCCACACCTCTGCCAGTTCAGGCCAGGTTTCAGCAGCTCTTTTTCCCGGACGCTTTCCGTATCCATGTCCACCTTCGGGGAGCAGATGTAACTCTACAGGGCGTTGTGCTTCGCGCAAAGCCGAAGCCATTACCAGGGCACTATTACTATAAGGATCGTCGGCAGTAGCAAATACAAAAGTGGGTGGGGTATATTTATGCGGAGCATTTTCGGGCGAAATGCTGTTGGCTGGTCCTTTATCGAGATAAGCAGGATAAATCAGCATACAGAAGTCTGGACGGAACGGCTGTTTATCGGCCTTGTCAATTGCCGGGTATAAATTACTATCTGGCAAGGCGCAAATCCTCGCAGCAAGGCTTCCTCCTGCCGAAAATCCCAGTACGCCTATTTTATTGGGATCAAGTTTCCACTTGCCCGCATTTTCGCGTACCAGTCTTACAGCCCGCTGCAAGTCCTGCAAGGCGCCATCACGTTGTTCTGGCACACGGTACTGGAGAACAAAAGCCGTAATACCAAGGCTGTTGAGTCAGGTTGCAATCTCATAGCCCTCGTGGCCGATTGCTAGGATGTTATATCCTCCGCCAGGGCAAACGATAACGGCAGAACCATTGCAATTTCTGCATGCATCAAACACCTCCAAAACCGGATTTGTTACATCGGTGATCCGCGCAATATTGTCGTGCTCATCAGGCATTACCCGCGGTTCGTGCTTTGCTGCTTTTTCGCCGGGAACTTTGCCGGGCCAGAGGTAAATGCCTTGTTGTTTGCTGTTTTGGCCCATGACCGAAATGGATAGGATTGCCAGGATGAAAAGAAGTGATTTTATTATAGCTTTCATTCTGTTTATTTAATCGGAGATATCAGATTTTCAGACACACTGCGGGTATGCAGACCCTAAGCAACGGGAAGCGTGAAAATAAATGTGCTGCCGATTCCCGGTTTGCTGTCAACAGAAATAGTTCCGCCATTCTTTTCAACAAAATCCTTGCAGAGTATAAGCCCAAGACCTGTTCCCGACTCGCCTGCAGTTCCTTTATTGAGTAGGTGCTGGTCGTACCGGAATAGTTTTTCCTGGTCCTGTGGTAAAATCCCTATTCCCGTATCAATTACCGAAATTTGTACAAACCCCGCCAGCGGCATTGTCTGTATGCGGATATTGGTTCCCTGGTGAGAATATTTTATTGCATTATTCAACAGGTTATGCAGAACCGAAAGAATCATATTCTCATCAGCCATCACCGAAAGCTTTTCATCAGCCATGCACACAAGCAGAATATCTTTCTGCTTGGCAACCGTTTGAAGATTTCGCACGGATTGACGGCATAAATCAGCAATCAGGAAGGGTTTGGGCTGGCATGTAATCATTCCGCTTTGCGAAGTTGACCATGCAAGAAGCTTCTTTATTATTTCGAAAAGATTTGCTGCAAGGTTATGGATATCCTGAGTGAAAGTCAACCTTTGATCCTCCGGAAGTTTGTCATAATCAGAAATCAGTATCTCGCTTATCCCAAAAATGGAGCTGAGTGGATTACGAATATCATGGGCAAGTATAGAAAGGAATTTGTCTTTTGACGCATTCAAGTTGATGAGTTCATCTTTTTGAGTCTCAATAAGCTTGTTCTTGAGTTCGAGCTGTTCGTTGGCTTTATGTTTTAACCGATTCTTGCCCACCAATAGAAGAACCAGAATTGCAATGAGAACCAGAATTGCTGTCAGGATATAAAGCACCATATTTTTTTTCGATAACTCCAGCTCTTTATTCAGATTCTGTTTCACCAGGTAGGTGTTATCAGCTTCTCTTTTTTCAATTTCGTACCGGTATTGAATCTGCGAAACTTTTTCGGTGGTTTCAGCGTTATGGATACTGTCATTTATTTGCTTTGACTTGTTCAGATAAGTGTAAGCATCCGGATAATTTTTCTTTGCTACATTATAATCGGATAAATACTCATAAGTTGTTGCCAGCAAGTCCTTCGATCCAAGTGTAAGCGCCAGTTTCTCAGCCTGAAAAAGAAGTTTTCCTGCTTCTTCGGGTTTTTTCAAGTCAAGCATAATCTCTCCCATATTCATATAGTAAAAGCACATATGATATTGTTCTTCTTCCGCCTTCCAGATAGTAAATGCTTTGTCGTGATATTCAATCGCTAAGGGATAATTTCCCATTTTTTTATACGTAAGGCCAAGATTAATATATGCTGCGGCGAGGTACGAATTGTTACCCGCTTTCTCATATATT
>JBBRYZ010000241.1:0-3159 GCA_038237165.1 Bacteroidales bacterium | reverse complement strand
GAATTAATTTTTTGTGTTGAGGAGGAAGTAATTCATCCACCGGATTTTTGTGTAAGGAATACACACCGACTAAAAACACCAAGGCTCCAATAATAAAAAACATCCATTGGAAAGATAAAAATCCTGCTATTAACCAGATAAAAACACCTGTGGCAATATTAGTCAATGCAGTATAACTTCTAAATTTCGCCAATACCAATGGAACACGTTCGGGGGAAAAATATTGCAAGGTAAGTGACTGATTGGCTGTTTCGAAGAAATGGAAACCGACAGACATCAGCATTCCAGTAAAAATTAAGCCTACGAACGAAGGAAAGAAGCCAGTAACCATAACTCCAATACCCAACAAAATAATGGAATAAACTGCAAAACGATGCTCTGCTATCACCAGCAAAATATATACGGCAAAAAATGTAAGAAAACCCGGTATTTCGCGAAAAGATTGAATAGCGCCGACCTGAATGGAATTGGCCCCAGCCTTTTCCACTGCAAAATTATTGAATAAGGTTTGCCAACCCTGATTTCCCAATGCAGAAGCAATGCAAAGCACCGCTAAAAATCCAAACATCGGATTTACCTTATAACTACTGTATTTTTTAATTGCCTTCTATGTTTCCTGCGAAATTAACAGTTTTCATCAAGGAAAAAGCGAAAACAAAAAATGTTTTCGCTCGAATACCCGGTCTCTCTGCTTATGTTTGTTTGTCCGTTACACTTCTTCTCGTAGATATATGTGGCATCCAATTCCTGAAAAGGTTTCTTTTGACTTATCATGTGATAGGCTATGATTAGGATCACATCCTACTGCTGCTATGGATTTAAGCTCCTGTGATTTCTATCAAAACATGGGTTACACCAAGAGATAATTACCATTCTCTCAACTCTGTCAAAGAACGTATGAACGTTGAAAACGTTCACACTCAATATTTAATACTGTCCCGAAAACGGTTGCAACAACCGTATCATTTTGTGCATTAGACCCGCAAGTCTTGGCTGCGACATGCTCGAAATAAACTTCACGAGCCATAGTTAATGATCTTAGAGTGAATAACTACGAGAAGTTAGTTCCATTTTCATTTCCGTTAGCGAACGAGGTCGATCATTAGGGTCTTATTCTCCGAAAGAACCCTCTCCTACAATTTTTCTCAAATGTATTGATCGCCGCCCGGAAAAGTCAAGGGCCGTCCGGTGATGCTGACTAAACCCTTTGGAGCATCACCTCCCGGTGCTTCGCACTCGGTCAGCTTTTGACTGTCTGCTTCTGCCTTCTCACTTCTGCCTTGTCAAAACCAGACATTCGCCCATTGACTAGAATCCGCCCGGCTCAATTCGCACTAGTTCAAAATTAACAGGCGAGCCAGATGCCATAATAAATCCACAAGGCAGTGGTGAAAATCATGAGTTTGGAAAATATGAAGGTGATTTCCCTTTACACCACAAAAGAAGCGGTAGCTGATGGAATGCTGATCCGTGTAGCAGATGCCGATTCAAAGGAAGCCGGTATTAAGTATCCTGTTTATCTGTCACGGCAGGTATGGCAGAAATATGTCAAAGTACCCGATGCTTACACCAATGAACAGGATGAGAAAGGCCGACTCTGGGATATCCTCTGGATGTTTATGCACGCGGCTAAATCCTGCAAATCCAGCTGCCTTGAATACCACTTCGTTTGCCATATCCCGGATACCGGCAATTGGGAAGCGCACGAGTCACACACTGGAGCTGATCCAAGCTACCGGCTGGTAGAACTCAGAGCAACAATACAGGCGCAGGATTTTGACGATCCATGTCCTGCAATATTCATCTTAAAACCTCAGGAGGATTAGCCATGACTAGGATCATTAAACTACAATCTGTTTACAGGGATCAAAAATGGACCCGCCAGATAAAAAAAGTTCCGAAACTGACTCTATCTGGTAACTGGCTACAGAATGCCGGATTTTTACCGCACAAGAAAATTACAGTTGAAGTTTTCGAAGGCCGCCTTGTCATCACAAATCAAACTCCCTTATAATTAAAAAAGGCGTGCCAGATGCCGATATAAGTCCCCAGGGCAGGGGCATAATAAATGACAGAATTTCAGTTTCTCGAAAATCTTGAATTTTACCAGCGCAGGTTTGAAAAACTCCATCACAAGATTATCAGGGATATGAGCCTTTATATCCGGAAAAATCCTGTTTATGACAGTGCATTTTTCAATACTGTTTTGAAATATTGCGTCAATATAACCTTAACAGCTTCCTGGATTAAAATACTAAAAAAATTTAATTCAGATAAATACACAAACATTTTACGCTTTTCTCCCGATTTCAATAATTTAAACGGCGTGCCAGATGCCAAAATAAATCCGACGGGCAGCGGTAATAAAGAATGAGTCAATACAAAAATGATCCACGGATGATCACAGCCAGGTTTTCGTCCAACTGTTCCAAATGCAAAGCTAAAATCAAGAAGGGGACAGAAATTTATTACTGGCCCTCTTCGCACGAAGTCTTTTGCCCTGCCTGTGGCGAAGAACCTTACCGGCAATTTCGTTCTGACGCTGCTGATGAGGATGTAATGAACGGTTGTGGTAATCCGCTTTATGGATAAAAGAAGGGGTGAAGTTCCCCTTTTTAAACGGACACAACAAATAGTTGGATGATGCTCCGGTTCAAAGCCTTCTTAAGGCATTTTATCTTTTTCGGAATTGCGCCCATTCCGTCGGTTTCAAATATTTCGCTCTTTATTGGCTTTGGGCTTTTTTGATTCTTCACCTTAGTTTATTTTTCTGTCATAACCGGCATTTCTTCATCCGGATAATTTTTTCAACCAGATTACAGTTTGCTCTCGTACTCTCCACCAAATTAATTAGCTCATCAGAAGTGTTTTGCATCTGTTCCATGAATCTGATTCTTCCAATTTCGTGTGTCAATGCTTTGGATGATTAGCGTTTTTCAGGAAAATTCTCCACTAAGTAAGTGGATCGCTCCAGGTACCGCTAAGGCGCTCATGCAAGAACTTTCGCGGCATATCCTCCCTGCGGTCCGGTATTCCACGTTTCTTGCCATGCCCCTCCACGCTCCACTTTTAACTTGCGTATAATTTTTTACTAAAAAACAATATCATGAAAACATTTGTAAAACACTACGTTGGAAAAGGAAAATCAGTTGCCGGATT
>JBBRYZ010000240.1:0-3191 GCA_038237165.1 Bacteroidales bacterium | reverse complement strand
GTATTTGAGGAGTAAAATCATTTAGCTTAAACTTAAACAATTTTATTTAAAGTGGGTGTTCCTTTTTTTGAAGGACACCCACTTTTTAATTATTGTAACCAGATATCACCTGTCAGTTGAAAAGCACAATCGGCTATCCTAAATTAAGAGGCTGTTCTCAAAAGGGCAGTCATTTTCCTTTTATTAATCTTCCTAAATCAAGCTAAAGACTAATTTGATCAATTGTGTACAACTGACACAGTTCATTGAACATGAATATTCCGGACAAACTAGGCCAGTGATTCCGGACGAAAGTAGGCCACTAAGCAATGAACGATGAGTGAGCAAAAATAGGTTTTTTTCTTCTTACATTTTCTTTCTTAACGATTCTCCTTTTAACTCGATTCTATGTGCTGCACCTGACACTCTGTCCATTATTGCATCGGCCAATGTGGGTTCACCCAGATACTGATACCATGATTTTACCGGAAGTTGTGATGTGATGATGGTTGACCGTTTTCCATATCGGTCTTCGAGTAATTGTAATAAAGTGAGTTTAGTGTTGTGATCCAATGGAGCTAAACCGAAGTCATCAAGTATAATCAATGGTACTTTTTCTAATTGATTGAGTAGTTTTATGTAGGAACCATCAAGTCGGGCAAGGATTAGTCGTTCGATAAACCGATTCATTCCCAGGTAATATACTTTGTATCCTAAGGAGCAAGCCTGTCGTCCCAGAGCACAAGCCAAGTAGCTTTTACCGCAACCGGTGGCTCCGGTAATCAGGATATTTTCGCTTCGCTGGATAAAACTGCAATCCGAAAGCAGGAGTAGTTCATCACGGGTTAGGTTGCGGGTGGGTGAACATTGCACCTGCTCTATGACAGCATCATAGCGGAGTTTACTTAATTTCAGATACATCTGAGTGCGTTGTCCGGTACGGTTTTGCCCTTCGGCTTCCACCAGTCGGGCAATGAGTTCGTGGGAAGTGGGCTGTTCGTGCGAGGGAAGTGCGAGGGCTCCCCGGTAGGCTTGTGCCATACCATTTAACCTGAGTTGTTCAAGTTGTTCTAATGTTGCATTGGTGTTGATCATAATGATTTGGATTTAAGGTTAAGGTGTTACGAATGGATATTGTTGTGAAGTATATCAAACCTTCTTGTCCGCCCCCTTCGTATCTGTGTTGGCATGTGGGCAGGGATATGAAGGGGAGCGGAGAAGAAGATGTATCCGGGAGTTTTATCCGAATGCTCCGGCTCCCCGTAAGTTGTCATGTTCAGGCAGACTAAAGTTCAGTGTAGTTTGCAAGGTTTGCTTGTCTAAACTTTTTTCAAGGATAGCGCGTAGGGAGCCATACGTTATGTTGGCATTATAGAATACTGCCCTTGCGCAGGCGGCTTCGAGCCGGTTGCTTCCATATTTCTTTGCTAAGCTAAGCACACCTATGCATGAGCGATACGTTTGTTCAACAAATGATTTTTGTTTTAAAATGACCCGGATGGCTGCCACCGTATTTTCTCCGATTGAGGTGGCTTCTTTCAAAAAATGTTCTTCATCCCAGCCTTTCTGTGCCAGATAATGCTGGTGATTGGGTGGCATATGTTCAGCTAACGTTGTATAACCATTTTTCTGATAGTTGCGCTGATGGGATGCAATCCGCTGATGGTTTAGGTAGATCTCCACGTTTTGGGTGTCGTAAACCAGACTTACCTGCTTGCCGATATTTGGATATGGAACGCTGTAAAAATGCTTGTCTTCTCCCAACATCACATGATAGTTACGGGCTACTTTGGCTGACCGGGTTGACTTGGGAACGAAAGCATGATTAGGCAAAGGACGCAATAGGGATTGCTCCAGGCTGATAAACTTATCATACCGGCTGTAATCCCTGCCCTGGTATTTACCGTGATTGAGCTTCTCTGTCTTCTCGAAAATGGCTTTGTTTAATTCCACCAGAGAATGAAAGTGTTCGTTGCGCAAAGGGGCATATATACGATAATACGTAGTGTTTACGCTGCTTTCAACCCCTGCTTTATCGCGTGGCTTGGCTACCCGGGTAGCGGTGAGTGTGGTGTTGTAATGCACTGACCATTGCTGGGCATATTCATCAAACGAAGGCTCGTAGCGATTTGACTTTTTGACAACCTGCTTCATGTTGTCGGTGCGTACCATAAAAGGAACTCCGCCAAAATGCTGCAATGCCCTACCCAGGGCTGCTATCAGATTTGGACGCTGCTGTGAATGCAAAGCTTCGATATAGGTGTATCCCGAACAGGGTAAGCGGCATACCAGCACTGTGCATTTTATGATCTCTCCTGTGTGTGGATTAACGTAGTTAATTGGATCACCCGCAAAATCAAACTCCATTAACTCAGCTGGTGAATGTTCAAAGTGCATCACTGCTTTACGACTTTCAAGATACCGGCTCAGGTGTTCGTAAAACTGGGAAAGGGAATATCCGTCGGATACTTCTTGCTGATACTCTTCCCAAAGGATAATCCGGGTAGTTTTCCGATTCTTCAAGTCCTCTGCAAAACCAGGCAAACGGCTCTGCAAATCTGCATACTTGTCATTTATAACCGAAACAACCTGTTCCTGAATAGCTAAGATCTGTAGCGATTCATCATCAAGTTTAAGAAGCTCCTTGTAGCTCTTACCGGTTAGCTTTAAGCGGTTTACATAATCATCAACCGTTTGCCTGGACAGGTTCAGCATGCTCTTTATCCTGCGATTGGAAAGCCCCTGTTCCTTCATTTGTAATATCCTGCGTAGTTTTACCATAGTGATTGTTTTATTAGCCATTTTGGAAGATTTATATCCTCCAAACCTAACTCATCTTTCATCACTATCAAATGGCCTACTTTCTGCCGGAATGTCAGTACATTCTTTTCGAAAAAATAAGCCAGTCTTTTCTTGAGCAATGCCATGTCAAATTATTTTGGCATGTTTTACTCCGGAAAGACTGGCCTACTTTGCTCCGGAATGGTGGCCTACTTTAGTCCGGAATATTCAATTTTGTAGTCTTTCCATGAATTCTGCATATGCGCTGGCATATGCATATTCCATACTTATTCCCTTACCATTAGTGCCGATATTGTACTCCAATAAATTATCATTTGCAATTTCAATTCTACATGTGAAATATTCACCATCTTGTATGTTTCTTTCTGAAACAAAAATTCCTAGCTCATTCAATATAGAACGAATCTTAT
>JBBRYZ010000239.1:0-3292 GCA_038237165.1 Bacteroidales bacterium | reverse complement strand
TCAAGTAACGAAAGGGGAATAAACCATGGAAATGATCAATATAAAAATAGACAATAAAGAGTTAAGTGTATCCCCGGGACAACCATACTTGACGCTGCAAAATCAGTTGGGGTAAACATCCCGACACTTTGCTACCTTCATCTGCACGATTTCAATATCACGAACAAACCGGCAGGTTGCCGTATTTGTGTAGTCGAGGTGAAAGGTCGTCGTAATCTTGCTCCTGCCTGTGCTACCGATTGCGTTGAAGGCATGGAAGTTAACACACATAACATCCGTGTACTCAATAGCCGCAAAACGGTTCTGGAACTCATTCTCAGCGATCACCCAACGGACTGCCTTGTATGTGTAAAAAGTGGGAGCTGCGAATTGCAGACACTGGCCCAGGATATGGGAATTCGCCAGATTGAATACCAGGGCGAACAATCACATTATAAAGAAGATACCTCACCAGCTATCATCCGCGATGTTGATAAATGTATCATGTGTCGTCGCTGCGAAATGATGTGTAACGATGTACAAACCGTTGGTGCACTTTCGGCTGTTAACCGCGGATTTATGTCTGTTGTTGCTCCTGCATTCGAAATGAACCTGGACCACAGCGTGTGTACTTACTGCGGACAATGTGTAGCCGTTTGCCCAACAGGCGCTTTAACTGAAGTAGATCATACCAATCAGGTAATACGCGCATTAGCCGATCCTTCTAAAACCGTTATCGTTCAAACAGCGCCAGCCGTAAGGGTTGCTCTGGGTGAAGAATTCGGAATGGAAGCAGGAACAAGGGTTACCGGTAAAATGGTTACTGCTTTGCGTAATCTTGGATTCGATTATGTTTTCGATACTGATTTTGGCGCCGATTTAACCATTATGGAAGAAGGCACTGAGTTACTCGGTCGCATAACGCGCCACTTGAATGGCGACAAAACCGTAAAATTACCGATGCTTACTTCATGTTGCCCGGCCTGGGTTAATTTCTTCGAACACCAGTTCCCTGAAATGAGCGATATTCCATCAACAGCGCGTTCGCCGCAGCAAATGTTTGGAGCCATTGCTAAAACCTATTTTGCCGACAAACTTGGAATAAAACGCGAAAATCTGGTAGTAGTTTCAATCATGCCTTGTTTGGCTAAAAAATACGAATGCCAGCGTGATGAATTTGCAACCAATGCCAATCCGGATGTTGACTTTGCAGTTTCGACAAGGGAACTGGCTCACCTGATCAAACAGGCAAATATCAATTTCAATACTTTAGATGACCAGGATTTCGATCGTCCGATGGGTGAGTCAACCGGAGCGGGTGTAATATTTGGAACAACCGGAGGAGTTATTGAAGCAGCTGCACGTACAGCTTATGAACTTTTCACCGGCAAAACCCTTGAGAAAGTTGATTTTAAACAGCTTCGGGGAATGGATTGGATAAGGGAAGCAACTGTAGATTTTGATGGAACTCCAATCAAAATTGGGATTGCACACGGCTTAGGAAATGCCCGCAAACTTCTGCAGGACATCAAGGATGGTAAATGCCAGTATCATGCCATCGAAATTATGGCTTGCCCGGGCGGATGCATCGGTGGTGGCGGACAACCGTTACACCATGGAGATACCAGTATTCTACTTGCCCGTCAGAAAGCAATTTACGCAGAAGACACAAGCAAATCAATACGCAAATCTCACGAAAATCCTTATATTCAACAATTATATGCCGAATTCCTTGGTAAACCGATGAGCGATAAGGCCCATCATTTGCTCCATACACATTATTTCGACAGGAGTAAACCAGCCGAAATACCAGAATAATCAAGGATCTTCAGGTAAATAGTTTAAAAGAAAAATCGTTATGGCAAATATAAAAATAAGCGAGCAGAAGATTCAACAGATTGAAGGTATCTGCAAAGAGTTCAACAATGAAAAGGGCGAGCTAATCAATGTACTTCATAAAACACAAAGTCTGGTAGGCTACTTACCGGCTGAAGTACAGGAAATTATCTCAAAAAACCTGAATTGCTCAGTAGCTCATGTCTACGGAGTAGTTACATTCTATTCATTTTTCACCATGATTCCAAAGGGCGAATTCCCCATCAGTATTTGTATGGGAACTGCCTGTTATGTGCGAGGTGCCGAAAAAGTTCTTGATGAATTTAAACGCATCCTGAATGTACCGGTCGGACAAACCACACCTGATGGGAAATTTTCGCTCAGCTGCCTGCGTTGCGTTGGCGCCTGCGGACTTGCACCGGTTGTAATGGTTGGCGAAAAAGTATACGGCCGTGTTTCGCCCGATGGCGTTAAGGATATTATCAAGGAATACAAACAGGCTTTAACAAATTAACGGTTAAGACCAATTTAATTTCTTTAAAATATCACAATCAAAACTGCTTCCTTCACCGGAAGCAGTTTTTTTATGCCTCTATAGCTGACTAGATATTATTTTGATTTGCTGGAGAAAAGAAAGCATAAGTTTCCCTAAAGGTTTTTTTGTTTTTTCTTGTTCTTTTGTCATGACACAAAAGAACCAAAAGGTCTAGGCTTTATAATAATGCTGGCGTTTCTAAGCCAAAGGTATCTCCCCGCAATACAAGGCATGAAAAAGCAGAACAATTCATAACATTTAGTCTTGCTGGTGTATTGCTACGCACATGCCTCCTTCACATACCTCTGCCTAAGAAACGCTGGCGCATTTTTATAAGGCCGGACCCTTCTATGTGAGCTTCCTCTTATGGCAACTTTACAGAACAACGATGTGGCTTTTATGGTGATTTTGAGGGTATGGGGATCGGCATAATAGAAATTTCACAACAGATGTTGACGAAGGTAAACTGCGCGGGCATGTGCGTAGCAAAACACCAGCCTCATGTGCTGTATGGATATGGAAAAATCTATCAGGCCTTTCCCGATAGCTATCGGGATTGCGGGCCTTACCGAGTCGTATATCTGTGTGAAATTTAAATTAAGCCTAGATTTTTTGTTACTTTTTGATCATGCAAAAAGTAAAAAAAGATAGATACTAAATCAATTTTTGAATTAATCCATAAAACAATATTGATGTCTTCACTTTTCCATCACATTAAAATATAATGATTCCCTAAAGTAGACTACAATTCTTGCACATATTAGAATATTTTATCAAAAAAACCAAAACCAAAATTTTATAGTTATATTTGCTTGATTTATTAACAATCTTTACCAATATGAATTTGGATTCGAATGATATAAACTCACTGCGACAGGAGATTGAACAGCTAAAATCTGAAAACGCAAGGATTCAGACTGACTTGCTGAAACAGAAAGATTT
>JBBRYZ010000238.1:0-3434 GCA_038237165.1 Bacteroidales bacterium | reverse complement strand
GTTATATTTGCTTGATTTATTAACAATCTTTACCAATATGAATTTGGATTCGAATGATATAAACTCACTGCGACAGGAGATTGAACAGCTAAAATCTGAAAACGCAAGGATTCAGACTGACTTGCTGAAACAGAAAGATTTTGAAAAACTTGAGCTGGAAGCAGAGGAAATAAAACAGCAGGCTGAAAAAGCCAATCGCATCAAGTCCGACTTCCTGTCGATGATGAGTCACGAAATACGCACTCCAATGAATGGAATTGTGGGTATGACCAGCTTGCTTCTCGACACCAAAATTACTCCCGAGCAACACAATTATCTCGAAACTCTCCGGATCAGCGCTGATAACCTGATGTCGATCATCAATGACATCCTCGATTTTTCGAAAATTGAAGCTGACAAGCTTGTACTTGATGATAATTCATTTGAACTCCGCAAATGTGTTGAAGAGGCGCTGGACATTTATGCTATAAAAGCAATCGAAAAAGGAATAGATTTACTCTATATGCTTCAACCCGAGGCACCTCCTTTCCTGATTGGAGATATGAAGAGGATAAGGCAAGTTCTTGGAAACCTGATCAATAATGCTATTAAGTTCACCGACGAGGGTGAAATATTTATTTCGGTAGAAAAACAAACGCAAACCAAGGATTATTGCGAACTGCTTTTCTCGGTGAAAGACAGTGGAATCGGAATTCAAAAAGAGAAATTATCGCTGATTTTCGAAGCATTTACCCAGGGAGAAACCTTTGTTTCGCGCCGTTATGGAGGCACAGGACTTGGACTTGCCATTGCGCGCCACCTGGTTGGCCTTATGGGCGGAAAAATCTGGGCGGAAAGTTCACCCGGTAAAGGGGCTACCTTTTACTTTACAGCAAAACTGAGAATAGCTGATACACCTACGACAAAACTCTATATACGCGGACAAATTCCTGAACTCAAAGGCAGCAAAGTACTTATTGTAGACAACGATCAAACATCAAGGCAGATATTTACGGTACAGTTCGAAGCATGGGGAATGAAAGCTTACACAGCTGCCACTGCAAAAGAAGCGCTTCGGATCATTGAAACCGAAGATTCATATTTTGATCTTGGAATACTTGATATGCAGGCGTCAGGATTAAATGGTGTTGAACTGGCACAAACCATTCGGGAAATTCCTTTCAAAGGTGATATGCCATTCATTCTGGTTTCATCAGTAGGTAAAGTTAATGATCTTCCAAAAGGACTTTTCGATGCGCAACTCTCGAAACCTGTTAAACTTACCGACCTTTTTGAGCTTGTGCTTGGAGTAATGTCAGAAAACAGGAACCGCAAAAAAAATGTTGCAGATCATAGTGTTGATAAAAAGCTTTCGGATAAGTTACCACTGAGTATCTTGCTTGCAGAAGATAATTTCACCAATCAGGAACTGGTTGTAACGCTGATGCGCAAAATGGGTTATACCATCGACGCAGTCGAAAATGGCCGCAAAGCTCTTGAAATTATGGAGCACAAATCATTTGATATAATCCTGATGGATGTGCAGATGCCGGTTATGAACGGACTTGAAGCAACACAGGCAATCATTGAAAAATATCCTGAAGATGTAAGGCCATTTATTATTGCAATAACTGCTAATGCCATGCCTGGCGACAGGGAACGATTTCTGGAAGCAGGAATGGTGGATTATTTATCGAAACCTATCCGGTTCAAAGATGTACAGGATGTATTAATCCGATGGGGCAGAAAGAAACAGGTTAATTAAATCTAAAAAACAGAACAGAGCATTAAAATCCGGTTCAGGCCGGTTTTTTTGTGAATGCATATAAACGTAATATTTGGGAATAGATAGTGCTCTTTTGCAGAATAGTTAGTAATTTTATAGCACGAGAGTGAGGATGAAAAACACAGTTTTAAAATTCCTACATTTTATTCCCAAGATCAAGGAGACACATTTGTTTTCTGAATTGATTGTATGTTAAACCTTAAGTGAATTTTAAAAATGAGCAGCATTATTTACAGCATAATAACAGGAACCGGAAGTTATATTCCTTCGAAACTGGTAAAAAATGAGCATTTCCTTGCCACAGAATTTTATGACAACGATGGAAAGAAACTTGATAAATCAAACCAGGAAATTATTGATAAATTTCTGGAAATTACAACCATAGCCGAAAGACATTATATTTCGGACCAGAAGGTAACTTCGGATATTGCATTTTTTGCTGCTGTTGAAGCAATAAAATCGGCAGCAATTGATAAAGAAGAATTGGATTATATCATTGTTGCTCATAACTTTGGCGATGTACAACAGGACAATAAAAGATCGGATATTGTACCCAGTCTGGCATCGAGGGTGAAGCACAAATTAGAAATACAAAATCCCAACACAATTGCCTACGACATAACCTTTGGCTGTCCGGGCTGGTTGCAGGCAGTTATTCAATCGGATTATTATATAAAATCGGGTGATGCCAAAAAAATTCTGGTTATCGGTGCCGAGGCCTTGTCGCGTATTTCGGATCCGCACGATAGAGACTGCATGTTATATGCCGACGGAGCAGGCGCAGTAATTCTGGAAGCAAAAACAAGTGAAAGTCCCATTGGGATTCTTGCTCATAAAACCCGGTCGGATACATTTACGCAGTCGAAGATGTTGCATATGGCCAAATCATTCAATCCGGAAATTAAAAACAAAAATGACCTGTTTTTAAAGATGAACGGAAGAAAATTATATCAATATGCGCTCGAAACAGTTCCACAAGCGATAAAAGACTGTCTGGATAAAAGCAACATTCAACTCAGCCAAATCAGTAAGGTGCTGATACACCAGGCAAACGGAAAGATGGACGATGCTATTTTGAGACGGCTCTATACTTTGTGTAATATAACAGATATTCCTGAAAATGTGATGCCAATGACCATTGCATTCCTGGGAAACACATCCGTAGCAACCTTGCCAACTTTATTGGATCTTATCCTTAAAAACAAGCTGGAGCCTCATAAAATAGATGAAGGAGATTTATTGGTTTTTGCCTCTGTTGGAGCGGGAATGAATATTAATGCCTTGACCTACAAGATGTAATTTCAAACTTTAGGAATCGTTTCCAGTCAATACCCGATTTGTTAGCGGTGTTTAAAAGAATAAGGAGTTAAATAAATTTTACGTTTATTTTGGGATGCGGTCACAATTTGTGACTGCATAGTTTTCATTTCTGCAACTGGTGACACAATTTGTGTGTCCAGAATATGCACAAAAAAAGGCTAACATTTCTGAGAGCCTTAATTATTCTGTAAGTTACTGATTATTATTTGTAGCGAGGACGAGATTTGAACTCGTGACCTTCGGGTTATGAATCCGACGCTCTAACCAACTGAGCTACCTCGCCATAATTTAAATTTATTCCCCCCCGTTGAACTCGTGTCCGCCTCAGGCGGATTTGAATCCGATGTTC
>JBBRYZ010000237.1:0-3525 GCA_038237165.1 Bacteroidales bacterium | reverse complement strand
GAGCGGCAGGAGAAATCGTATATCGGGCAACTCGGCCATGCCATAGAGCCGGTAATTGCACCATTGGGCTACGATTGGAAAATGGGCGTAAGCATTCTTACCGGCTTAGCTGCGAAGGAAATAGTTGTAAGCACCATGGGTATTTTGTACCAGGCTAATATTAAATCGGATGGAAAATCCAATAACCTGAAAAAGAACCTGATCCTCCAGAAACATACCTCAGGAGAGATGAAAGGTCAAACGGTTTTCACACCGCTGGTTGCTTTCGGTTTTATGCTTTTCATACTCATATATTTCCCGTGCGTAGCTGTAATAGCGGCTATTAAAAAAGAATCGAACTGGAAATGGGCACTGTTTACTCTCACTTATACCACCGCAATTGCCTGGGTAGTTGCTTTTCTTACTTACCAGATCGGAAGTTTCTTAGGTTAATCTTCAACGCAAACAAATCATGTCACAGATAACAATAGTTCTGATCATTATTGCCGCAGCCCTAGGCTATGCCGTGTATTCGGTTGTAAAAAGCCTCAAGGCAAAAGAGTCGGGCCATTGTGGCGGCTGCGACGGCTGTGATGTTAAAAATGACTTTTTAAAGGAACTGGAGAAAAAGGGAATTAACAAAAGTGAGAAACAAAGTGCAGCTTTACCAGCTGTTAAAAGAGCCCAACGCTTCCCTGAATTTAAGAGTTTGTAATCATTTAAAACTCACTTTCACTCTTAATATTCTTCAACTTTTGCCAGGTTTGAGTTAAGGAAGTGTTTCACTTTAAATTTATCTTATTTATCTGGTAAATCTTAAAAAAGGATCATTTTTATTGGATGGCAAATTTAGGCTAAAACGCTGCTGAAGCGCCAAAGTTCACATTTTTTATAAAATCCCGCTATACGCTAATTGTGTTCCAATGTATATGATTAAATATCAATTCTTTTCAAATACAGATTAATCTTGTCCGAAAGTGTTTATAGTCAAACATATTTTAAGTATTTCGTTCCTCTGAAATTACAGATAGTTATAACAGATGATAACTCATGCGAATCACGGGTTGAATTCATGTTTTGTCTATAGGGCGTAAACTCTTCCAGAGTTTTAAACTCTGGAAGAGTTCGCCTGGCATAACTCAGTTTCCAATACTAAAAACTTTTTCCGACCTTTGCAAAGCGGTACTTTAAAGTACTGAATAAATATTTGACAACGTATGAAGGACAAGATCAATCAGTTACTCGAAGAAGTAAAGCAATTTAATGCCGAAAGTATAGAACAACTTGAGCAGTTCCGTATCCGTTTCCTGGGTCGTAAAGGGCTTTTACAGGATTTGTTTGATGCTTTTAAGGAATTACCTGGCGATCAGAAACGTGATGTGGGCCAGCTTCTTAACGTTTTGAAAAATGAAGCTCAGGATAGGATAATCCTGCTGAAGGAATCTTTTGAAAGCCAGGTTTCGGGGACCACACTTGAAGATGATCTTTCAAAGCCTGCCAATTTTCGCGAATCAGGCACAAGGCATCCTTTGTCCATCGTACGCAACGAAATGATAAGTATATTCTCACGTCTTGGATTTACAGTTAACGAAGGTCCTGAAATTGAAGACGACTGGCATAATTTTTCGGCGCTTAATTTTCCGCCGGAGCATCCCGCCCGCGATATGCAGGATACTTTCTTTATCGAAAAAGACCCAGATATTGCTTTACGCACACATACTTCAAGCGTTCAGATACGTGTGATGGAAAACACAAAACCGCCTATCCGTGCTATTTTCCCGGGACGCGTTTTCCGCAACGAGGCTATTTCGGCCCGTGCACATTGTTTCTTTCACCAGATTGAAGGGCTTTATATCGATCGCAATGTTTCTTTTGCCGATCTGAAACAAACCTTATTGTATTTTTCACGCGAAATGTTTGCTCCTGATACGCAAATCAGGCTGCGTCCGTCCTATTTCCCTTTTACCGAGCCTTCGGCCGAGATGGACATCTCCTGCAATCTATGCGGAGGTAAAGGCTGTGGTTTCTGCAAATATACCGGCTGGGTCGAAATACTGGGTTGCGGAATGGTCGATCCAGCTGTTCTCGAAAACTGCGGAATCGACAGCAAGGAGTATTCCGGCTATGCGTTCGGAATGGGTATTGAGCGCATT
The DNA here is from genome assembly GCA_038237165.1 of Bacteroidales bacterium. Classification (GTDB taxonomy): domain Bacteria; phylum Bacteroidota; class Bacteroidia; order Bacteroidales; family UBA4417; genus UBA4417. Next base: position 1,393 of record JBBRYZ010000237.1, on the reverse strand, counting down.
ACCAACCTTAAATTCCAGGTGAAAGATCTGCGGATGTTCAGCGAAAATGACCTGCGGTTTCTTAAGCAGTTTGAGTCGGCCGGGTAATTGGGAAGGGGAGAGTGGGGGAAGGGGAGACACGGAGACAAGGAGAAGGGGAGACAAGGAGAATTTCGGATTTCGGAATTATGATTTCGGTATCTGTAACCCTAACTCTTGTCACACTGAGCGTAGTCGAAGTGCTGTAACCTTGAAACAAGGAACCTAAATCTTGTCACATTTAGCATAGTCGAAGTGCTGAAACCCTGCGCTTCGACTTCGTTCAGCGACCGGCAGCTCTGTAACCCTGTAACCCTGTAACATTAACAATCACCAAACAAACGGAATAACTCTTTTCGTTTTCGTCATATATTCCGCGTAGCTCTGATAGTGATTGCAAAGCAAATCTTCCTCGTAAAGCATTTTTACAACCAGCCCTGCTACCAGTGCAAGGCTTATACCCAGTTTTATATAATCGAATTGCCCGGCTGTCAAGGCTAGCGAAGCTATAAAAATTGAAGTGTACATCGGATGGCGGATCATTTTATAAGGGCCGCGCGAAATCAAAACCCCATTTTTAACAGGTGTAGGAACTACATTGAAATTGCCCAGCTTCATTGCTGCCATTGCCCATAATGCCAGGAATCCGGTAATTGCCAGCAGCACGAAACTCCACCAGGGAAGAATCAGCCAATTAGTAAAAACAGCCAGCAATGCCAGGCATGAAAACTGTATGGTTACAAGTATCTTTCCTTTCATTGATCTTCGGCCGGAGGCATAAAACGTTTACTTTTTTCAGTTTTATTCTTTTTCAGTTCGGTGAGATGCAGCTCCAGATCCTGCATAATCGGTGCCAGCGTTTTAATGGGTCCCTGATCCATACTTGCAGCCAGCTGAATCCCGGCAATTGATTTTACCTGTGCTATTAGTTGCTTTACCTTTTCATCAGGAATTGCTCCATGTACAACCAGAAAAAAACCGAATTGTTTATGCGTGGGCAGCAGGTTTATTCCTTCATTGAAATTGGACAGCAGGCAGAAATCGCTCCTGTAATCGTCATCGTTATAATGAAAAAACTTAAAATAATTCAGAGTGTCAGTTTTCTCGGAATACACGGGCAGATCATCTTCCCTTATCAGGTTAAGCAGCGTTTGCCGGTTGATATAATGAACCAAATTAATTACAGGTAAATTTGTTGCAATACCAATAAACGCATCTGCTTTTTCATAAGCGGGTTCAAGTTTTGATACGCGGGCCATGGGAGGGGAGGGATTTGAGGTTTTGGGATTGGGAGTGGGACAAGGTGACTAGGGGAAATAGGACAAGGGGACAGGGAGACAAGGGGAATTGTAGACAAGGGGAAATGGAGACAAGG
>JBBRYZ010000236.1:0-3527 GCA_038237165.1 Bacteroidales bacterium | reverse complement strand
TCATCACTTCATCTGATAAAATAATCCTGGGTTTTACCACCACCTTCTTTTTCCAGTTTCCTTTTAAATAGTAAAGATAGGAAAGAGTCATGCCAATAAACCATGCCACAGGGATGGACCACCAGATACCATTTACCCCGAAATAACGCGAAAGTATCCATGCAGCGGGTATGCGCACAGCCCATAGTGCAAACAACGAAATAAACATCGGGATAATTGTATCGCCTGCACCGCGCATTACTCCTCCGATTACGAACATGGTTGAAAAAAAGATATAGAATGAACTTACAATCACCAGATACTGAGCACCAATGGCAATTACTGAGGCATCATCGGTAAAAAGATGGATAAGCTGATTGCGGAATATAATTACAAACAGGCTGGTGAAAAAAGCCAATGCCCCCGACATCATAAAGGTTGCCTTTAAGCCCTGCTTCACCCTTTCGGGTTTGTTTGCCCCCAGGTTCTGTCCAACAAAAGTTGAAAGTGCCGCACCAAAATTCATAGCTGGCAATCCTGCAATTGAATCTAAACGACCGGCGGCACTGTAGGCTGCCAAAACGTCAGTTCCAAAACCATTAACAATGCGCGTAATAGCCAGCATCCCCAGTGAAACAAATGTCTGCTGCAGGCCGGTTGGTAGTCCGATTATAAGGCTCTTTTTAAAAATAGCCCTGTCGAATACCATTTTCAAACTGTTGAGTTTAACCACTTCGTGCGTACGGTTAAGATAAATGATGGCTGTTACAAAAGCGCCTGCCTGTGATATTACAGTTGCCCAGGCCGCACCTGCTACACCCCACTTGAAAACCGCCACGAACAGCAGATCAAGAGCCACATTCATAATGGTTGAAATAATAAGAAAATACAAGGGTGTTTTCGAATCACCCAGGCCGCGTAAAACTGAACTTATACCGTTGAACCCGAAAAAGAAAATCATCCCGAAAAGGTAAACATTAAAATATTCAATTGCCTGGGGCATAACATCTTCAGGCAGATTAATCAACCTGAAAATAGGTCCGCTAAGCGCAATCCCCAGTATAGTTACAATGATAGACGCGACGAAAAGAAAAATATACATGGTATCGATTGACCGCTTAACCATTTTCATATCACTCGCCCCGAAATACTGCGAAATAATAATGGTGGTACCCATGGCAACGCCAACAACAAAGGAAATAAGCATGAAAATGAGCGGAAACGATGCACCTACAGCCGCAAGCGCTTCTTTACCCACATACCGGCCTACCACAATGCTGTCAACAATATTGTATAACTGTTGAAACACATTGCCAATAAGCATAGGCATAGCAAACTTAAAAATAAGACTTCCGCTGTGCCCTTCGGTAAGGTTTTTCATTAATGCAATATAGGGATCGGGAATTATTACCAATAAACCTCAATATCAGAATATGATAAATTAATGAGACTGATAGAAAGAGAGGGGAAACAAGCGACTTGAAATATATTCAGATCGGGGCGCATTGAGCAAATATTCTACTAAAGCAAATCCGCTCTCATCTGATCAACCATAAGGATGATGTTTTTCTCGGCACACTTTATAAGTTCATAAAGCTTTTCATCATCAGCATTTTCCTTCGCCATATCTTCAATCAACTGGAAAGTCTGCTGTAAACCGGCTGAGCCAAAAAATGAAAAATGAGGTTTAAGCTTATGTGCCTGTTGTCTAACGGTTTCCATCTCATTCATTTCGCAGGCTTTCCTGATAGTGGCTATGGAACCCGGTGTATTTGAAACAAACATTTCAACGATAGACTGAACAAATTCCGGGTCGTCGGCATCAAACATTTCGAGCGAATAAAGTTTGCCTTTAGGTGTGCAGTTTTCGCAGTGTAAATCATTTTCTGATAAACAGATTTCTGAATCACTTTTCAAATACAGTGATAGTTTCGTCTTCAGTTCCCTTCTGGTTATTGGCTTCTGCAAATAATCATCGAATCCCGCGGTCGCCACAATGTTCATAATATCTTCATCATTATGAGCTGTCAGGGCAATAATGATATGCTTTTCCTTGATTGAATCCTGCTGTTTCCTGATTATTACTGCTGCGTCCAGACCGTTAGTACCTGGCATTTCAATATCCATCAGAATAATGCTGGGTTCGATGGTGTCAAGCAGGGCAATCAACTTATCCGCATTTTCCATGCAGGAACAGTCATAACCCATTTGCTTAATATATTTTGAAAACAGAAGACGGTCAGAATCAGAATCTTCGACCAATAATATCGTACGATTAACGATCATCAGGGAGCACAATTACAAAGTCGGACAAAAGTAACAAGTATTTCATTATGAAATACATCAGTAATTAAAAATCTGTATTTTCACTCTGCACCAGGGCTTTAGTCGAAAGAAGACCGCAGGCAGCATCAATATCGAGTCCACGAGAAGCCCTTATTGTAGTAACAATTCCTTTATCATTAAGAGCACGTTGAAATTCGAGAAGCCTTTCCTCATTGGTAGGCGGAAGTGGCACATTAGGCACCGGATGAAAACGGATAAGATTGATCCGGCAACGTGTTTTGTTAAGTAATCGTGCCAGCTCTTTTACATGCTTCTGCGTATCATTCAGTTCTCCAAATACAATATACTCAATTGATACCCGCCTGTACTTACCAAGGTCGGCACGGTTAATTGCATCAATTACATCCTTTATCGGATATACATGCTGAATAGGCATCAGCCGACGGCGTTCCTCATCAAAAGGAGAATGAACACTCACGGCCAGGTTGCATTTGCTGTCGCGCAGAAATATTTCCATAGCCGGCACAATTCCAATGGTTGATACCGTTATTCTGCGCGCACTCAGTTCAAAACCATAATCCGCGGTAAGTATTTCCTGGGCTTTCATCACCTCTTCGGCATTATCGAAAGGCTCGCCCATACCCATAAAAACGATGTTACTGATCTGCTCCCGTTCGGGAAGGCTTCGCAGCTGGTTAATAATCTGTCCGGCCGAAAGCTGTGCCTGGAAACCCTGGCGGCCTGTGGCACAAAACAGGCAACCCATTTTGCATCCAACCTGCGATGAAACACATAATGTATTGCGTCTTTCTTCAGGAATAAAAGCAGTTTCGATAAATTTATGGCTGCTGACGGGGAAAAGATACTTTTTGGTTCCGTCTGTCGATTCCTGAACTTTCACCGAAGCCACAACACCCAAATCGTAATGTTCAGCCAAAAGCAATCGTACTTTCTTCGAAATATTCGTCATTTCGTCGTACGACTGAATATTCGTTTTATAAAGCCAATAGGCAAGCTGGGCAGCAACAAAAGCCTGAAGGCCAAGTTTACCGGCAATAATTTTCAGATCTACAAGGGTCTTCCCGAGCAGTTGTTCCTTTTGTACAGACAAACCGGTTAATATCATTTATTTTCAGAAATATATTTCGGCTACTATGTGGCTGAATGCAATTCCTTTATTGAGTAGAATCTCCCGACATTCAACCACCATTTCGGCACTGCCGCAAAGGTAATACTTTTGATCCCCGGGAAGGGTATCAATT
>JBBRYZ010000235.1:0-3568 GCA_038237165.1 Bacteroidales bacterium | reverse complement strand
TTTTTCTTTTCCGAATATTTTTTCGAGTTCAAAATAACGGTCGTCTAATGCGCATGTGATGTGTGCTGTGGTGCGTCCAGTTTCGCCACTGCCGATGTATCCGTCTTCAACTAAAATTATTTTGCGTCCGGCTTTTAATAAACAGTAGGCAGTTGTTAATCCTGCAATACCTCCACCTACAATCAAAATATCGGTTTCAATATTGTGCCGGAGTTTTTCAAAAACAATTGGCTGCGTTGATGATATCCAGAAAGATTTATTTTCTCCTGAAGTTATGTTGCTGTTAATGGGTGCGGATGCGGATGTCTTCATTTTGTTATGAGTTAAAAAATTGTTTTTTGATTGAAATAGCATTAACTCCTGGAATAAATTTGTTTAGTGGTAACTTCAAACTAAATGGGCTACAAACTCGCCTACCAATTCGTTGGTCACAGTGAGAAGGTTGGAAAATCACGGTGTTCTTGGTGCCCATTGCGCCAACCTGACATATCCTGAAATCCCACTAAACTAAATTTTTTCTTCTGAACGTTGCTTTGAACTTGTGTTTAACTTTATCTGTAAGAGTCTTTGTGCCACAAAAGTAAGCACGATAACATACGGATTTATTACATGATTGTTGGAATAAATTACATGATTCACACATTTTAAAAGTGTGAGTTTATTTTTTTAGGAAAGCATTGTTAATTTTCGCCTTACAACTTTAATATCAGATGCTGGGTCGCGAATAATCATATTTTGTTTGCCGCAGCTAAAGTCGGAGAAACATATTTCAACGGGTTGGATATTGTATTTCTTTAAAAAGATTTCCGTATTAATAGTTGGCTTTTCACAATACACAACAAAAAGTTTATAATCTTCATAATAGCAGTTGACTGGGAAGTGAAACCTGGCTATACGTGAAGAAGAAATGCCTAAAACTTTATCGCAAAGGTCAAACACATATTGTTCGTCTGTGTCGGCTATTACTTGTTGGGGTTCTGTTGGCATTGTGTGAAATTTTTATATATCTATTCAAAGGTAAAGTATTTATCAGTAATGTTGCTGCGAAGAACGGACTTTGTGGCTATTGGGTAAATAAAATGTGAAATAAACCAAATTGGCCTTATTGCCCATTGCTTTTGTTAAATCGAAAAGTCCTGAATAATAACTGCAATTTGTGGCTTCTTAAAGACAGGATTATAAATTTAAAATCCTTGAAAATGCAAACCCCTCAAAGTAAAGTATTGTTTCTTTTGAATAGAAATCAAGAAGTATCCTATATTTGTTGATGTTAAGCAAATCGCTATCAAAAATTTATAAAAAGAATTACCTATACCGATGAAGTTTTTTCAAAATTCAGTACTTAATAAACACCTGAAGGCGCAGGATACGGATGCAATGAAAGATGCATTCATGAAGTTTGAAGCGTATTTTCATAATCCGGAAATACAGCAAAATATCAGAGACGCCAAGGAAGAGCAATTCCAGGAAGGCTTTTTGCGTGAATTATTTGTAAATGTGCTTGGATACAAATTAAATCCTTCGCCAAACTACAACCTTACTTCGGAATTAAAAAATGAAAAAGGTGCTAAAAAAGCGGATGGTGCCATTCTGCTGGGAGGTAAGGCTTTGGGTGTAATTGAACTTAAAGGACCCGATACCAAAGATCTTGATCGTATTAACGTCCAGGCTTTTAACTATAAGAATAATCAAACCGGCTGTATTTATGTAATTACATCTAATTTCGAAAAACTCCGATTCTTTATTCATCATTCGGTCGAACATCTGGAATTTAACCTTTTTACATTAACCGAAGAAGAATTCCAGGTGCTTTGGCTGTGCCTGGGTGCCGAAAACCTATTGAAAGGAATTCCTCTTAAAGTTAAAGAGGATAGTTTACTGGAAGAAGATAAAATTACCAAACAACTGTATAAGGATTATTCCGCTTTCCGCACCGCTTTGTGGGATAATATGGTAAAGAACAGCCCGGAGGCCGACCGCCTGCTGTTATTTAAGAAAACCCAGAAATTACTTGACCGGTATTTGTTTATATTTTTTGCTGAGGACAGCGGTTTGTTGCCTCCAAACTCCATTTCGAGGATTATAAACCGATGGGAACTGCTGCGTGACGAAGATGCCTTCAAACCGCTGTATAGTATCTTTAACCAGTATTTCGGGTACATCAACACCGGCCGAAAAGGCAAGACAACGACTGACGATATTTTTGCTTACAACGGTGGATTGTTTCTGCCTGATGATGTACTGGATAACATTGTGATTGATGACGACATACTGTATCCGCACACATTGAAACTTACCAATTACGATTTTCAGAGCGAGGTGGATGTAAATATCCTCGGGCATATTTTCGAAAACAGCCTTAGCGAAATTGAAAATATTACAGCTGAACTTGAAGGACAGCAGGTTGACAAAAGTAAGAGCAAGCGTAAAAAAGACGGCGTATTTTATACTCCAAAATACATTACCAAGTACATTGTTGATAATACGGTCGGCAAGCTTTGCGACGAGAAGAAAGCCACATTAGGTATTATTGATGAGGAATATGCCAAAGGGCGAAAGAACCGCAAAAAGGATACCATCAAAAGCCTGTCGGATAATTTGCAGACTTACCGCGATTGGTTGCTTCATATTACCATTTGCGATCCGGCCTGCGGCAGTGGTGCATTTTTAAACCAGGCTCTCGAATTTTTAATGACAGAACATGCTTATATCGACGAACTGAATGCACAGCTATTTGGCGCAAGTATCGTTTTTCAGGATATTAGCAACCATATACTTGAGAAAAACATTTTTGGGGTGGATATTAACGACGAAAGCGTTGATATTGCCAAGCTTTCGCTTTGGCTGCGCACCGCGCAACGAGGCCGTAAGCTCACCACACTGAACCACAATATTAAATGTGGCAACTCACTTATTGATGATCCGGCTGTGGCTGGCGACAAAGCATTTAACTGGCACAATGAATTTCCGGCTGTTTTTCATGAAAAAGAAAAGAAAGCCTGGCATATTACCACGGCAACCCACAATTCGCGATATTCGCAACGTATGTTCGATAACCATGTGGTAATGGGTGACCTTGTGTGGTTCGATGAAAAAGATGAAATAATAATTACCGAAACTATTGCTGATATAGCAAAAACAGACAAGCTGAACATATTGGAATATAATATCTGCGGCGACCATATGCACTTGCTGCTGGTATGCGAAGAAGATGAGCTGACGAAAATAGTAGGAAAGCTAAAATCGGTAAGTGCGAAAATACGAAATAGGCAGCGGGGATACTCTACGATAGCGAGATCCGGTACGATAGCCGGAATCTCTACGATAGCCGGAATCTCTACGGTAGCAGGTTCCGATACGGTAGCAGGTTCCGATACGGTAGCAGGTTCCGATACGGTAGCAGATTCCGATACGGTAGCAGGTTCCGATACGGTAGCAGGTTCCGATACGGTAGCAGGTTCCGATACGGTAGCAGGTTCCGATACGGTAGCAGGTTCCGATACGATAGCCGGAATCTCTACGGTAGCAGGTTCCGATACGGTAGCAGATTCCGATACGGTAGCAGGTT
>JBBRYZ010000234.1:0-3582 GCA_038237165.1 Bacteroidales bacterium | reverse complement strand
GAGTGATTACCTCAAAGCAACCGGACGAGCTGAAATTGCAAAGTTGGCTGACGGAATTATAGATGATCTTCGAGCTGATGCAGAAGTTTATATTTCACCTGATAAATGTTTCGATCAGGTGATTGAAATCGATTTGAATACGCTTGAACCCTTTGTAAACGGACCGTTTACACCCGATGCCGCTTACCCGATTTCGGAATTTGTGAAAGTGGTTAAGGAAAAAGGTTATCCACAAAAACTCGAAGTCGGCTTGATCGGTTCATGTACCAATTCGTCGTACGAAGATATAACCAGAGCCGCTTCGGTTGCCAGGCAGGCGACGGCCAAAAATCTGAAAACGCAGGCGGAATTTGTAGTTACTCCTGGTTCGGAGCTTATTCGTTATACTACTGAACGCGATGGTTTGCTCGGAGATTTTGAAAAGATAGGCGGCGTTGTTATGGCCAATGCCTGTGGACCTTGTATTGGTCAGTGGAAAAGGCATACTAATGATCCTGAACGACGCAATTCCATTATTACTTCCTTTAACCGCAACTTTGCCAAACGCAATGATGGCAATCCGAATACACACAGTTTTGTAGCATCTCCCGAAATTGTAACTGCCTATGCTATTTCCGGCAATCTTTGTTTTAACCCATTAACAGATTATCTGGTAAACGAAAACGGGGAAAAAGTTAAATTGGATGAACCTAAGGGTGTTGAACTGCCGGTTGCAGGATTTGATGTAAAAGATCCTGGTTTCCTTGCACCACCTGTCGATGGTTCCCCAATCAATATTGTGGTAAAACTGGATTCAGAACGACTTCAACTTCTTGAACCATTCGGAGCATGGAAAGGGTCCGATTTGCTTGCACTTCCTTTGCTTATCAAAGCCAAAGGTAAATGTACCACCGATCATATTTCGATGGCTGGTCCATGGTTGCGTTTCCGCGGCCACCTGGATAATATTTCGAACAATATGCTGATCGGGGCAGTGAATTATTTTGGAGAGAAAACCAACCTGATTAAAAACCAGTTAAACGGGCAGTATGATACTGTTCCGGGAACGGCCAGGGCTTACAAAGCAGTTGGTTTGGGTTCTATCGTTGTCGGCGACGAAAATTATGGTGAAGGTTCCTCACGCGAGCATGCAGCCATGGAGCCACGTCATCTTGGAGTAAGGGCCATATTAGTAAAATCATTTGCCCGTATCCACGAAACCAATCTGAAAAAACAGGGAATGCTGGCGCTTACTTTTGCCAACAAAGCTGATTATGAATTGATTCGTGAAGATGATCGCATTGATATTATCGGGCTAACCACATTTACACCAGGAAAATCACTTGTTATAGTTTTGCATCATTCGGATGGAACCCAGAACCGTTTTCCTGTAAATCATACCTATAATGAAATGCAGATAGAATGGTTTAAAGCAGGCGGAGCACTGAATTTGCTGAGGATGAGTTTGTAAGCTCAATATAGTTACAAAAAAGAGAGCCACTTTCCCTGAATGGGAGGGTGGCTCTTTTAGTTTTACAGATTATGTTTTGATTCAACAAAATCAAAGTAAACTTTGAACTGATAAGGATTGTTCAATGATGATACCAATCTTAACTTCAATTTCAACCGATATCAAGACTTATTTTTTTGGTTTTAATTTTTCCGGAACGCCCTTGACTTTTAATAACTCTTTTGCATTTAGAGCTGTTACTACTTTTTTACCCGTTTTGGCTTCAAGTTCTTTTCTGGCGACATTGGCTACGTTTCCTCCTTGTCTGGCTACTATTTTACTCTGTTCAAAATCTTGTGGATTTACAGCTTGTGAGATATCTTTTGTAGAGGCTTCGGCAAGCATATTTAGGATAAGCTCGGTATTAGTCATATTGTCGCGGAGGTTTTCCTTTTTTAAGCCTTTCAATATCTTGTACTCTTTGGTAGTTTTGCCAGCCCAGGCATTGGTAATAATATCGGTTAGTGTAGCAAATTGCTGTCCTTCTTTTAGCCCGCGTTTTTTCCATTCATCCGTTAGTTCTTTGCGTATTTCAATACTTTTAAGGCGTTGGTTTATCCAATTCTCTGAATAGCCTAAATGCAAATATTGCTCTAAAGCCCGGTCAATTGTTAATTCGGGGTCTTGCATTTCATCTAATCGTTCGCTTGCTGTTTTTGCCAGCCAAAGTTTAAAAGGTTCAGCTTTTGGCGATGGAACGGATTGTATAAGTCTGAATAGCTGTTCTGTGTCGGCAACATCGGTTTTATAAAATTTGCCATCACTAGATTGCATTTTCAGTTGACTACAATCTGTAGCCAACTGACTTCCTTCTTTTTTTAGCCTTGTTTTCAATACACTCCAATACTTTCGTGCATTAGGACTTCCAGTTAATATTTCAATTACATCAATAATTGAGAAATACCATTTCTCTTTTTCATTGTCCCAAAGGGTTCTGACTTTTTTGTCTTCAAATATTTTTATGGCATCTTGCTTTGTCATGGCGTACTATGTTTTTATATGATCTATTTCTATTTTGATGTTGTTATCAGCATTTTGATAGATCAGTATTTCTCCGTTACCCATATTCAAAATGAATCAAAAATTTCCTTATTTACCTATTTACCTATTTCCCTTTTTCTATTTTCCTATTAACTAAACCTTTTACCTAACCCATCAACTCTCCTCCTTAAAAAACAACTGATAATAATTCATTCCGCTTGCCTGGTCGAATCCTTTTACAATTTGCTGGCTATCGCCATGCACATAAATATGGAAGTTCTTATCCAGCTTGATAATACTCTTGAAAAACTTGGATTGCTTTTTGACAGCGGTATTTGATATATCGAAATTGTCGCTCAGCTTTAGGTCATGCTCAACCTCAAATTCCGTTTTGTAAGATTTGAAACTGCTGATCATATCCGGCGCCTGCATCACTTCATTGGCGTAATCATCCAAATCGAAATTATCATTTTCCTTGAAGAATTTCACTGATTTATTAAGCATATCAGCCTGGTCAGCCTTAGACACATCAAATTGCTCGGGAAATTTTTCGACAACAAAACTCTTACACATATTCAGAACGTTTTTCGTCTGATAATATTCATCTTTCCTCGGCTGAACATGCAAAAAGTGATCTATCCAATACTGAGCTTCGCCACCTTTATTCAGGTTATCAACCACCGAAACCAGGAATCCTTTTTCTTTCTCAGCATTGAAAATCAGACATCCTTTGTCCAACTTATGGATATTTATCCCTGCTTCACTTTCAATGGAATATCCATCGTTTTTGGGGTAAACCTTTAGAAAAGTTTCTTTGGTTTCCGACTTAAATAAACCAACGGCATCCATCGTTTCGCCATCTAAAATGCAATCGTGGAAATATGCAACATACAATTCGCCACCTTTCACTTTCGGGTGAACCGATTGCTCATACAGATGTCTGGCAATGTTTTCCGATTGATCGAAAAGTGCTTCCGGATTATCGAAAATATCCGAAACATATGAAAAAACCTCGTTCAGTTTAATATCCGATTCGTGGAAAAGATTGTAATATTCATTCGATTTAAAGGGTGAAAAAAAATAAGTGAGTAGTAGATCATTGATACTTTCGT
>JBBRYZ010000233.1:0-3619 GCA_038237165.1 Bacteroidales bacterium | reverse complement strand
TTTGCAAAATTACGTGCCAGTTATGGTATAAACGGTAACGTGTCAGGCATTGGCGCTTACGATCTGCAGGGAAGTTATGTTACAAGCCTGTATAATAGTTCAGTAGGCTATAACATTGGTGCTATTCCAATCCCCACTTTGCGCTGGGAGCGTTCGAAAACCATGGAAATAGGTTTAGATTTCGGATTTCTTAAGAATCGGATAAATGCCAATATTACCTATTACGACCGAACCACAAGCGATAAATATGCTGATATTCCTTTGCCGTCCACATCAGGTATCACTGCAATCCGATCCAATAACGGCGAATTCAGGAACAACGGTGTTGAGTTTGACTTCACTGCGAAAATAATCAATAACTCCGACTTGAAATGGGAACTGGGCGGCAATATATCTTATAACAAAAATAAGATCATGAAACTGCCAGATAACGGTTTGCCCAATAACCGACAGAATGCTACTCAGATATATGACCCGAATACCGGTGAAATCATATATGTAGGCGGTTACCAGGAAGGCCAAACGCCGGGTGACATGTATGCATTTATAGCAGAAGGCATTTATAAGGATGATGCACAAGTTCTTGCCCTTGCCGGCAATCTGACTGATATTACTTCAGGTAACAATGGAAGTAGTGGAAAAACCCTTTACGGGCCAACCATCTGGGCAACACTAACTGATGCACAAAAGGCTGCCGGTCATCCCATTCAACCAGGGGATGTTATCTGGAAAGATGTTAACGGAGATGGAAAAATTGATAATATGGACAGGGAAAAGGTTGGAAACTCCACTCCTAAATATTTGGGCGGTATAAATACAAAAGTTAGCTGGAAAGGCATTACACTAAGCGCCCGCACTGATTTTGCTCTGGGATTTCAACAGCTTGACAATATTATGCCCTGGTTCTTAGGCGATATGCAAGGTACTTTCAGTTCACTTGAAATTACCAAAGACACATGGACTCCTGCTAATCCAAATGCTGCATACCCTCATTATCTCTGGGCTGACCAACTTGGCAAACGCAATTATGCACGCGAATCGAGTATGTTCGTTTACAATGCCAGCTACATTGCTTTCAGAGATATAACACTCATGTACAGTTTTGACTCAAAAATACTAAAAGCCGCAAAAATTGCCGGAATTGATTTGTCAGTCTCTGGTCAGAACCTTGGCTATTTAACAAAATCAAAACTATACTCACCAGAAGTAGGAGGAACTATAGGTGGTGGTTATTCACTTCCCCGGTCAGTAGTTTTTGGGTTAAACCTGAGATTCTAAAGGAAATCCATCAAATTTCAAGTTGAAACAATTATAAAAATGAAAAAAATGAAAAAAATAAAATATCTGATACTTGCGGTAATGGCGGTTTTTGCAACCATGTCATGCAAAAAATTGGATCTCACCCCAATTGATTATTATGGTGGAGTAAATTTCTGGAACAACGAAGCTCAGGTGAAAGGGTTTATTTATGGTATCCATTCACAGATGCGTGCTTCCAGCGTCAACTTCTGGTTGATGGGTGAAGCCCGCGGAGGATTACAGAAAACCGGAACCTCATCGGCAACGACCTCTCTCGATTATTCAAGTCCTATTAAAGACAATGCCTTTACAAAGGATAAGACCGGAATCACCAACTGGGGAGGTCTCTACAATCCTAATATGTTGAATGTTAACCTTGCCATACAAAAAGTTGAAAACGAGTGTCCATTTTTATCGGCTGACAGTCGCAACTTTTACCTGGGTCAGTTATACGGAATTAGATCATTCTATTATTTCTGGCTGTATCGTACATATGGCGGTGTTCCTCTGATTACAGACACCAAAGTACTAAACGGGGTAACAAACGCGCAGCCTCTTTATACCGAACGTTCTACACCAAAGCAGACACTCGATTTAATCAAGGCTGACATAACAAAATCAGAACAGTTCTTCGGCACTAATGTTACCACTCCTGAACAAAAATCGGTATGGTCGAAATATGCCACAATCATGTTGAAGGCGGAAGTTTATCTTTGGTCGGCAAAAGTAACAACCGGCGATCAGTCGCCCGCAGCCGGCGACCTGGCTGTAGCAGAAGCAGCTCTTTTATCAGTTAAAGGCCAATTCAGCCTGATGCCAAAATTTGCTGATGTATTTTCATCTGTTCCTCTTTCGAATAAAGGAAATCAGGAAATCATTTTTACACTGCGTTTCAATGACAACGAAGCACAAAATAATGTTGCTAACTTCGTTTATGCTGATGCTCAATTAATAAAGGTAAAATATGATGCGAACAAAAAGCTCATTGGCGACACCCTTAACCTGAGAAACACCGGCATATTGCGTAACGAATACACCTGGGCACTGTTCCAAAGCTTTGATGTTCTGGATACCCGCCGCAATGCAACTTTCTTCGATTTTTATGATCTTACGGCAGGCTCCCTTACTAATCCGGGTACTGTTCTCAGGAAATACCTGGGTATCGTAAACTCAACCAACAACAGAGTATATATTGATGATATCGCCATTTACCGATATGCTGATGTATTGCTGATGCTTGCTGAAGTTGAAAACAAAAAAGGCGGCGATCCTGCTCAGTATATCAACGAAATCAGAAAACGCGCCTTTGGAGCGAATTATGATGCAACGCTATATGGATATGTAAATTCCGATTTCGCAACCAACGAATTAGCTATTCTTGCAGAAAAGGATAAAGAATTCGTGTTTGAAAACAAACGCTGGTTCGATTTAGTCAGGATGCAGGATGCATCGGGAAAATCGCTGGTATTCTCAGCTGCAGCAAATTATGACAAAGGAGTTCCTGTTCTTAATCCCGGTACTGAAGCATACAAAGTATTATGGCCAGTTGATGTAACAGTACTCAACAATGACCCGAAAGTACTACAGACACCCGGATATAATTAGTTCCTTGAAAATACTCATGGTTGAGTTGGTTGGATTGGTTGAACAAGTCTGCCGGTATTTTCCGGCAGGCTTGTACTTTAGCGGCTTAATTTTTAGTGTGAAAAGAGGCTCAACAATAAGTAACACCCTACAAACGAGGCAGGTTGAATATAACAGAAACATGCCCCTTACCGGTTAATCTTTCTTTTAAAAATTATAGTCCAATCTCACTATAATAGGCCTTAGCTTGTCTGTATAAATGTGATTTCATATCATGCAGCCAGCTATTTGGTTCTGAACTGAGACTTACCAACTGCATTTCTATTAATCCTGGCTGAGTGTGTTTATTCAGCCAATCAGTACATTTGTTTTTTGGAGGAAATTTTGACTTTAAAACACACTTATTCCTATGTCTACATTCCATTCGATAGCTAAAGTCCGACTTCACGTTTTTTCGGCCAACTGGTTTTTTAAATCCATTAAATTGCTGGTAATACCCATAGTTCTGATCTCTGTAGCATCGCAATGTGAAAAAGAGACTCAATCCGGCATTAGCCAAATAACCTCCAGCGGGATTACGTTAAGGCATGATCCATTGTTTTTAGATAAACCGGGGAATGAACTTGTGCTTCTGCGACTCAATCTGGCTGAAGGGGCAAGCCCTCTGACGTTGAAAAAAATAACTTTTCAGTTCACTGATAATAGCCAGGTAGAATGTATTTCAGCTTTATCAGTT
>JBBRYZ010000232.1:0-3749 GCA_038237165.1 Bacteroidales bacterium | reverse complement strand
TTTCAATCAGGACTAAAGAGAGATTAAGTAAAGATAGATAAACCGGCAGTCAAGCTAAATAACCCAGTCCCGTAGGGACGATATATGGGTAGAAAAATCAAAACAAAGTTGTGTATGTCCCGTCAGGGACGAAATATAATTAATCCAGGCAAAACCCCGCTGGAGGAATATAGATGCATACACGGAAGATGTTGATTTTAATACGAATAATATCGTACCTAACGGCACTTTAATAATTCACCATTCAATTTTCTATCTATATATTGTTCCTAAAGGGACAAAAGAATTTGATTTAAATGAGGTCTAAATAAAAGTTACCTAAAAGTGATTAAATTTCAAGTCAAGTCACTCCTACCGGAGCATACACATCAACAAACTCACCTAAAATCAAAGTCAGAACTTACATTCGATTAAGAATACTCCTATTATTTCAAAGCTCCAATTGCCTGTTTTGCAACCTCATTTGAAGGATCAATAGCTATTACTTTCTGCCAGTAGGCCAGGGATTTAGATTTAACCTGTTCCTTAACAGCAAGATCACCTGATTTTTTTATTCCGTCGTATTTCAGATAATAAAAATAACCCAGATAGCGGTATGCCTCTGTTAAGTCAGTTGCATACTTTTTAGTGTCGTCCTTACTTTCGAGAATGGACAGCGTTTTTTCGTAATCATCTTTGGCCAATCCTAGCGTGGTTTCCGGATCAAGTGCAGCCTGGGCACGGGCACGCCACTGAAAACCCAGATAGGAAGCAGGCGACATATCAGCAACTTTACCGAATGCCGAGCTTGCTTTCACCAGGTAATCCTTTCGCAGAAGCGAATCAGCAGCTGTTTTCGAATCGTCAGACATTAGCAGTAAATCCTTGCCCAAGCTGAAATATACCAGCGAAGAGACATTTTCATTTTTGGCCTTGATCAATTTCTCAAAACTCAGAATTGCTTCAGTGTACTTTTTTTGTTTCTCATACAATTTAGCAATATCCTCAAGCAAATCCGATTTTTCCGAATCCATCTCCAGCGCTTTTGAGAGGTTGAAAAGGGCAAGTGAGTCGTAGCCTTCCCTGGCAAGTAATTTTCCATAATATTCGTAATCGGAAGCTATCACTTTGCTGGTATCAACAACTGATCGTACTTCGAAAAATTTCTTCATCGCATCAAGCCCTTCCTGATCCTGATCCAATTCATAGGCGGTATATCCTTTCAACCGGAGCATTACAGGATTTAATGGGTCTATCTTCAATGCTTTGTTAATGTAATCAGCTGCAAGAGCATATTCCTTGTTGAAGTACAATATGTTAATATAGCGCATTATATCCTTTTCGTTCGTTTCGGACAAACGCATATATTGTCCGTAATACGTGCTTGCTTCGCGATAGCGCCCAAGTGTATAAAGAAGCTCGCCCATGCTTTTCAATGCAGGAATATAAGTCGGATCCTTTGCCAGCACTTTGGTAAGCATGGTTTCCGCGTCGTCATAATTCAGAATTTTGATATTGATATCGGCCAGCCTGCTTAGCGCTTCGATATTATCTGGCTCCAGATACAAAGCCTGGTGATACCTTCCGGTGGCAAGTCCGTAATACTGCGGGCGATTGGATTTATCGCCCGATGCTGTGTAGATATTTCCGCCGGTAATATACGGTTGTGGATTTTTTTTATCCATACCTGATGCAAGGTCAAGCGTTATCGGCCATTTAACAGAATCGCCGGCATTATAACGTGCTTCGGCTATTTCGGACATGGCATTGATATCTTTGGATGAGATTGCAATCTTCTGAGATTTATCGAGTGTGAGAAGAGCCTGCGAATTATTGCCAGCCATATTTTCGTTAATTGCCTGGCCAACGAGGATCAATGTGCTTTTAGGATCTTTTTCAGTAGCTTTATTGAAACAATACCGTGCAGAATCCTGGTTATGCTGAATTGAATAGATCTTTCCCAAATAGTACCAATCCAATGCATTTTCCACCGTTTTCAGATCCGAAAAATAAGCTGTTTTAGCTTGATTATACTGCTCCATCTCGAGATAGCGGGCAGCCTTGCTTTCAACTTGTGCAACTGAAACCAACTGTGTAAGCGTAAAAGCGGTGATCAACAATAAGGTATGGAAATTCACTTCTGCTTTTTCTGATATCTTCCTCAACATTTATCTGAATCTTAATAACTACTGGTTTATGATTTCCTTAAGGATTCCGCGAAGTTAACTATTCCTCAACTATATGAACTAATCGCACAGGTAAAGTATAAGGCAAAATACCGGTTTTCTGAATAATACGTTGCCCTTTGTCGCTGGCCAGGAATGTAGCAAAACCTGTGCCAAGTCCCGGACGAGGTTCAGAAAGAACAGCGTATAAAAACCGTGTAAACGGATATTTGCCGGTTGCAATATAAGCCTGAAATGGCTGATACGAGTTTTCGGATATTGCCGGTTCTGTGACTGAAATTCCTGCCACTTTAATTTTATTTAAAAACGATAAACTCTTAGGGTCGTTGCGGTTACTAACCCAACTCACACCAATCAATCCAATGGCTTCGGGGTTTTTCGAGATGAAATCAACCACATCAAGGTTACTTTGCATGGATGAAAGCTGACTGCTGAGATTACCCGATTTGGTAATGGAATCGACAATAAAGCGCACAATACTCGATTTGGGGTTATCAAATATAACTTTTATTTTTCCGAGCGATGATTTAGCATTCAACTGTTTCCAGTTTGTAATTTCGCCCAGCATAATTTTTCGAATCGTTTCCACCGAAAATAAGGTATCAGGATTTGCAGGATTTACAAGTACGGCAATTCCATCGATTGCTATAGGGATTATCTTCGGGAAAAACTTTTTAGCATGGAAAAAGTCCATTTCTTTAGCTGTTAGTGGGCGCGAAACAATAGCAAGCCTTACGCTGTCCTTTAAAAGCAGATTTAGCGCATCAACTTCGGGCAGATACCTTGCACTTACATCAGCAAACTTATACATGGAATGAAATACGGGAAGCACAGCATCAACAACGGGGCTGTAGGTTTCATCTACGGCTATGGTGATTGCTCCTGTAGTGGGAGTATCCGTATTTTTTTCTTTTTTCGAACTTTGGCTGCAACCGTATATAAAGAACAGAAAAACAGCCAAAGCCGGGATCAGCAAGGTTTTCATTTTTACGATTTTATATCCTTAATATTTTAGTTTCCTTCATCCTCACTTTTTTCGGCTGCCACCGAGGAGTATATCCTGTAAGCTCTGAAAATGCCGTAAGCGATCAAAAGTATGCCAAGTCCCTTATTTTGCAATGGATCGAGCCTGGCCCAACCCCAAATTATGAGGTAAACGCCCAGCACCACGTAAATGACTGACATTGCATAATTGAAAATAATTCTCATTATCCAGATACTTATTATATTCGGAAATAACCGGCTTTGTTGATCAACTTATTGATTGAGTGAGAATTTAATCGGCAGGTTAAACTGAACCGGAACCGGCTTTCCTGTTTGCCTTCCTGCAATCCAGCGAGGAAATGTTTTAACTACCCGAACTGCTTCTTCGTCGCACCCCCCTCCAATCCCACGTAAGAGTTTCACATCAGATATCTGACCGGATGTGCTTACAATAAACGTAACATAAACGGTGCCGGTAATACCGCTTTCCCTGGCCATCATAGGATAGCGGGTATTATCGCGTAGGAATTTACGCATAGTCTGATCTCCGCCGGGGAATTCGGGCATTTGTTCCACAACCAAATAAGGTTTTACAACTTC
>JBBRYZ010000231.1:0-3773 GCA_038237165.1 Bacteroidales bacterium | reverse complement strand
TGTTTACTTTCAATTTGTGCAATACTTATAATAAGTTAGAACGCCTATTCTGTACTCGCATTTGCCTTACGAGGTGTTTCCACATTATTTGACTTGGCTTCAATTTTCCATTGCTTTAAAAATTTTACATATTTTATACCCAATCTTTTTTGTATTTCTTCTATAAAATAAAAAATCCGGAATCAGCAGTTCCGGATCTGTTTTCACCCCAACGCTATTAGGGATTTCTTTGCGCAGTGGCCTCCCTGCATTGTCGCCTTTCAATTGGATCCAGAAGTCAGGCTCCTGATCAGTGAACTTAAACATGATAATTGTGCCGCATTTACCCCGTTGCCGCCGGTTCTAATTAAATTTTAGCCATAAGTCAATCGAAGCAAAAATTCTGAGTCAAGGTTTCAGGTCATTCAGTACCACCACTGAATGAATGAACCCAACGGGCACCTGACCTTTATGCACGATATTTTCCCAGCGTTGGCTTTTCGTGCGCCGTGGCTGCCAGAGGTAATGGCAGTACGAGATTAACTTTGCTTAAATTTGAGTAGACTCGGGTGGGCTGGTTTTCTTTTGCCGCTACTTTTCTTTTGTAGGTAAATGAAAAGAAAAGTATCAAATAATATATTCCTATTAGCCAGGTATGTGTGAAAGATGGCTTTCTTTTCTGCTTCTCTATTCTTTGCCATCGGCCTTACCAAAGAAAAGAGAAGTTCCCCTTTCCCAGTGCAGTTTATTTTCATATATAACTCAAAATATCAATATTTTAAGCCTTGTTTTTTTTCAAACAAGGCTTAAAACTGATCTTTTGTGCAGAGCCTGCCCTAACCCCGAGAGCAGAAGAGAGAGCAGATATACAGGATATATGAATGTGTTTCTGTACATATATTGTTTAAATATATATGTTATTGTTCCATCACTGGTTCACACTTCAGCGCGGGCAGTCCTTATACGTGAAGCGAAGCGGAACTCCCATAGATTCTGCGAAAGCAGTCCTTATGAATGGAGCGAAGCGCAATACCTATAGATTCTGCGAAAGCAGTCCTATAGCATGGAGCGAAGCGGAATACCTATTCCAACAAAAGCATGTGCTGTAAGCTTATGGTTTTGCCTTGTTATTTGGTTGCGAATGTGTATGCAAAGATCAGGCGGGATGCGGGAAACGCGGTAGCGTCCTGCATTCGCATGAGATTTGCATACTTATTCGCATGGCACTATTTACTTTTTACCACAAATCTAAAAACCACATGTGCTGTAAGCTTATGTGGTTTACTTATTGCCTTGTTAAGAATGTGTATTAAATGTTAGCGAATGAATGAGGTCGTGCGGAGCATGGGTGAATGAATGATGCTAATCATTTCATACGCATTCGAATCTAAATATCTCGTATTACCGCGTTAGGGATTGAAGCGGTTATCCTTTTGCTTTTACCAGCAAAAGATATAAGCGTAAAGCCCGACCGAAGGGAACGCCCAAATCAATTACCCATCCTTGCATCTACAAAGGTGGATCTCTTGTTAATCAATATCCCATACTTTGACCAGTAACGTTTATCCACGGCATCGCCAAAGTGTGTTGCCTGTTCAGGTAGTATCTTACTCTTTCGCTCTGAACTCTTATCCTTCTCGAACTTACCATTACGCTCAATGACCTTGGTATTGTTCATACTTATGATTGTGTATTTACAATTCTTACCATTGATAGCAATCTTTGGATACCTGGGATCGCTACCCTGCAGCGCATTGCTCCACCACAAATACTTCTCATGTTGGGGTGGCTCCATGCCCCGGTGAACCTTTTGGGTAACCCGCCACTTATTACGCACAAACCTTTCAATAGCCTGCTCATTGTACGACTTACTGTTTTTGACATTTGGCTGACGGTTATCGCCATACCTATCGCGGAAGTAAATGATTTCGTGACATGCATTAGGTTCATAGTATTCGCAAAACTTATCGACTAACTCATTAATCTCGACATTGTCGGATTCATCACGCTTTACATAAAACTCGTTAATAGTACAATCCGTACGCTCAACTATCTTGGTGGCAAAATTATAATAACGCTCCTGACCTACGGTAAACAGATTAATCTTTGCGCCCCAATCGGGGCATATCTCAAGCGGCTTAGTAGGATCGCAGTCCAGGTCGAAGCGGCTATCCAGCTTTTCAAGCTTCTTGTAGTCATAATTATTCTGTTCGGCATAATTGCGAATAAACGAATCGTTTGAAGCATCATAATAAATATGCTTCATGGTGTCGAGCTTGTAGTAGCAGTCCTCAACCTTATCCATGATCCAGTTCATGATCTCAATGAGAAATATCATCGAAGGAAGTTTCTGATATTCACGAATAATGTACGACATGCCTATGTTTTCAATGTTATCGAAAGCATTGGCAAGCGTAAACAATACTCCTTCTTTACTTGTAAACGGAACAATCTGTTGCTTTAGGCGTTTTACTTCGTTTGTGATATCGGCGTACAACTTAGCATCCTTGTTAATAGCCGCGGGGATAAGCTCCAGCTGCATCTTTACAATCCGGTTCCAGATATCGAAAATCATTACACCGGCTTCCTTCTCGTAATAGTTGCCAAAATCGAGGAGCCAACGTTGATCCTGGGTGTAAGGCATGGACGAAACATACCGGAACCCGTGATGTTGTTTCACGGGTTTCGCGGAGCGAAATCCGAAATGCTCTTCGTTGCCCCGGTTTGTCGGGCTTACTTCCTGATCATATTGTGGTTTGTTGAGCGTTAGGGCTTCGTCAACAATTTCGCGGTCGATGTTTGGCCCGCGGCTGGATCCGGTTCTATCCTGACTTAATAGTAAAAATCCTGTTCCATTCCGAAAACTTATAAAATTTTCATATTTATTAACGGTTTCGTACGGACGACCCCAACCGGCAGGTGGCATTCTGTTAATTACATAGTCCTTATCCTTTTCGTAGCCAATTTGTTCCAGAAATTTCAATGTTGATGGTAGGGTACGGGTAAGCATTTGCCCGTATGTTTGCCCGATAATGGCAGTAATTGACCGGGGCATTTTGCGAACTGTCTGGTTTATCTCCCATCCAATAATATAGGATTTGCCAGTTGCGCGACCGGCAACGTTTACCTCATTTTTAGGGTCATTGACAACTGAGGTTTGCTGAAAACTATTAAGGTTTACTAATTCGCTTATCATGTGCCCATTATTTCGATAGCATCGGCCTCGGTTATATCGTTACCTACAAATAAAACTTTGTTTAATTCCCTTAGCGTAGCTTCCGGGAGTTTATGCAGGTTATCAACGTCAATTTTGACCTCTGTTTTATTATTCTGAATCAGAATATAGAATGCATTCTTCTCGAGGCGTTTAGGATCTTCTATATCCTTTGGTTTTTCGCCCAGGGCTTTTATGAGGTTGGCGTGTGCCATTTCAACAATTTTCAAAGCTGCAGGTGAACCATCTTTGCGGCAGTCCTCAATATTTTTAATAATATCATTGATCAACCATGTTTGCCAGAAATCATAATCAAACGTGTGCAGTGTATTAAAGAGTTTCACTGCCAGCCTTACATCTTCATAGGCTTGCCGCCTGCCAATAGCCGGAAATTTAACCATGTGTAGAGCAACGGCATGCTTAGCAATCGGGTTTTTATCCAAAATCTTTGATACTTCTAATAAGAAACCTTCCGCTTTTAAACCTTCTTTATTGCCTATCCAAAAATCTATCTCATCTTTACCCTCTATAATTGAAATGCTGCCGCCTTCGATCGCAGTTTCAATCGAAAGAATAATTT
>JBBRYZ010000230.1:0-3795 GCA_038237165.1 Bacteroidales bacterium | reverse complement strand
TTTGTTATAAGCTAGATTAAGCTCTTTGATCAGATCACCGGCATTATCGGTCGCCTGGTGCATAGCGGTCATCCGGGCACCGTGTTCCGAAGCGTAAGAATCAAGAACAGCTTTGTAAAATTGTATCTTCAGTGACTTAGGGATCAGCTCAGTAACAATTTCCTCTTTCGACGGCAGGAAGATATAATTAGTGCTGTTTTGTGTAATAAGTGGGGTTTCAACAGGTGCCTCAACAGGTAAAAATTGTTCGACCGTTACAAGCTGAACCGCGGCATTTTTAAACTGGTTGTAGATGATATCGACCCTATCGTATTTGTGACTGATAAAAGCATCCATCACAGAGCTTGAAATCACTGAAACATTTTCGTATGTAAGGCTGTCGAAGATGGTGTCATGAGTTGAAACCACGTTATAATCGCGTTTGCCGAAAAACTCGCTTCCCTTACGTCCGATCGTCATAATGCTGACATTTCCTGCTTCAAACTGCCTGGAATAATCATTCTGTATCTTTTGCACCGCAGCGCGCAGAATATTTGAATTAAAACCTCCGCATAAACCACGGTTTGATGTAATTACAACAAGCAGTACCTTTTCCGGTTTACGGTCCTGTGCCAGAACATTATCGTCGTTCGAATCAAGAGATGCGCTCAGGTTCTGAAGTATATCCTTAAGCTTTGCGGCATAGGGACGCATTTTCAGAATCGCATTCTGAGCCTTGCGCAATTTCGAAGCAGCAACCATTTTCATGGCACTTGTGATCTGCTGCGTCGATTTTACCGAAGCGATCCTGATCCTTACTTCCTTTAAATTCGCCATAAAAAATTGTTAATCACTAACTTAATATCCATTCTTTCAAATCCCTGAAAATGAAGAAACTTTATTTCAGATATTTTGCAGCAACTTCTTTTGCAACCTGGTCAATTGTTTTCAGAATTTCGTCATCAAGTTTTCCCTGTTTCAGATCGGCCAGAAGTTCTTTATGACTGGTTTCGAGCGTATGAAGATATTCTGTTTCAAAATCATGTATGGAATGGATGGGCACTTTCTGCAATAATCCGCGTGTTCCGCAGGCAATAATAGCAATCTGTTTTTCAACAGGAACCGGCGAATATTGCGGCTGTTTCAGGATTTCAACGTTACGCGCACCTTTATCAAGGATATTTTTGGTAGCGGCATCAAGGTCGGAGCCAAATTTTGAGAATGCTTCGAGTTCGCGGTATTCAGCCTGAGCTAATTTAAGTGTACCGGCAATTTTCTTCATGGCTTTAATCTGGGCATTTCCTCCCACGCGGGATACCGAAATACCTACGTTGATGGCAGGGCGGATACCAGAGTTGAACAAGGTGGTTTCGAGGAATATCTGTCCGTCGGTAATTGAAATTACGTTAGTCGGGATATAGGCTGAAACGTCACCGGCCTGTGTTTCAATAATTGGCAATGCCGTAAGCGAGCCTCCACCTTTAACAAGATGCCTTATGGATTCGGGCAGGTCGTTCATTTGTTTTGCCACTTCATCGCTTTTAATGATCTTGGCGGCACGTTCGAGCAGGCGTGAATGCAGGTAAAATACGTCGCCGGGATAGGCTTCGCGTCCGGGTGGGCGACGGAGCAACAACGAAACTTCGCGGTAAGCAACTGCCTGTTTCGAAAGGTCATCGTAAATCACCAATGCAGAGCGGCCCGTATCGCGTAAATACTCGCCTATGGCAGCACCGGTAAAAGGAGCATAAAATTGCATGGCAGCAGGGTCACTGGCAGTAGCCATAACGATTACTGTGTAAGCCATTGCTCCGTGGTCTTCGAGTGTCTTTACAATATTGGCAACCGTTGAACCTTTCTGGCCGATAGCCACATAGATACAAAATACAGGTTCACCTTTTTCGTAGAAATCTTTCTGGTTGATAATGGTATCAATGGCAATAGCTGATTTCCCGGTCTGGCGGTCGCCGATAATGAGTTCGCGCTGTCCGCGGCCGATAGGAATCATAGCATCAATAGCTTTGATACCGGTTTGTAAAGCCTCGGTAACCGGCTGGCGGAAAATAACACCTGGCGCTTTGCGCTCGAGCGGCATTTCGAAAAGTTCGCCTTTTATTTCGCCTTTGCCATCGATAGGATTGCCGAGTGTGTCGATAACACGGCCAAGCATTCCTTCACCAACGCGGATGCTGGCAATACGTTTGGTGCGTTCTACCTTGTCACCTTCTTTAATTTTGTTTGATTCTCCCAGAAGAACCACGCCGACGTTATCCTCCTCCAGATTGAGAACAATACCTTTCGTATTCGTTTTAGTGAATTCAACAAGTTCACCCGACTGTGCATTCGAGAGCCCATAAACACGGGCAATACCGTCGCCGACCTGTAACACCGATCCTATTTCTTTGATTTCGGCTTCAGTTGAAAAACCGGCCAATTCCTGCCGCAGTATTGCAGTTACTTCTGCGGGTTTAATTTCTGCCATATGTGTAATGGATTAAAATCCTTTTTTAAACAGATTTTTTTCAAAATCCTTTTTTAATTTCTTGATTTTTGTTGAAACACTCTGATCCACCTGGAAGTCATCCAGATTGATTATAAAACCGCCAAGCAGGTCTGTATTAATGTTTTCGACCAGGTCGATTTTCTTGTCTGTAAGTTTTTGAAGAATTTCGAGTACACCGTCTTTTTCTTTTTTCTCCAGTTCAACTGCGGATGTAACAAATGCAGTTTTTATTCCTTTCGATGCTTTGTAAAGATCGGTGAAAGCCTCGGCGATGGAAGGCAGATAGCGTTCGCGGCGTTTCCGTATCATCAGCTTCATAAAACTGAGTGACATCTTGTTTACGGAAGTTCCGAAAATTAAGGTAATCACCTTACTTTTCTTTTCGGCATGCACCATTGGATTTTGAAGCATTAGTACAAAATCCCGGTTCGAGGTGCACACATTCCCAAGCAGTAACATATCCTCATACGCATTTTCGACAACGCCTTTTTCCTCGGCAAGGTCGAAAAATGCAGCAGCATAGCGTATTGTTATTTTTGTATAACTCATTTGAGGGTTAGTATAAATTCTGCTTAATTAATTTTAACGTCTTTCAGAAGCTTTTCGGTAAGTTCCTGTTGCTGTTTCTTGTTTTCAAGCTCTTTCCCGATCAGCTTTTCAGCGATTTCGATCGAAATAGCTGCTATCTGATTTTTCAGATCATTGATGGCAGCCATCTTCTCGAACTGTATGTTTTCGCGTGCATTTTCAAGAATTCGTGCTGCTTCTTCATTCGCTGTAACGCGGGCCTCATCCAGGATTGATTCCTTTACTTTGCGGGCATCGCGCATCAGTGCATCGCGCTCGTCTTTTGCATCGCGCAGCAACTGTTCGTTACCGGCTTTCAGCTGCAGCATTTCTTTTTTTGCATCGTTGGCTGCTTCCAAAGCCTTTTCAATGGTATCTTCCCTTTGGTGAATGCCTTTCATGATAGGCTTCCAGGCGTATTTGGCAAGAACAAACATTACCAGGCTGAACGAAACCAGCATCCAGAATAACAGGCCTATACCAGGAGTTACTAATTGCATAGTTCTGGGTATGAATAGTTTACAATTTGTTTACTTTAAATCTGATTCAAAATCATTCAACCACCGCATCCCTGCCAGGTGCAGGGATACAGCGGCAGAAATTTTTACTTAATCAAAACGATCAGGAGGCAGATAACGATGGCGAAGAAAGCAACGCCTTCGATAAGAGCTGCAGCAATGATCATGTTCGACCGGATATCGCCTACACTTTCGGGCTGGCGGGCAATGGATTCGAGAGCGGAGCCC
>JBBRYZ010000229.1:0-3816 GCA_038237165.1 Bacteroidales bacterium | reverse complement strand
GTTTAAAACTCTGGAAAAGTTAGCCAGACAATTAATAAGTTACAAATTCAACCCTTGATTTTTATCAGCCATTGTTTCACATCTTAAACTAATCCATCCACTTTAAGGCACTATTATGAAAGAACAGGCACAAAGTGCATATCTGAGTAAAAATACAGAAGGCCACATCCCTTTTGGACAATTAGCGGCATATGGCGCCGGTGGTATTATCCCCATTGCTTTGTTCAATGTTGCCGGAATATTGGTAGGGTTGATGGGTAATATCAGTCTGGGATTAAGCGCTTTTTGGTTGGGATTTATCCTTATTATTCCCCGTTTGTGGGATGCTATTTCCGATCCGATTATTGGCCATCTTTCAGACAATACCCGGACCCGCTGGGGACGTCGTCGTCCATACCTGCTGGTAGGAGGCATTTTGGTTGCTGTTACTTTTGTTGTCATGTGGTGGATTCCAAAAGGCGAGATGGTGCAGACCTGGTTCCCGACTGATGCAAGCTACCATGCTTTTCAGCTTGTTTATATACTGGTTACGCTGCTGTTGTTTTTCACTGCGGTAAATATATTTGAGATTCCTCACGGCGCACTTGGTATGGAGATGACTACCGATTCGCACGCGCGTACTCGCTTGTTCAGTGCTAAAAGCTTTGTCGGCAATTTGTTTGCCATGAGTACACCCTGGCTTTTCGCCATTGCCAGCATGGAAATTTTCAAAGGCCCCGGAGGCAATGAAGCCGATGGAATGCGCTATGTTTCCATAATGATCGCTGCTATTTTAATCCCGCTTTCATTCTGGTGGTTTTTCAAATTACGTGAACCGGGATTTACAAAAGTAAAAAAACAGGAAAAAACGCACTTCTGGAAAGACATGAAACTGGTAGTTTCGAACAGGAATTTTGTATTTCTTACTCTAACGGTTTTCACCCTGGCCATGGGCTTCAACTTTGTAGCGCTTCTTGGCTCCTATATCCCAATCTTTTACATTTTCGGCGGCGATAAAGTTGCCGGCGCAACCATGCTTGGAATAAACGGAACCGTTTGGGCTATAACCGGTGTGCTGGCGGTATTTCCGCTCAATTGGATAAGTCCGAAACTGGGTAAACGAAGCACCCTGATTATTGCCATGGTGTTAATGAGCGTGGCACAACTTTCAAAAATAGTTTGTTATAACCCGCAGCATCCTTACTTAATCCTTATACCCACCATTTTACTTTCAGCAGGTATGTTGTTTTTCTTTACGCTTGGATCATCGATGGTTGGAGATATTTGTGACGAAGATGAACTAAATACAGGAAAACGATCTGAAGGAAGTTATTACGCTATTTTCTGGTGGTTTATAAAAATGGGCACAGCCTTCGCCAGTTTTGTTGCAGGAGCGCTGATCGTTTTTACCATGTTCGATGAAGCACAGGTTACTAAAGTGGATAGTCTGCAGGGCAATGTAAGAGAGTTGCGGAGTAAGGTGCAGATCTGGAACGGCAACGAAGGCTTTAAAGGTTCAACCGCATCATTGCTCAAAACTACAAGAGACCAAAGTAAAGATGCACTGGATGAGTCAAACCTTTATGTCAAATATCTGCAAAAAGAATCTGCAAAAAATGATAATGAGGTAAATCAAAATATTGCTACATACCAGAGTGATAGAAAATCAGCCCTGGGAAACGCTTTATCCGTAACCAAATCAACTGTAGTTGGACTGAAACTTATTCAGACGCGCCTCGATGTTCTTGGAAATAACCCACAGGATTCAGTTGTCATTAAACTTGCGAAAGAGGCGGTTGCACTTACGCTTCAGACTAAATTCGAAAAAGCAAAAGTTACTTCGTTCGAACTTTTATCGCATCTTGAATCCAAAGCAATGGTTCCTAAAATGATTAAAAAAGAAGAAACTGATAAGCATTATGCTCAGATCATGATGGAAATTAAAGAGGTAAGTGAGCAGATTTCCAAAATTGAGACAAGTTCATCCTTATCATCCCTGGATAAAGATCTTGGAACCATCGAAGCCGCAATTATGCCACTTACGCAACAAACGCCTTATACTCTGTTGATGATGAGGATTGTCGAAATCGGGTTGCCATTCCTGTTGAGTTTGCTGTCTATTTTCCTCGTGCTCAAATACTCGCTTACCGAAAAACGATCCTACGAAATAAAAGAGATACTCAGGCAACGAAATGCAGAACTTGCAAATGGAGAAAATAATGCCGCGGAACCAACATTAGTTTAATTTCAAAACTTGACTTTGGCAAAATGAGTTAACATTCTGAAGCCTGAGTTTGACCTCACCCCAACCCCTCTCATTGAGGAGAGGGGCATCCCAAAAGAGATGAATTAGTTCAAAAGGCACATTCTGTTTTTCAATAAAAATAAAAAAACAAATAAATGACATTTACTATAAAAGAAGACAGTTTCTATCTGAACGACAAAAAAGTATTTCTCATTTCAGGAGAGATTCACTATTTCAGGATAAAGCGCGAATTGTGGGATAAACACCTTGAAGCCGCAAAAGAAGCCGGATTAAAGACCATTAGCACCTATATTCCGTGGGCATGGCACGAATCAGAAGAAGGCGTTTTTGATTTCGATGGTTCAACCTGCCCCGAACGCGACCTTGCCGGCTGGCTCGAACGGTGCCATGCGCATGGACTAACCTGCATTGTAAAACCTGGGCCATTTATCCTTGCTGAGTTTCGTGGTGCCGGTTTGCCCGACTGGTTTATGGAAAAGCATGGCGCCGAAGCAAAAATGCGCACCCGTAATGGTGATGTTGTGCCAAGTGATGGCGTAAGTTTATTTAACAAAAAATACCTCGAAAAAGTAACATTGTGGTATGATCATATCATGCCTTTTATCAGCAAACGCCAGCTTTCGGCAGGTGGATCGATCATTATGATGCAGATCTGCAATGAGATAGGGGTTTTTTCGTGGCTGGCACGGCAAGCAGATTATGGCATTGCAGTAAAGGAACATTTCATTTCGTACTTATCGAAAAAATTCAAAAGCATTGAAGAAGTAAATAAATTGTGGAAAACAAATTTTAAAGATTTCGCAAACGTAGAACTTCCTCCTGACGGAAAACTTCCTTACGCATCAAAAGCTGATCGAGGACGTGATTATGAATGGCATCTTTTCTGGCGTACATATTATGGCGATTATCTGAGAATGCTGACCGTAATGGCCAGGGAAAGAGGAGTTTCAGTTCCATTGTATCATAATCTGCCGGGATGGATTTACGGTAACGGTTATGAATTCCCTGTAAATATTACCATGTACGAAGATCTTTTTGGTGATAAGAGTGAAATCATTTTCGGAGTGGATCATATCCCTGAATTTCAATCGTACCGTAACCTCCACGACGACCGGATTATAAATGACATAACCCTGGCCATGCAAGGTAAAAAACCCTTGTTCGCTGCCGAATTTCAATGCGGTTCGCGCGAATATCATGTGGAACCAAATCCGCGTGAAATGGAGCTTTTCTATAAAGCCAGCGTTGCTAATGGGTTGGTTGGTTGGAATTATTATATGTTCTCGCAGGGACGGAATCCACGGCACAAGGGCTATTCGGGAGAGACTTTTTACTGGTTTAATCCTCTCACACCCGAAGGCGAACGCACCAGTGCTTTCCCGTTGGTGAAACGAATGAATAAAATTATAAACACTTCTGAAAGCCTTATCGTTAATGCAAAACGCAAAGCCGAAGTATGTGTGCTTTTCTATCCGCCTTATTACGCATCGGAGCTGGAAAGGCCTGTTGGAGAGAAAACCAAACTTAAATTTACGGCCTCTGCCATCCGCCGTCCTGCATATTTCGATGGT
>JBBRYZ010000228.1:0-3827 GCA_038237165.1 Bacteroidales bacterium | reverse complement strand
TCATAGAATCGAGTTAAAAGGAGAATCTATGAGAAAGAAAATGTAAGAAGAAAAAATCCTATTTTTGTTCTCTCACCGTTCATTACTTAGTGGCCTACTTTAGTCCGGAATCACTGGCCTACTTTGTCCGGAATATTCACTCAATACGATTGTGCAGATCTTTGAGATTAACAGAAGGGTAGGGTTACTGGATCTTAGTATTCATAATGGTTTCCTGGTTTAATACTTTTTAACTTGACAGGAAAAAGGAAAATTAAACACGCCCCATCACAGCGGAACACCCTGATTAAGGCACTAACCAATCCAAAGGATAAATGTCTTGAATAGAACTCTAACCCTTATCAAACAAGGGATTCTTGTGTATAACAATAATATAAGTTTGTGATAATAGAGCAATTAACAGGGATTTAGCTTACTCATCCTCTATATGGCGCTAATTATCATCTCAATACGCATCATTTACTATCAAAATTATAGGCTTATTTCTCACACTCCAAAGGTTTTATACTCGATCCGATATTATTATGTACGGAACGGAAAAATGGGAAATATTTGAATATGTTATGCAGTTTGTTATGCAATAGAAAACCACTTACTGTATAAAATACTGTAAGTGGTTGATTTTAAGTTGTCCGACCAGGGCTCGAACCTGGACTCTTCTGATCCAGAATCAGACGTGTTGCCAATTACACCATCAGACAATTTTCATTTGAGGAGCGCAAAATTATTCTTTTTTTGGTTCTGGTGATAATTTTATTGAAAAGATTTTGTGGAAAGGTCGGAAGTCAGGAGTCAGAAGATCAAATATACTGTAAGGTCTTAAAGCACTTTCAAAGCTAACTTTAATGAAAAATACTATTACAGGTTGTACCTCGGTCTTCTGACTTCTGACTTAAACTAATTTTTTTACGCTTGCTGAGATTTTGACCAGGTATCCTTAAGAGCTGCCGTGCGGTTAAACACCGGTTTTGAGCTACTGCTATCCGGATCAACGCAAAAATATCCCAGCCTTTCAAACTGAAAACGATCGCCGGCTTTGGCATTTGTAACCGATGCTTCAGCAAAAGCTGTAATTACTTTCAGCGAATCAGGATTGATATTTTCCTTAAAATCATGACCTTCTTCTACATTTTCAGGTGTTTCGGTTGCAAACAGTCTGTCGTATAAACGTACTTCAACCGGAACGGCATGAGCTACCGACACCCAGTGCAAAGTACCTTTCACTTTTTTATTGCTGTTCACCATTCCGCTCTTTGTATCAGCTTCGTAGGTGCAATGAATTTCGGTAATATTACCTTCGCTGTCTTTTATAATGGATTCGCATTTGATGATATAACCGTATTTCAGCCGCACTTCTCCGCCTGGTTTCAGTCTGAAAAACTTGCCTGTCGGGTTTTCCATAAAGTCTTCACGCTCAATATACAGCTCTTTTGAAAACTGTACCATGCGGCTGCCTGCTTCCGGATCACCGGGATTATTGATGCCATCGAGTTCTTCAACCTGGCCGTCAGGATAATTATCAAGAATAAGTTTAACCGGATTAAGAACTGCCATTACGCGGTTGGAGCGCTTGTTGAGATCTTCGCGAACGCAGAATTCGAGTAAAGCGACATCTATTGTCTGATCGCGTTTGGCAATACCAATGGTGTCGGCAAAGTTTCGTAACGATTCGGGAGTATATCCGCGACGACGCAGCCCGCAAATGGTGGGCATCCGGGGATCGTCCCAGCCATTAACAAGATTTTCGTTTACAAGTTGAAGCAGTTTACGCTTGCTCATCACGGTATAAGTAAGATTAAGACGGGCAAACTCAATCTGCCGTGGGCGGTAATCGCCTTCGGCAATCTGCTCAAGGTACCATTCGTAAAGCGGCCTGTGAACTTCAAATTCAAGGGTACATATGCTGTGGGTAATTCCTTCGAGGTAATCGCTCTGACCGTGCGCGTAGTCGTACATGGGATAAATGCACCATTTATCGCCAGTTCGGTGGTGGTTGGTGTGCAGAATACGGTACATAATCGGGTCGCGCATCAACATATTGGGATGAGCCATATCTATTTTGGCACGTAAAACCTTGGAGCCGTCAGCAAATTCACCGTTTTTCATACGGGTGAAAAGATCAAGATTTTCTTCGATTGACCGGCTACGGAATGGGCTTTCTTTCCCTGCACGGGTAACAGTACCCCGGTATTCACTGATCTGTTCGGCATTCAGATCATCTACATAGGCATTGCCATCTTTAATAATTTTAACAGCCCAATCATAAAGCTGATCGAAATAATCGGAAGCATAATAAAGACGGTCGCCCCAGTCGAATCCCAGCCAATGCACATCTTCCATGATGCTATCTACGTATTCGGTGTCTTCCTTCACGGGATTGGTATCATCGAACCTCAGGTTGGCCAGACCGTTGTATTTGGTGGCGGTTCCGAAATTCAGGCAGATGCTTTTGGCGTGACCGATATGCAGGTATCCATTGGGTTCCGGCGGGAAACGGGTATGGACCTTGCCCCCGTTTTTCCCACGTGAAATTTCCTCTTCAATAATCTGGTGTATAAAATTTACCGATACCTTTTCTTCTGCCGGTACAGTTGTGTTTTCGTCTGTCATGATGATCAAGCAATTAGGCTTTTAAAACTATAATAATTTGCAAAGGTAGGAGAAAGGGCTTGATTAGTTAATGGAAAGCAGTTAATAGTTAATGGAAAATGGATAAAAAGCAGTTAATGGTTAAAAGTTAATGGAAAATAGTCGGTTTAAAATGCTTAAGAAGGCTGAATAGAACTAATTTTGCATTTAAACGTTTTAGCAAGGAGTTGGGGGTTAGGATTTAGGGTACTTCAACTTCGCTCAGTCTGACAAGATTATGGAAATCCATACTTTTAACCATTAACTTTTAATCATTAACTTATCAACAACAATGGGCCTTATCGAAATAGAAGGAATGGATTTTTTTGCCTATCATGGCTGTTTTAAGGAAGAGCAGGTGATTGGCACACGGTTTATAGTTGATGCGTGGCTTACAACTGATACCTCTAAAGCGGAAACCAGCGATGAGTTAATACATACGGTAAATTACCAGGCCGTTTACGCGCTTTTAAGACATGAGATGGAAAAACACTCACACCTGCTCGAAAACGTCGCCAGAAGGATGATAGATGCCATTTACAATGATTTTAAAGAGGTGACACATGTGAAGATCAAAGTTTCGAAACTGAATCCTGCTCTGGCACACGGCGGAAAGATCAGACAGGTAAGTGTAACTTTGGAACGTTGATGTCGGTCCCGATAACTATCGGGCTCGGATGTCGGATATTGGATTTTCTATCCTGCTTTCTTATGATTTTGATTTTATCAGCTGTTAGTCAGCTTTCCCATTAATTTATGAAAAACAAAGAACGACCATTTGAACAGAAAAAATGCCCGAGTTGCGGCAATGGTTTTACGTGCAGCACTTCGTCAAAATGCTGGTGTTTTGAATATGATACATCGCCTGAAACCCTGGAAATGATACAGAATACCTGGCAGGGCTGCCTTTGTCCTGATTGCCTGAAGTCGTTTTCGAAGCAGGCCTAAAAAAGTATTTGTTGATAAAAAGGGATTTACCTACCTTTGCACCGCCAAAGCCGGGTTTCGTGGCCGAGTGGTTAGGCAGCGGTCTGCAAAACCGTCTACAGCGGTTCGAATCCGCTCGAAACCTCAAAGAATGTGTAAGGATTGAAATATGAAATTCCAATCCTTCACATTTTCAACAACTTAGCCTTTGGTGAGATAAAGGTTAAAACCGTAGTTCTTCAATGCTTTTGGCAAAATCTTAACCAATTCTT
>JBBRYZ010000227.1:0-3843 GCA_038237165.1 Bacteroidales bacterium | reverse complement strand
GTCATGGAAAGTATCCAACGGGCAGCGCAAGGCAAAGATCTTAATGCCGGAATCCGCGAACGATTTTTCTCATTTGCTTCTACAAGCCCGGCTCCGGCTTTTGGCAGGTTGATGAAGTTATCGCAAAATCACATTTCCAAACTGAAACATGAAAAACCAGGCCTTGCCGTTTTACTCGATAGGCAATTACAGGAATTGTGCAGCATTATAGATAGTTTCCCACCTATCTTCTCACTAGAAGAACAGGGGCAGTTTGCGCTTGGCTACTACCATCAGAAGCAGCAGGATTATGACAATGCAAAAACCAATAAAGAACTTCAACCAATATTAGAAAACAACAAGGAGGAATAAACTATGGAAACAAATACAATTAAAAATCGGTACGACTTTGTTTTTTTATTTGATGTAAAGGATGGAAACCCCAATGGTGATCCTGATCAGGCAAACCTACCCCGGGTAGATGCGGAAAATCAGGAAGGTCTTATTACAGATGTCTGTATTAAAAGAAAAGTCAGAAATTATGTGCAACTGAAGCACAATTTGAGCAACCCTAATGATATTTTTATCAGGCAAGGCAATGTTTTAGCTCCAATTATTGATAATACTCCTGGCACTACTATTCCTGAAAGGCAAAATAATTTGTGTAAGGACTATTTTGATATACGTGCTTTTGGAGCCGTATTGAGCGTTGGGGACAAAGGTGCTGGAACTGTCCGTGGCCCTGTCCAATTCACTTTCTCTCGTTCCGAAGACCGTATTTACCAGGCTGAACATTCAATTACCCGCTGTGCCGTAACTACTGAAAAAGAAGCTAAATCGCAGGAGAAGCGTGAAAATGCATCTACCTTTGGTCGCAAATCTACCGTTCCTTACGCCCTTTATCGGATGCACGGTTTCGTTTCAGCCGTCGATGCCCTGAAATCAGGCTTTTCAGAAGAAGACCTGGGATTATTATGGGAAGCATTACTCAATGCTTTTGAGCATGATCGTGCTGCTGCCCGTGGTGAAATGAATCCAAGGAAATTAATTGTTTTCAAACATAACAACCATTTAGGTTCAGCCAGGTCAGGTGAACTTTTCGATAAAGTTCAGATTACTAAAAATGCAGCATTGCCACGTTCATGGGGCGATTATTCAGTTACCATCGACAAATCTGTGCCTACAGGAGTTGAGCTAATTGAAATGTTATAATGTGATAAAATATGGGAAAAAAAACATCCCTTCCCCCGAAGGCTTCAATGAAATCCTCCTTTATACCACCCCGAACGGCAAGGTTAAAGTCGAAATTTATCTTCGGAACAAAACCATCTGGCTTACGCAGCAAAAAATTGCGGATTTGTTCGGTATTGACAGGACTGTTATAACCAAACATTTAAAAAATATCTTCAGCAGCAATGAGTTAAAGGAAGATTCAGTATGTGCAAAAATTGCACATACTGCCGCCGATGGGAAAATATATTCGGCGAATCTAATGTTGATAGGAACTTAATAAAAAGAGTAACAGGAAGTAATGAAACTTAATTTAGAGTATGGAACTTTTTCAGGATGAAGAGATGCTTATGCTTTCCGGTATTCAGCATTTCGCTTTGTGCGAACGGCAATGGGCGTTAATTCATATCGAACAGCAATGGGAAGAAAATGTGCGCACTACCGAAGGCCATCATCTCCACGAGAGAGTTGATGATCCGGAAGAAAGTGATAAGCGGGGAAAAATTATCACTTACCGCGCATTTCCTTTACTAAGCCGGAAACTTGGACTTACCGGGCGGGCCGATGTGGTTGAGTTACAGTATTCGGAAGAAAAAGGCGTTACCATCGAAGGGCAGAATGGAAAATGGATTTTGCATCCGGTTGAATATAAAAGAGGGAAAACAAAACCCGACGACCGCGATGCTGTGCAGGTTTGCGCCCAGGCAATGTGCCTTGAAGAAATGTTCTATACTGAAATTCAGCAAGGTTCTTTATTTTATGCCGAAACCCGTCGACGGGTTATTTTGGAATTTACGCCCGAACTTCGCCAGCGGGTTCATGAACTTGTGCAGCGAATGCACGAATTGTTCAATAGTGGAATAACCCCCTTGCCTGTTTATAAACCGCATTGCAAAGCATGTTCTTTGATACATATCTGTTTGCCAAAAAGCATGTCGGGTTCCAGGAAAGCATCTGACTATTTGAAAAAAGAACTTGAAACCGATTAAACCCTATGCGTAAATTACTGAATACTTTGTATGTCACTACACCGGGAGCCTATCTGAGCAAGGATGGCGAAAATATTGTAATCAAAGTTGAGAATATAGAACGCTTCCGGATACCGGTGCACAACATCGAAGGCATTTTTTGTTTTGGCTTTATGGGTGCAAGCCCCTCGCTAATGGCTATGTGTGCGGAACGAAATATTGCATTGAGTTTCTTATCTGAGAATGGATATTTTCTTGGAAGGGTCACCGGTCCGGTTTCGGGCAATGTATTACTGAGAAGAAAACAATACAGACTGGCGGATGATCTTCAGTTTTCAAACGAAATAAGCCGGATTTTTGTTGCCGGAAAAATTTCAAACAGCAAAACTGTTTTACAACGAGCCATCCGTGATCATCAGGATAGTTTAAACATGGCTGCCATGGAAAAGGCTATCCATACCTTGGGCGTTAAACAGAAGCAAGCATTGAAGTGTGATGATAACAGTATTTTGAGAGGCATTGAAGGGGAGGCGGCATCAACCTATTTCGGGGTCTTCGATCAGTTGATTGTTGCACAAAAACCGGATTTTCATTTCAACGGGCGGAACCGCCGTCCGCCAATGGATAATGTAAATGCATTGCTGTCATATATTTATACCTTACTTATGCATGAAGTGCGGTCAGCCCTCGAAACCGTAGGCCTTGATCCATGTGTGGGCTATTTGCATACCGACAGGCCCGGGAGGCAAAGCCTAGCATTGGATATGATGGAAGAATTCAGACCCTATCTTGCCGACAGGCTTGTACTTTCATTGATCAACCGGAAGCAGGTTGATGCCAGGGGATTTGATTCGCGCGATGCCGGAGGCATATTTATGAATGATAGTACACGAAAAGAGATTCTGACAGCCTGGCAAAAACGTAAGCAGGAAGAAATCATGCATCCTTTCCTTCAGGAAATGGTTCCAATTGGTCTTTTGCCTTATTGTCAGGCATTATTACTCGCCCGTTTTATCCGTGGCGATATTGATAATTACCCGGTGTTTCTAAATAAGTAAGAGCGTATGATGGTACTGATTACGTATGATGTTGAAACCATGACCCCTGCCGGCAGAAAACGTTTACGGCAGGTGGCAAAGCAATGTGTTAATTTTGGGCAACGAGTTCAAAATTCTGTATTCGAATGCCTGGTTGACCCGGCTCAGTATGCAGAATTAAAGCACAGGCTGGAATCTATTATTGATACAGAAAAAGATAGCCTCAGATATTATATGCTAGGGAATAACTGGCGATCAAGGATCGAACACAAAGGGATTAAAGCATCATATAATCCGGAAGATCTGATGATTATTTGATCCGCGAACCTAAAGCGATCATATTTTTGCTAAGATGGTTCGCAACTATTCATTTCCAGATTGTTACGCATTTTTGAAGAATTACGTACATACATTTTAAAGATTTCCATCCTACTTACGCGGAAAGGTAGCTATAACATTCAGATTATTATTAATTTAGCAGCATAGCAGTCGCGCTCCTCGTGAGCGCGTGGATTGAAACACCGTAAAATCCGTAGTGTGAACGGTAATAAGAGTCGCGCTCCTCGTGAGCGCGTGGATTGAAACGTAAAAAACTGATGGCCCAGGTTTCGATGCTGCGTCGCGCTCCT
>JBBRYZ010000226.1:0-3855 GCA_038237165.1 Bacteroidales bacterium | reverse complement strand
TGATGAATGATGGAGGCAAACTGAGCCAGCCTCAAAGTCGGAAAATTACCGGGATGCAGGCGCATAAATCTCCAAAGATGTGCATCAATGGGAGTAAGATCAAATTTCTTTTTCAGGAATTCATATTCCTTTTTCAATTTCAACGGATACTCATCATTAAAAGTGGTTTCGAGTAATCCCGCCTGCCCGAAAACCATAGCCTCGATCTGAAATAAATCATCTGCATGTTTGGCCAGATAATGAAAAGGAAGAGATTGTGAAAGCATTTCGAATGCCTGATTATTCAGTTTAAACCCCATATTCCGGGCAAGTAAGCGGTAAAAAGTTTGTGCCCAATCGTTATTGGTGAGTGAAAGGATATCTTCGACCTGCAATGCTTTACGTTCGAGTCGTTCAACCAGTACGCGGTCGAGCCATGCATTTCTTACAAAGGAATCAACACCGTGAATCATTGCTTCACATGGAATCCACTTTTGCGAAGCCATAAAACTCAGATAATTCTTCCAGGAGTTTTCGTTGTAAAGTCCATCAAGTTCAAGGGTTGGAATTGCAGTGCCATCTTTTCTGATAACGGGCGTATCATCACGCCAAACCACATGCAGAATCACATTATCGTAACTCATATCCTGACTATGGTTATGACGCCTCCAGTCGGAAGATAAAATATGTATTTCGATATTTCCAGCCCAGATGGTCTCCCCTATCCTGATCCTTGCATTAAAAAAATCAGGACCTGAATCATTGTTATGCATGCCCGGATGAATTACCTCAATCTGCTCTCCGGTTTGAAGAACAAGGGTTGGAGTGTAAAGCCGGTATTGCCAGATATAGTGCAGGAATTCCTCTGTCATGAGACAAATGTCATGAGACAAATATAAGAGAAAAATTAAATAGCAATACTCTTTTTTTTACTTTCTGGATTTGTCAGTATTTTACATCTGATAGTCTTTAATTGATTATCAGAACTTTAGATAATTCTGTCTTAATCCGGTAATATAAAATGGCGGATTTACAGGCAGTTTTTTTAACCTAATAATCTGATGTCCAATTCCATACATAAATTTAAGAAGAATTAAATGTAATGGTATTGTTATTATCTCAATTAGTAGTTATCTTTGCACCTATTACTTTAAGCATCAAGTGTGATTAATTAGATGAAAGACTTAAGCGACCTGGTAAAAGGGCTGGATATCAAAGGCAGGCAACTGGCGCTGAGGCATAAAAAACTAAAGGAAGAATTTAATAAACTTCAGAATAAGCACACCGAAACTGAAAGCAGTATAGCACATTACAAGCAATCAATACTAGAACTGGAAAAACAAATACAAATACTAACAATAGCAAAATCAATCCCAACCGGCAAGGAATCATCCATCGCCAAAAAAAAGATAAACGAATTACTGCGGGAACTTGATACATGCATTGATCTTTTAAACAATAAAACAATATAATAGCCTATGGCAGACGAATTACCAATCACCATTACAATTGCAGGGAGGCCATACCGGCTAACGATTGCACGTGATGAGGAGGAAACCGTTCGTAAAGCTGCTAAACATATTGAAGGACAAATAAGTCATTATGCAGGAAACTACAGGTACAGCGACAAACAGGATTTATTGGCAATGGTAGTATTACATTTCGCTACCTTGGCTATTAACAATCAGGAAGAGGTTACATTTACAACCAATACTTTATCGCCTACGCTAACTGACCTTGACAAAATATTGACCGAAGCGCTTGAAGATTAATGTTTTACGTTCTTTGAAAAATACGAGGATAAAACCCGCGTTAGTTCAATCCGTTTGGAAACTCAACATATTTGCAATCGGGCGAAGCCATTGGAATAACAGGACAGGCCTTACCTTATGCCTTTGGGTGAAAGGATTCTCTACGGGGAACATTGGAAGTCCGACGATTACAGGCAGCCTAATCTTGTCGTTTTGGGGTTTCCCAAAATGCATGAACTAATAGCGGGTTTTTCTTTTATCTTTTTTTAAATCCTTACCGGTTATATGTCTAACCCCCCTATAACCAATATGAAATGGGCAATACTTTACTAGCTGTTGTTACAGCGATAGTCGGGCTGATAGCCGGACTTGCTGTGGCAACAACCTTACTCCGCAAGTCGATCGAGAAAAAGAGCGTTCACTTGCTTCAGGATGCCGAAGAAAAGGCAGAAATGCTGAAGAAAGAAAAAATGCTCCAGGCAAAGGAGAAATTTCTCCAGCTAAAAGCCGATCACGAAAGCATGACTCAGGAAAAAAACAACCTGATCGCCAAAAATGAAAACCGTCAGAAACAGCGTGAACAACAACTTAACCAGCGTCACGACGAAATTCAGAAAAGAAACGAAGAAGTTCAAAAAGGTCTCCGGGAACTTACCGAAACCAAAGTAATTCTGGATCAGCAAAAAGACATTATCACCCGCAAACAGCAGGAAATCGACAAGGCTCATAAACAATATATTGAGCAGCTCGAAATCATTTCAGGACTTACAGCTGAAGAAGCAAAGAACCAACTGGTTGAAAACCTGAAAGATGAAGCCCGCACACAGGCTATGGCATCCATCAACGAAATTGTTGACGAAGCCCGTCTGAAAGCCAACAACGAAGCTAAAAAGATTATAGTTGAAACCATTCAGCGTACCGCTGCCGAGCAGACTATTGAAAACACTGTTTCCGTTTTTAATATCGAAAGCGAAGAAATAAAAGGCCGCATCATCGGCCGAGAAGGACGTAACATCCGCGCTCTCGAAGCCCTTACAGGCATTGAAATCATCATCGACGATTCGCCTGACGCCATTATCCTTTCCGGATTCGACCCGGTACGTCGCGAAATCGCACGTCTTTCGTTACACAAACTGGTTACCGACGGCCGTATTCACCCGGCACGTATCGAGGAAGTTGTAGCAAAAACAAAAAAACAAGTCGAGCAGGAAATCATAGAAGCCGGTAAACGGACAACTATCGATTTGGGAATTCATGGTCTGCATCCTGAATTGGTCAGGCTGATTGGCCGTATGAAATATCGCTCATCTTACGGGCAAAACCTTTTGCAGCATTCGCGTGAAGTAGCCAACCTTTGTGCCACCATGGCTGCCGAACTCGGACTTAATGTTAAGAAAGCCAAACGTGCCGGACTGCTCCATGATATTGGGAAAGTTGCCGAAAACGAGGCTGAATTACCACACGCAATCCTCGGCATGAAAATCGCCAAGGAGTTCAAGGAACTGCCGGATATCTGCAATGCCATCGGAGCCCACCACGATGAAATTGAAATGGAAACACTTATCGCTCCTATTGTTCAGATATGTGACTCAATTTCAGGTGCCCGCCCGGGTGCCCGTCGCGAAGTGGTTGAAGCTTATATTCAGCGTCTTAACAAACTCGAAGAGATTGCACTCTCCTACCCTGGCGTTGTAAAAACTTATGCCATACAGGCTGGTCGTGAACTCCGCGTAATCGTTGGCGCCGATAAGGTTTCGGACGAAGAATCGAACCAGATTGCATTCGATTTATCGCGTAAGATTCAGGAAGAAATGACTTACCCCGGACAGATTAAAATCACGGTCATCCGTGAAACCAGGGCTATAAGTTTCGCAAAGTAATTGTAATTTTTTACAGAAAAGGAGTTCTTTTTAAGGACTCCTTTTTTGTTTTAAAGGAAAATATGCTAATAAATGATGGGCTTGAAATAGCAACGAAGTGGCTAAACATCAATAACCGTGGGTGCAGCCCACGGTTATTGATCACAAAAAAAGGATCAGCCACGAAGTGGTTGAACAGAATTCTGTATAATTCAACCCCTGCGGGACTACAGCTATCCTGTCATTGTTAACCGTGGGTTGCACCC
>JBBRYZ010000225.1:0-3885 GCA_038237165.1 Bacteroidales bacterium | reverse complement strand
AGTTCCCTGGCCATGGGGACTCCATGTATGTCATTCCTGATGGATGAATTTAAATGGAGACGCGGACGTTCAGCAATTGCTTTTGGAGTGGCAGTGCTGGTTTTAGGACTTCCTACTGTATTTTTCTTCCAGGAAGGAGTGTTTGATGAGTATGATTACTGGGCAGGAACCGTTTCGCTGGTGGTATTTGCCACGCTCGAAATAATTTTATTTTCCTGGGTTTTCGGGGTGAAAAAAGGCTGGGCCGAACTCACTGCGGGCGCGGATATTAAATTACCGAATGTTTATAAGTTTATTCTCAAGTTTGTTACTCCGATTATGCTGATTTCAGTTTTCTTCGGTTCAGCTATTCGTCCTATAAATGACGATTGGAGTAAAATCAGTTTTCGCGGATGGGAACTGCATTCCGAAAGTATTTTGGGACAGGTGCTGCATAATAATATCGGGCCGAATCATAAATATTTTACCGATGCTTTTTACTCCGAAAAATCTGGAACTGTTGATTCTGTTTTCCAACTCAGGAACCGTAATTATGTGAGAGTTACTAATACGGAAAATGCTGTTAAATCTTCGGCAGAATTCGAATTCAAGGCTAAAAACCAACTGGTTGTAGCAACAGGCGATAAAGTAACTAAAGGCGATGTTTTATATACCGGTGGAGTGATCAACAAAGTATTCTTTATTGATATTTCACGCTTCCTGCTTACGTTTATTTTTGTTCTCATAGGCTTTACTGTTTATATCGCCTACCGGAAAAGAGTGCGGGAACATACCATTTAGATTAACTTCAGGTTAAATTAAAAATCACATACATCTTAACTCAAAATCACATGGAAACACAAGCACTTATATTTATGGTTTCGGCTGAAGCTATTATCACAGCCTTGACACTTTACTTTTTCATACGGGTTTTATTTACCAAACCTAAAAGCGAACATGATTCATACAAGGACAATTAGCTTTTAAAGATGGTAACTGAAAAGCAGGAATTCAGGAAAAGTCTGGGGTTTATCGATTCCACTACCCTGGTAGCCGGTTCGATGATCGGATCAGGTATTTTTATCGTGAGCGCTGATATTGCCCGTAATGTTGGCTCTCCCGGATGGATGCTGATTGTGTGGGTAATTACAGGCATTATGACCATATTTGCCGCGTTGAGTTATGGCGAACTTGCTTCGATGATGCCAAAGGCCGGCGGGCAGTATGTTTATATCCGCGAGGCATTCAACCCACTGGCGGGATTTCTGTATGGATGGACATTTTTTACAGTTATTCAAACCGGTACTATTGCTGCTGTTGCTATGGCTTTCGCCAAATTTGCCGGGGTGCTTGTTCCCTGGTTTTCCGAAAGAAATATCCTGATAAGCCTTGGATTTATTAAAATCAGCACAGTTCATCTACTGGCTATAACGCTGATTCTGTTACTTACCGGCAATAATCTTCTCGGAATCCGGAATGGTAAATGGGTTCAGAATATTTTTACCTTTCTGAAAGTAGCATTGTTGATTGGGTTTATTATCCTGGGCTTGTTTTTTGCGAAGAACTCAGCAGCTATTGAGATTAATAAAAGCTATTTCTGGCAACCTGTTTCGCTTGATGGCGCAACTTTGGGTGGCTGGGCATTGATTGCTGCAGTGGGTGTGGCAATGGTTGGGTCGTTATTTTCGTCGGATGCATGGAACAATATCACCTTTGCTGCTGCCGAGGTGAAGAATCCAAAACGAAATATTCCTCTCAGCCTTGTTACAGGAGTTACATTGGTAACTATACTTTATATCCTTGCCAATTTTGTGTACCTCAATGCTCTGCCTTTGCGTGGAGTTCCTGATGGCGCAGGTGTTTTCGAAAGAGGGATTCAGCATGCCGTGAATGACCGGCTTGGATCGGCTTCCATGTTTGGCTTGTTTGGTTCAACAGCTGCTTTGATGATGGCTGCGTTTGTGGTAATTTCCACTTTCGGCTGCAACAATGGTTTGATCCTGTCTGGAGCAAGAGTTTATTATGCCATGGCGAAGGATAACCTGTTTTTCAAAAGTGCAGGAACACTCAACAAAAATGCTGTGCCTGCTGCCGGGCTGAAAGTTCAGGCTGTTTGGGCTTCCTTACTTTGTTTGTCGGGAACCTATTCCAACTTGCTGGATTATGTTGTTTTCGCGGTATTGATTTTTTATGTGCTGACCATAGCGGGTATTTTTGTACTGCGCCGCAAAATACCCGATGCCGAACGGCCATACAAAACGTTTGGTTATCCTGTTGTTCCTGTTATTTATATGGCTGCCGCCAGCCTCATCATGTTTGTGCTGTTGATTTACAGATGGCAATATTCAGGATCAGGCCTAACCATAGTAATCATGGGTTTTCCGGTTTATTACATCTGGAAACGGTGGGGAAACAAGATAAGCAATTGACAACATGGGATTTAATTGATCCTTCT
The DNA here is from genome assembly GCA_038237165.1 of Bacteroidales bacterium. Taxonomy (GTDB): domain Bacteria; phylum Bacteroidota; class Bacteroidia; order Bacteroidales; family UBA4417; genus UBA4417. The sequence continues at coordinate 1,451 of JBBRYZ010000225.1, read as the reverse complement.
TGATCGAAAATTTGTGAATTAATCACATTATTTTCAGAATAAAATGTAATTGCGGTTGGCAATGCTGAATTTAGCAAACTTATTATGGTTTTCTTAATCATACCAATCAAGGGTTGAATTTGTAACTTATTATTTGCAAGGCGAACTTTCCCGAAGTTTTAAACCCTGGAAAAGTTTAACGCCTTAATAGACGAAACATTAATCCAACACTTGATCTACATTAATCAAAAACATTTAGCTAATCCAAGCTTTTTTAATGCAATTATTTTTAACCGAATATTTGAATATATAAAATATTTGTATATTTACCTATCGAATCTGTTATAATTTAAGTGATCTGTTTTCAATCCATATTTTGATTTACTAAAGCATAAAGTTTTCATGTTTAAGAATCTTTCAGAATATTTCAATTTTAATAAAGGTGAGCGCAACGGAATATTTGTGGTCATAGCAATTATTATTTTTGTTCTGGCGCTGCCTTATCTGATCAAAGTAACGACCTCTGATAATAGTGATGAGTTTTTACGTTTTTCGAAAGACATAGCCTTATTTGAAAATAGTCTGAAAAATGCAGCTGATTCCGCAAATGAAGCGCGTCGGCTCGATTTTCAGATGATGGACCGATCGGTTGCTGAAAATAAACTTACACCTTTTCCATTTAATCCAAATCTACTTCCTTCTGAACAGTGGAGTAAAATTGGGCTGAAAGACTGGCAGATTAAAGTAATAAAGAAATATGAAGCCAAGGGAGGAAAGTTTTACAAAAAGGAAGACTTTAAACGGATGTTTTGTATTTCTCCGTCTGAATATGAGATTCTTGAGCCTTACATTTCGATACCGGAGCAAAAAAATGAATACGCCGATCGAAAGCCTGAGGTAAAGGAAATTAAGAAAAAAGTTTTGATTGATCTGAATACTGCTGATTCCGTTGCTCTTCTAACTCTTTACGGAATTGGCCCTTCTTTTGCCAAACGAATCGTAAAATACCGCAATCTGCTGGGAGGTTTTTACAGCAAGCAGCAGCTGCTCGAAGTATATGGATTCGATCAGGACCGGCTTGATAAAATTGAGTCCTATTGTGAAGTCAGTTCAACAGGAATTAAAAAGATAAATGTTAATACCGTTAAAACTGATGAGTTGAAAAAACACCCGTACTTCGATTATTATACTGCCAAAGCCATCGTTGATCAACGGATTATACTTAAAAAATATACATCAATTCAGCAGATAAAAGAAATCCCTCTGATACACGATGAATTATTTGCCAAGATCCGGAATTACCTGGTTTTGGAATAGAAGCTTTAGTATATCAACCTGAAAAAAGAAATGATGTTCCGAATTATAACAATAGTGTTTTTCTTTCTGATAATCAGTTCAACACAACTGATTGCGCAGGATGAAGCAGCGCCTTTGATTGAGAGAATCCAAAACACTAAGGGAAACAATAAAGT
>JBBRYZ010000224.1:0-3897 GCA_038237165.1 Bacteroidales bacterium | reverse complement strand
GGCGAAGTTCTTAACATCATGTCGGTGCCTCAGCCGGGCAAATTTAGCCTGGAATATGACAAAAAGGAGAACCTGGTTTCTGAAGAAAAATATATCGCCTTGCCAACAGGGTATGAAATTAACAAAACCGGTGAAAGCCCGAAAGAAATTGTGATGACCTTTGACGATGGCCCCGACGATCGTTATACTCCCCGGATACTGGATATCCTAAGCAAATACAAGGTTCCGGCAGTATTTTTTATGACAGGTATAAATGCGGAAGCAAATCTTCCGCTGGTTGAAAGGGTTTACCGCGAAGGACACGAAATCGGGAATCACACTTTCCTTCATCCTAATCTGGAAATTACATCCGACGACAGGCTGAAACTTGAGTTGAGGTCAACCGGTTATATTATCGAAAGTATTACAGGGCATAATACCACATTGTTCAGAGCACCATACAACATTGATGCTGAGCCAACCAACCCTTCGCAGCTCAGGCCTATTTATGAAGCAAAAAAAGAAGGATATCTAACTATCGGCTCATCTATCGATCCGCGCGACTGGGAAGACGGCATTAGTGCAGATACCATTGTTGCCAGGGCGGAAGCACAGCACGATCTTGGAAATATTATTCTGATGCACGATGCCGGAGGTTACCGCGAAGAAACCATCGAAGCGCTGCCGCAGATCATAACCTGGTACAAAGCGCATGGCTACCAGTTTGTTAGCCTGGCAAAACTAATGGGCAAAACGCGCGACGATCTTATGCCTAAATCCTCGGGCGGATTCAACACATATCTCGAATCGGCTGATGCAACAGTTTTCAGGGTGGGTTATGTTTTTAACCTTGTGATCTCTGCCATTTTCTTCCTGGCAATGATACTTTCATTGATCAAAATAATAAGTATTGCCACACTTGCAATCAGGCAGAGAAAGTTTTCAAAAAAAGAAGTTCAACTGCCTCTTCCGTTAACCGGCTACAGGGTGAGTATCATTGTTCCGGGATATAACGAAGAAATTACCGCGCCCAAAACCGTTGAAAATTTATTGCGCAGCGATTATCCCGATTTCGAAATTGTGTTTGTAGATGACGGCTCAAAAGATAATACCTATAAAAATATTGAAGTTCTTTATGGCCATCACCCGAAAGTAACGGTGCTTACCAAACCGAACGGCGGTAAAGCTTCTGCACTCAACTACGGAATAGGTTTTGCTTCTGGTGATATCCTGGTTTGTATTGATGCCGACACTGTGCTGAATCCCGATGCGGTTTCGAAAATGCTGGCATATTTCGGCGATCCTTTGGTGGGAGCAGTTGCCGGAAATGTTAAAGTAGGAAACCGCAACAACCTGCTTACCCGGTGGCAATCCATTGAATACATTACCAGTCAGAATTTCGACCGCCGTGCTTTCGATACTTTAAATGCCATAATGGTTGTTCCCGGTGCCATTGGTGCATTCAGACGGGATGCAGTGATGAAAGCCGGAATGTTTACCACCGATACCCTTGCCGAAGATTGCGATCTTACTATAAGGCTGCTTCGTGCCGGATACAAAATACGTACCTGTAACGATGCCCTGGCATTTACAGAAGTACCTGAAACGATGCATATGCTATTGAAACAACGTTTCCGCTGGACTTTTGGCATTATGCAGGTATTCTGGAAACATCACGACCAGATGTTCGTACGTCGAAACCCAAATCTGAGCTGGATTGTACTGCCCAATATGCTGCTTTTCCAGCTTATATTGCCAATCTTATCACCCTTGGTAGATATTACGCTGCTGGTTTCTATTTTTATGCCGAAAGGCGGTGTAATAATAGCGCTCTATTTCGGTTACTACTTTCTGGATTTGATAATTTCATCCATAGCATTCCGTTTCGACGGCGAAAAATTTACTTTGCGGAATTGCTGGAATCTTTTCCTGCAAAGGATACTTTACAGGCAGCTCTTGTGGTACGTGCTGGTGAAAGGCTATTTGCGCGCCATTAAAGGTGAACTCGCAGCCTGGGGCATTTTAAAAAGAACCGGGAATGTTGAAACGATATAACTGCCGAAAGTTTTGGCTGCTTATAACCTTAAGTACTAAAAGAATTTTTAATACATTCAATAATGGCTTTACATAAAAGAGTCTGCTATCAATTGCTTCTAAAATGGAAGTTATCGGTTACTAATTCCTTAATCCGGATTACCGTTCTGCTTTTGATATTCAATTCAGGGCAAACTGCTGTTGGCCAGCAATCAGTTCAATTTGCTGAAAGCGGACTGGCGGCAGCGCTTGAACAATCAAGGATTACACAAAAGCCTGTGTTGTTTTTCTGCTTTGCATCATGGTGCCCGCATTGCAAAAAGATGAGGGAAACTCTTTTCACCGATAATTCGGTTGCCGCGTACTATAACCAACATTTCATTTGCGTTGAGCAGGATATGGAAAAAGGCGCAGGAATTGATCTTCATAAGCAATTCGATATTAAATCATACCCCACCTATATTTTTATCGACAGCGATGGAACTGTTATCTATCGCATGACGGGTGAATTTAAACCGCCTCAGTTTATTGCGGAAGGTGAAAATGCACTATCGCCCAAAAAGCAATTGCCTTATTTGAAACAGCAATTCGAGAAGGATGTAAGCAATCCCGACAAATGCCTTGAATACCTCAGAGCCTTGAAAAAAGGTGAAATTGATTATACGGATGTGGTTAAAAAATATTTTGCCACACAGCCCGACAGTCAATTATTAACCGAAAAAAACTGGCTGATTATTGCCAATGGAACCACGGATATTAATTCGCGGGAGTTTCAATTTTTACTCAGTCATCAGAAAGAATATGCCTCCATTGCTTCTAAGGAAAGGGTTGACCGCAAAATCTTTTATCTGGTCAAAACTTTACTCACTCCCCTGTTGGAAACCAATGATACCATCAATTATTTTATTAATCGTCAGTCAGCCAAAGCAATTGGCAGCTTTAGTGTTGATTCACTTTTATTTGCTTACGACATTAATATGTACCATATAAATGCTGACTGGAAAGCCTATCAGAAAGAAACAATTGAATCTGTCGAAAAATATGTCTGGAACAGCTATTCACAGCTTTCGGATATCGCAAAAGAATACCTGAACCATGTTTCGGATGCCGATGCACTGAACCAGGCTGTGAAATGGATTAAAAGGTCGTTGGCTTTACATCAAGAATATGGCAATTATATTTTATGCGCCAGACTCTATCAAAAATTAAATCAGAAACCAGGGGCTTTACAGATGGCGCAAATGGCAAAAGAAAATGCGTTAAAAGACGGTTGGGATCATACCGAAGCAGATAATTTAATTAAAGAGTTGCATTGAAAATTGTACCCTCGGGAGGTTCCTCAGAAAAAAGTAAAAAACTGTTTACTTTGCTCGTTTTTCCATCTCTGGAAATAGTATCTTCAGAACAAGCTTTTGCTGTCTTTACTTAAAATCTGGCTGTTAAAGATCGCAGATATTTGCCAAATGCGTAAATTCAATGTCTTAATTCCTTATGATGAAACATGCCTGCATTGCCTTCATTCTTTTATTCCTTTTGATTGCAACTTCTACCACTTCTGAAGCCCAGCAGTTGAACGCATCTCATCCTCCTAAAATCGGCTTATGCCTAAGCGGTGGAGGAGCAAAAGGCATGGCGCATATAGGATTGCTCCGCATGCTGGATTCGCTTAACATACGCCCTGATTATATTACAGGAACAAGCATGGGGGCCATTTTGGGCGCCCTCTATTCAATTGGTTACAGCGGTGACGACTTAAAAACCTTAGCCCTCACAACCAATTGGAAAGCCTTGTTCAGCGATAAAGTTTCGCTGTCAGAGATTAATATTGAAGAAAAAGATGAATACGGGCGTTATTTGATTGAAATCCCTTTTGTGAACCAAAAG
>JBBRYZ010000223.1:0-3946 GCA_038237165.1 Bacteroidales bacterium | reverse complement strand
TATCTTAAAACCGGGATTTGATTGACGATATAACATTCAAAAAAGGAACTCTCCCACGAAAAGAAGAATTGTCCGTAATTAATAGCAAACATGGAAGTAAGGAAGAATCCTGTAAAAATTAGTACCATGTAATTATCCAGGTACTTTTGCTGGTAAAACATAAATCCGTACAGTAAAAATATTAGACTGATATATAACAATGATTTGGGTCGTTTATTCCGAAGTATCATTTTTACCTCCACCCGCATCAGGTTGCCTGTTTCACCAAAATGGTTTAAAAATAAAAAGCTTCTGGCATTTGCACGCTTGCTGTTTTGTGAATCCTCGATATAGGAATTCCTTTTTAAAAGAAAATATGCCAGCTCATATGCAAGTATTGCTATTGCAATCGGAATAATAACCAGGAATGGCATATTTGCAATGTAAAGTATTGCCTCAGAAAATACTCCTGCGATAGAAATTACTTTCGTGATTTCGAGGTAAATAAAGGAGCCTGCAACTAATAGTAACAATAAAATAAGCAGGGGTCGTTTTGAGAAATATTTCTTCAGCGAAAAATTCAGATAATTATTTGTGGCAATAAGTGAAAGCGCGGTGATTAACCAGGCTGTGCAAAAAATAATAGTATGCGTGGCACAAATAATCTTTATAAAAAAAGGAAGAATAAGCAGGAGGGAAAGTAAATTAAAAATATCGGGAACAGTTTTCAGCAAAGGATAATGCAAAAGAGTGCTTTTTCTGATCGGCAAAGTAAGATATGGCTGTATGGAAAGGGTGGGAAGTTGCTGAAACAAAAAGCGGAAAATCAGATCGAATGCAAAGAAATAGAACAGCAAACCGGTAAAGGCTTCGACCATATCGCGGTCCGGATAGATTTTATAAATTATTTTATCGGCAAAATATCCGATTGCCAGGATATTCAGCATTACATATAGACCCAGAATACCCAGAATAATATTCAGCCCAATACTCTTTTGCCAGAATGGCGACCGGATTTTCTCTTTCCATTGATGAATAAGCAATTTATACATAAGCAAAAATTTGTGTTGTGTGATAATAAGGTTCAGATAGCGGATATGTATTTAAAAATTACAATTCATAGTCTGCTCCTGATTTAATACTTAAACGATTTATAGGAATCAAATATATAACTTTTCTTGCAATAGGTGAATGAATGAAATATCCTTTTTGATGGTAATAAATACTAGAATCAAACTGAAACTTTTACTATTTCTTTTACTTTCTCCTCACGTTATATCCTTTCTCCTCAAATGGCTGTAGCTCTGCTATCAATAAATCTTCAAGCGCTTTTACTTCTTTGTTGAAATCTACTTTTGTATCATCGCTTTGTTTTAGTTCTTCCAGTATTTCGTACGTGAAATTTTCCGAACCAAAATGATTCCAGTCTTTCTGCAATTCTTTGTTTGGGTGAATTCCCATGCCGAGTTGTAATTTCTGGGCATACCAAATGGCTGACAGATCGAGGCTGCTGCCTATAAATACTTTACTGTTTGCCAGATTTGTAATCCGGAATACTCCCATTTTATATTTCATCTGATTGTATTCTTCTTTTAATTCTTTCTTTGATTTCATTATGAGAACCTTATTAATTTACTATAAAAACATTTGAGTACCTCCGTGCCCTCCGTGTCTTCGTGGTGAATAAAAAATCATTTTACCCAAACAATATTCCAAACACTTCCTCCACTTTAGCAACTCCCGTTACTTTAATTGCCCATTTATCTGTTTTCAACCCTTTCAGGTTATGGCGCGAAACTAATATTTGTTTAAAACCCAGTTTTTCGGCTTCGGCAATGCGTTGCTCAATACGGTTTACGGGGCGTATTTCGCCCGAAAGTCCTACTTCGCCTGCAAAACAAGTCTGCTGATCGGCCGGAATATCTTCGTTCGACGAAAGTATGGCACTTACCACTGCCATATCAATAGCCGGGTCATCCACACTAATTCCGCCGGCAATGTTCAGAAATACGTCTTTTATTCCCAGCCGGAATCCGCATCGCTTTTCGAGTACGGCAAGCAGCATGTTCAGTCGTCGGCTGTCGAATCCTGTGCTCGATCGCTGTGGCGTGCCATAAGCAGCTGAACTAACCAGCGCCTGCACTTCAATAAGCATGGGACGCATACCTTCAATGGTGCTGGCAATGGCCACTCCGCTGGCAGGTTCATCCCGTTGTGAGATAAGTATTTCGGATGGATTGGTTACTTCGCGTAAGCCTGTATCGCGCATTTCGAAAATGCCGAGTTCCGATGCTGAACCAAAACGGTTTTTTATTGAACGAAGTATCCTGTATCCATGGTTGCGGTCGCCTTCAAATTGCAGCACGGCATCAACCATATGTTCCAGTATTTTAGGACCGGCAAGTGCACCATCCTTGGTGATATGTCCGATAAGGATAACAGGTACCCCTGTGGTTTTGGCAAAACGCTGCATCTCAGCGGCGGTTTCGCGTATTTGCGAAATGCTGCCTGCTGAAGATTCAATCAGGTTGGTTTGCAGGGTTTGTATAGAATCAACAATCACCAATCCGGGTTCCACTGTTTGCACGTGCTGGAAAATACTTTGGGTATTGGTTTCGGTAAGAATGTACAAATCGGGATCTTTGTAACCGAGGCGGTCGGCGCGCATCCGCAACTGCTGTTCACTTTCTTCGCCTGAAACATAAAGAACCCTTATGTTTTGCATGTTCAGGGCAATCTGTAGCATAAGAGTCGATTTCCCTATTCCGGGTTCACCGCCTATCAGAATTAGTGATCCTTCAACAATTCCGCCGCCAAGCACGCGATCGAGTTCACCGTTATTGGTAGTGGAACGGGTTTCGTTGCCTTGTTCAATTTCAGTAAGTTTGCGGGGACGGGATTCCGTCGTTTTAAAATTGCCTGCAGTTTTTGCCGCGGTATCATCGCGTTGCACAACTTCTTCCACAAAAGTATTCCATTCGCCACACGAAGTGCAACGCCCCATCCATTTAGCTGATTGCGCTCCGCAGCTTTGACAGAAAAATACACTCCTTGTTTTTGCCATTTGGTAAAGGTAGGGAAAAGGGAAAAGTGAATAGGAAAAGGTTAAAGGAAAATAGTCATGCAATGGTCAGACGGTAGTCATGCAAAGGTCATACAATGGTCATACAATGGTCGTGCAATGGTCATACGATGGTCATACAGTTGTCATACAGTTGTTTCATTGTAATTCTGTCGGATCATTGCTCCACTAAAAACCTGAAAAACTGTAACTCCGGAATGCATCGGGACAGGCTCTGTAACTCTGTAACGCTGTAACGCTGTAACCCTGAAACTCTGAAACCCTGAAACAACCTAATCCCTCTCCCCAAGAATCTTTTTCTCAATCCCAGTAGTCGAATATCCTTCCAGGAACTCAATAGTAATAATCTCACCGCCCTTATTTTTTACAATATCATAACCTACAATATCTTCGGGCATGTAATCGGCGCCTTTAACCAGAATATCGGGCTGTGTAATCTTAATCAGGTTATAAGGAGTGTCTTCACCAAAAAATACCACAGCATCAACAAATCCCAGCGATGCAAGTATCATAGCCCGCGAGTTTTCGTCCTGTATCGGGCGGTTATTGCCTTTTATTTTGCTAACGGAGAGATCAGTATTCAAGCCAATAATCAGCAAATCACCCAGGTCTTTTGCTTTCGAAAGATAATCGATATGGCCCAGGTGAAGAATATCAAAACAGCCATTGGTAAACACAATTTTCTTACCCTGAAAATGCCAGATGTTTAGCATCCGCTGGTAATCAGCGTCGGCAGATGTGAAAATTTTCTTACGGATTTGTGCTGACTTCGACATTTTTACGGTTGTTAAGCAAAGGCAATAAAACTAACGAAACTATTCCAACCAATACAATGGTAAGGTTTTGTGATGTCCATATCAGCCAGCCTAAAGCATAGCCTTGTGC
>JBBRYZ010000222.1:0-3964 GCA_038237165.1 Bacteroidales bacterium | reverse complement strand
TTCGCGGTTTACGAATATCAAAATCTTTCCGAAGTGATTCTTCCAGTATTTGGATTTTATCCGATATCAATGCAGTTGTAATGGTCTGGGCAACCTGGTTAATGGCAATGTGCTCGGTAACAACTCCAATGCGGAGGTTTTCGCCTACCATCAGCATAAGGTATGAAGTGACCCCAAATTTTTCGGCTAAATAACCGGTATGGCCGGTGAAAGGGCAATTGGCTGCTTCCTGAACGTTATGTTTATTCACCGGTGCAGTTACCAGGACATCAATCAAGCCTTTCTTCAGATCTTCAACAGCAGCATTTATTGACAACAAAGCCATTTCTCCCGCGGCTATTGATGATTCTCCAATATCGATTTTTACTTCTTTGTCCGTCAGATTAATCAGGTTCGCTTTTTTGGGCGAAGCCTGATCGGCCGAGCGAATAATATTGAAACTAAAATCGGGAATATTCAGCATTTTTCGATGGTACGATGCAGCTTTGGAAGTGCCATATACAATGGGTATAAAAAGCTCGGTAATACGCTGGTCCATGCAGGCCTTGATAATTACCTCGTAGCTTATGCTGTTAATGTCGCCATGGGTAATGCCTACAGCTATTCGGTTTTCGTTTTCAGAAGTTCGGATCATAGTTTCCTTGTTAATTCCGGGGCTGCAAAGATAAGCTTTTGCGTTTAGTGTGAATTTTAAAGTGTCAAAATATTGTTATGGTCAGAGAAATGTCAAACAATCGTAGTTGATTGGCATGTTAATGGGATTAAAAAAAAATATGTATAATGGATGTAACCCTGTAGAGACGCGATGCCTCGCGTCTCAAACCCAACACCCGCCGCCCAATCCCAAATCACCAATCCAATTTCGATATCCGAAATCCGAAATTCAAAATCCCTTGAATCGCCGCAAAGGAGACGCGAGGCATCGAGTCTCTATCCATTCTTGCCAAATTCCCGCACAAAATCAAATAAAAGCCTCACGCCAACTCCTGTTCCTCCCACGGTTCTGTAACTATCGCGTTTATCGATAAATGCCGGGCCTGCTATATCCAGGTGAATCCAGGGATAATCGGTGAAATGCTGTAAAAACTTACCGGCGGTGATAGCACCGGCAACACGCCCACCTATATTTTTAAGATCGGCAATTTCCGATTTAAGCAATTCCTCATAATCTTCCCAGAAAGGAAATTCAGCAATCCTTTCGCTTACACTAAAACCTGATTTCACGAGCCGTGGAAAATACTGTTCCGCGTTATTATGCATCCCAGCCATTCCATATCTCCCTAAAGCAGCTTCTGCAGCCCCGGTTAATGTAGCAATGTCAATCACCAGCAAAGGATCATATTTTTTTGCATAAGTCAATGCATCGGCGAGTATCAGACGACCTTCGGCATCGGTATTCAGCACTTCTACCGTTGTGCCATCCATCATGGTAATAATGTCGCCTGGAACATAGGCATTGCCGTCAGGGCGATTGTCTGTGGCAGGCGCCAGGGCAACCACGTAAACCGGCAATTTGGCTAATGCTATGGCATAAATTGCCGAAGCAACGGCTGCTGCACCCGACATATCACATTTCATGGTGTCCATGGATGCAGTGGGCTTCAGGCTTAAACCGCCGGTATCGTAAACAACTCCTTTTCCCACAAAAACAATAGGTTTTGAATTCACCGCATTTTTGGGTTTGTATTCCATAATGCTGAACGTCGGCGGATCAATGCTACCAAGATTAACCGACAACAAGCCGCCCATTTTCAGAGCTTCTATTTTCTGCTTATTTAGTATTTCAATTCTTATTCCCGCCTCGTGTGCCATGACTTCGAAGTCCGCTGCCATTTTTTCGGCATTGAGCGAAGCTACCGGCTCATTAATCAGCGAACGGCTGGTATAAACTGCTTTGCAAAGGATATTCAGTTCTGCTATTTTGTACTGATCAAGATTATTGCTCACAATCTCAATCGTTTTGAGAGAAGATTCTTTCTCCGTTTTGTCTTTTCTGTATTTCAGGAACTGGTAATTGCCAAGCGCCATCCCTTCGGCGAAAGCCAGACTTTCACTTTGCATATTACATGTATCCACGATATTCACTGATTCTGTTTTATGTTCGTTAAAAACACCCAGCAGACTTTCGCCCGTTTTACGGCATTTTTCAAGTTTTTTATCCTGTTTCGTCTCCGGATTTGAATCAATTTTGCAGATAACTGCAATATGCCCAAGCTTATTTAAGATAACCGTAGTCTGATCTTTTTCGGTTAAACGGTGAATGATATAAGCGGTTTCATGTTCATCGAAAGCCCCTTTCGGAAGTTCAGATATTTCAGAAATAAGGTAAATATTGCTTTTTTTGAGATCAATCTTTGATGTTTTAATTATTTCAGGTAGCATTATTATATAAATTTTAAGTTTGGTTTGAATTTAAATAATTTATTCTGTCTTCATAGAAATGATTTTGCAGCTACGTTGTTCAGTAAAATAGCTCAATATTTTCTGAATCAACAATTTGCATGCTGAGTTCATGCTTAAAAACGGAAACATTTAATTTCGTTTTTGTTCAATTCTGATGACAAGAAGTGTCCTTCGTTCCGATAGCTATCAGAACCGCTTAGTGTGATATGTCAGAGTAGGATTTTCTCCCCATCTCTTAGTCTCTAAGTCCCCGTGTCTCCATGTCCCCATATCCCCTTGTCTCCAAGTCCATCCCTAAGTCTCTCAGTCCCTCAGTCCCCCCATAACTCATCCTCCCCAAGTTTCCCTATCCAAACTCCTGTAATGAATCGCTTCCGCAAGATGTTCCGTCTTGATATCAGGACTGTTATCCAAATCGGCAATGGTTCTCGAAACTTTCAGGATGCGGTCGAAAGCACGGGCCGACAGACTCAGTTTTTCCATAGCGGTTTTAAGCAGGTTATGGCCTTCATCGGTGATTACACAAATCTGCCGGAGCATTTTGCTGCTCATCTGTGCATTGCAATGGATGTTTTTGCTATCCTTGTATCTTTCTTCCTGAATGAGCCTTGCAACAGTAACTCTTTCGCGGATAACTGCACTCTTTTCGGATTGTCGCAGGCTGGTAAGTTCGCGAAAAGGTACAGGAACAACTTCCACATGAATATCGATGCGGTCGAGCAAAGGACCGGAGATTTTATTCAGGTATTTCTGTACGATCCCAGGTCCGCAGACACAGTCTTTTTCCGGGTGGTTGTAATACCCGCAGGGACAAGGATTCATAGCTGCAATTAACATGAAACTTGCCGGATATGTAACTGAGAATTTAGCCCTCGAAATGGTAATAACCCGATCCTCGAGCGGTTGGCGTAATACTTCTAAAACGGTTCGTTTAAATTCAGGTAACTCATCCAGAAACAAAACGCCATTGTTCGCCAGCGAAATTTCCCCCGGCTGTGGATTGCCTCCTCCACCGACTAAGGCGACGTCCGATATTGTGTGGTGCGGGCTGCGGAATGGCCGGATACTGATCAACGAGGCTTCACGTTCCATTTTGCCGGCCACGGAATGTATTTTGGTAGTTTCCAGTGCTTCGCGCAGATTGAGCGGAGGTAAAATCGAGGGCAATCGTTTGGCTAACATGGTTTTTCCTGCACCCGGCGGGCCGATCAGGATTACATTATGGCCCCCTGCAGCCGCAATTTCCAGCGAACGCTTTATGTTTTCCTGGCCCTTCACATCGCTGAAATCGAATTCGTAGCTATCCAGGTGTGAATAGAATTCTTCACGAGTATCTATTACCAAAGGCTCCAGTTTCAGACTGCCTTCGAGGAACTGAATTACATCGCCAAGAGTTTCAACACCATAAACTTCAAGATCGTTAACTATGGCGGCTTCGCGGGCATTTACCGCCGGAAGTATAAACCCTTTATAACCATTATCGCGGGCTTCGATAGCAATGGGCAAAGCACCTTTTATAGGCTGGAGGCTTCCATCGAGCGAAAGCTCACCCATAATGATA
>JBBRYZ010000221.1:0-3979 GCA_038237165.1 Bacteroidales bacterium | reverse complement strand
ATTCACATTCGCTTAACCTCATAATAAAATGCTTAACTCATTTCTGAAAATGATTTCGGGAGGTACAAAATCCGACCGCGACATTAAAATTATTGCACCTATGGTCGAAAAAGCCAAGGTGGAATTCGAAAAACTACAATCTCTTAGTAATGATGGCCTTCGTGCCATGACCACGGATTTTAAACAAAAAATTTCCGATTCCGTTCAGGCCGAGCGCGATGAAATTGACTCTATCAAAGCGAGGATCGAAACTGATTTTGATATTGATATTGAAGAAAAGGAAGAACTCTACAAACGTATTGATTTCCTGGATAAGGAAGAATATCGCAAAACGCAGGAAACCCTTACGGAGATTTTGCCCGCTGCTTTTGCTGTTGTGAAAGAAACCAGCCGCCGGTTTATGGAACATAAATCGCTCGAAGTTACAGCTACTCAGTTCGACCGCGACCAGGCTGCAAAAAAAGACAGTGTAAACATTGTTGACGATAAGGCTTTCTGGGATAATCAATGGATGGCTGGTGGAAATATGATCACCTGGGATATGGTGCATTATGATGTTCAGCTTATCGGGGGCATTGTTCTTCACACGGGTAAAATTTCTGAAATGGGTACCGGTGAAGGTAAAACGCTTGTGGCTACCTTGCCAATCTATCTGAATGCATTGCCGGGCAAAGGCGTGCATGTTGTTACCGTTAACGATTACCTGGCCAAACGTGACTCGGAGTGGATGGGAGTGTTGTTCGAATTCCATGGATTAAGGGTGGATTGTATCGACAGGCACGAGCCCAATTCGCACGAGCGCCGGCAGGCATACCTGGCCGATGTTACTTACGGTACCAATAATGAATTTGGTTTCGACTACCTGCGTGACAATATGGCGCGTAATCCGGATGAACTGGTTCAGCGGCCGCATAACTACGCGATTGTGGATGAGGTTGACTCCGTATTGATCGATGATGCACGTACACCGCTTATTATTTCGGGTCCTACACCCCGTGGCGAAAACCAGGAATTTGAAGCTTTAAAACCGGAAATTACCAAACTTTACAATGAGCAGCGAAACCTGGTGACCAAATTACTTGCCGAGGCTAAGAGTCTACTTGTATTTAATGATGATAACAAAATTTCATCCGAAAACGAGAAAAAAGGAGGTGAATCCCTTTTACGCGCTTTCCGCGGATTACCAAAAAACAAAGCGCTGATCAAATTCCTCAGTGAACCCGGTATCAAGGCAATTTTGCTGAAAACCGAAAATTTCTACATGCAGGAGCAGTCGAAAAATATGCACATCATGGATGATGAGTTGTATTTTGTTATCGACGAAAAAAATAATTCCATTGAGCTTACCGATAAAGGTATTGATCTGATTACCAAATCCTATGATGACCCTAAATTTTATATCCTTCCGGATGTAGGTGCTGAAATAGCCGAAATGGAACGCGGGCAGATTTCTGATAAACAGAAAGCCGAGCAAAAAGCAGAGCTTCTTCGCGATTACGCCGTAAAATCCGAACGCATCCATACTGTAAACCAGTTGCTGAAAGCATATGCCTTGTTCGAAATAGACGTGGAATATGTGGTGATGGATAACAAGGTTAAGATTGTAGATGAACAAACTGGTCGTATTCTCGAAGGCCGCCGATACAGCGACGGATTACACCAGGCGATCGAAGCCAAGGAAAATGTAAAGATTGAAGCTGCTACTCAAACTTATGCTACAGTAACTCTGCAGAATTATTTTCGTATGTACCGCAAACTTGCCGGTATGACAGGTACTGCCGAAACCGAAGCCGGTGAGTTCTGGGATATTTATAAACTGGATGTGGTGGTTATTCCGACCAATCGCCCGGTAGTACGCGCCGATAACGAAGACCTTGTTTATAAAACCAAGCGCGAAAAATTTAATGCCGTTATTATTGAAATTAAATCGCTGGTCGAAAAAGGTCGTCCGGTTCTGGTTGGTACAACTTCCGTTGAAATTTCGGAATTGCTAAGCCGTATGCTTACCCGCGATCGTATTCCTCATAATGTACTTAACGCCAAGTTACACCAGCGTGAGGCGCAAATTGTTGCCGAAGCCGGTTTAACCCGTACCGTTACCATCGCAACCAACATGGCTGGTCGTGGTACAGACATAAAATTAGGGCCAGGTGTAAAAGAAGCAGGCGGACTTGCCATTATCGGTACCGAACGGCATGAATCGCGCCGTGTTGACAGGCAGTTGCGCGGACGTGCCGGCCGCCAGGGTGACCCGGGAAGTTCGCAATTCTTCGTTTCGCTCGAAGATGACCTGATGCGTATGTTCGGCTCCGAAAGTATTGCCGGCATTATGGACCGCCTTGGTTTGAAGGAAGGCGAAGTGATCCAGCATCGTATGATCACCAAAAGTATTGAACGTGCTCAAAGGAAAGTGGAAGAAAACAACTTCGGCATACGTAAACGGTTGCTTGAGTACGATGATGTTATGAATGCCCAGAGGGAAGTAATCTATGGCAAACGCCGCCAAGCTTTATATGGCGAACGTCTTGCGCTGGATATTTCCAACATGATTTATGATCTTTGCGATAACTATGTTTCAGATTACCAGGATAATGGTGATTATGAAGGATTTAAGCAAGAGCTTCTGATGACTTTCGCCGCTGAATGTCCTTTTAATGAGAAAGAATTTACTGAAGGTAAAAAAGTACAACTTGCCGACGATCTTTTCGATCATATATACAAAAACTATCGCACTAAATCGAAACGGATTGCCGAACTGGCTTACCCGGTTGTAAAAGACGTTTACGAAAATAATCCACGTTACCAGTTTATTGCCATTCCAATTACCGATGGCATTAAAACCATGCAGGTGGCGGCTAATCTGAAAAGAGCATACGACGACAAAGGAATGGAAGTTTCGCTGTCCATCGAAAAGGGAATTACACTCGGTGTAATTGACGATGCATGGAAAGAGCATCTTCGTGAAATGGACGAACTTCGCCAGAGTGTGCAATCAGCAAGTTACGAACAGAAAGATCCGTTGCTTATTTATAAGCTGGAGTCATTCAACCTGTTTAAAATTATGCTTCAGGATGCGAACAAGGATATCATAGGGTTCCTTTCGCGTGCCAATCTGCCTACTCAGCAGGCCGACCAGGTGAAAGAAGTCCGCCAGCCACAACGAACCGACACCAGCCGGTTACGCGAAGACAGAAGTGATATACTTGCCCAGCGTACCAGCGAAAATACGGTTACCGGCCCGGTTAAAGTGGAGAAGAAAGTTGGCCGAAATGATCCTTGCCCTTGCGGAAGCGGGAAAAAATACAAGGCTTGTCATGGGAGAGATGAGGTTTAGTGAATAGTGAAAAGTGAAAAATGAAAAGTGTCTGTACAGCCGCAGGGTGTCTGACACTGGAAGAAGAGTGAAAAATGCCTGTACACCCGCGGGGTGTCTGACACTGGAGATGATCGATATTCTTAAATCAATAAGATTAAGTTCAATTCTGTTTTAAAAAGTTCTGATTCATAATTTAATTTGGCTAATATCATTATGAAATACAAACGCATCCTACTTAAACTCAGCGGCGAATCGCTGGCTGGTAATTCAGGACAGGGATTTGATACAACCATGCTGGCCTTGTATGCAGGAGAAATCAAAACGGCTGTTGAGCAAGGAATACAGGTGGCTGTTGTTCTCGGCGGAGGCAATATTTTTCGTGGGCTGAAAGGCAATAATATTGGTACTGATCGCGTGCAGGGCGACTATATGGGAATGCTGGCAACGGTTATTAACAGCCTGGCGTTGCAATCGGCATTACAAAGTGTGGGCGTGAAATCGAAAGTACTCTCAGGTCTTGCAGTGGATCCGATTGCTGAAAGAGTAACTGGCCCCAAGGCTATCAGCAAACTTGAAAAAGGTGAAGTTGTGATATTGGCCGGAGGCACAGGGAATCCTTTTTTTACAACTGACTCTGCCGCAGCTTTACGCGCCGTCGAAATT
>JBBRYZ010000220.1:0-4023 GCA_038237165.1 Bacteroidales bacterium | reverse complement strand
TCGATTCCGGCTTCGGGTACAAAGCAAAAATGCAACTTCCATTTTATCAGGAGGTTGCATTTTTCGGTTTTTACGGAGTACCATATTCACAATGTTATCAGTTTTTTCCCTGGCGAGTATCAAATACATTTCATTTGAACATTCGAACTTCAGAACATTTGAAAAATATTCTTATTTCCCACATTCATACATCATAAGTAATAAAAGCATCATTATTTTATGTAAGGCTTGATAACTTCAGCCCAAAGCAGATAGCCTTTCCCAAGTAAATGCAGCCCATCGTTAGTAAATTCCGGATTCATAAGATTGTCGGAGGGATTTTTAAACCGGCTGAAAAGATCAATAAAAACAAAGTTGGATTGTTGGCACCAATCCCGAAGTTTAGCATTGATTCCCATAATTTGAAGGGTCTTGCCGGTATGGTCATTAAACATGTTGTAAATATTGTTAACTGGAAGAATGCTCTGAATATAAACCTTTGTATGAGGCGATTGTAAATGAATTATACTTGCTATTTTGCAAATATTTGTAAAAACACTATCTGGAGGAATACCATGGGCTAAGTCGTTAATTCCTATTAACAGAAATACTTTTGCAGGTTTGCTCCTGGTTATTTCATCCAAACGATTGAGTACACCCGCTGTAACGTCGCCACTTATACCCCGGTTTACAACATGTTTATTATTGAATAACTCTGCCCATTCGCAGCCATCGGTTATGCTGTTTCCCAGGAAAATAATTTCTTTGGGCTTATCAGGGAGTACTTCGAACAAACTTTTACGTTGATCGTAATAAGAACCGAATTTGCTATTCTGCCCCAGCGCAATAAATGATGCCTGGAATAAAAAACAAAGCAAAAAGGTTTTATAAATTATGTTCTTCATAAAAATAGAATTATTGAAATGAAGTTATGAAAATGAATTTACTTTCCCGATGCACTTTACAAGTCATCAGTCATATCAGCAAACTTAGGTTTAAGTGTAAGCAACTGCAATGCGATAGCAAAAGCGACAGGAATGGCAAGCAGGGCGAGATCGTGACCAAGCGTGCCGGCATCAGTTGATTTCCCTAATAAACTGGTGATAAAAGCGCCGGCAAATACTCCCGTCATATTCATCAGGCCATAACCGGCCGCGCGGTGCCGTGGTGATACAAACTGACATAAGATCGGCATATTATTGGCATCAAACATTCCGTATCCGACACCGAAAAGGATGGCACCTCCAACTACCCCGATCATGCCTGTTCCGTAACCCAGAAAAAACAAAGCAGGAACGGTGAGGCTTAGCCCGATTGCGCCTGTATAAATACGGCCTCGCAGGTTCTTCTCAATCCATCTGTCGGCAAGAATTCCGCCAAAAATTACACCAACAAAGGAAGACGCCGCAATGGCAATGGTGGCCATAGGGCCTGCCAACGACATTTCGATGTGCAGACTTTCGGAAAATAGGGTCGGTATCCAGTTTTTAATAGCCCAACCGGGAAAACTGGGTGCCGCGAAGTAGAACAGGATTACCCAGAAACTTATAGTGCCAAATAGCATTCCCAGGCTGTTAAAAACGGAAGAAAATCCTTTCGGACCGGTGCTTTTGGCGTTCTGAGCAGATATAGTTTCCCGGTTTTCGCGTAGAAATACGATCAATACCAAACTGTAAACCAAGCCAATCAGTCCAAATGTATGAAAAGCAGTTTGCCAGGTATATTCATGAGCCACTGTGGCTCCGAATCCACCCATTGCCTGGCCTACATATAATCCTGTCATATGAATTCCTATGGCAAGTGATCGGGTTTTACCTTTGTGATAATCCGCAATAAGGCTTAACCCGGCTGGTATATAAAGGGCCTCGCTGATTCCCATTATAGCTCGCAAAACATATAATGTATCGAAATTATTCACAAAACCCATCGATAAAGTAACACCCGACCACACTGCCAGGCTTCCGACAATAAGCCACTTGCGGTTAATTCGGTCAGCTATTAGTCCCGCCACAGGACTCATTAAACCGTAAATCCAAAGGAAAACAGCCATTAATCGTCCAAAATTTTCTGCTGTTTCCAATTCATGTATGTCGCCCATCATGGCTACTTTCATAGTCGAGAGCATTTGCCGGTCCATGTAATTGAGCAATGCAACTACCCAGAGCAATGCTACTACTACCCAGGCGTACGTATTTTTGTTTTTGAAAATCATATTCATAGTATTTAAAATGATTTATTTACTCAAACAGATCACCAGCATTTGCAACAGATAGATCAATTAAAAATCCGGCTATTTTTTGAACTGTGTCTTTTAAAAAACGCTGCCCCTTTTCGGCTGTAGCCAGTTTTGGATTCCCGACACCTGTACTTTCCGATATTTCTGTCCATTTGCGTTGTGCCCATACCCATTTCTGCCTGAGTCCTTCAATCTTGAAATTTCTGGCTGTACCATCTCCGGCCATATCGAGTGGCAACACCAAATCGGGAGTTATTTTAAGCATCACACTGGTTTCCAGTTCGCCGGCATGATCCCCGGGTTCGTTAAAATAATCTGATCCCCGGCATACTTTCCACCAATCAATGCTGCAAATCAGTACTTCCGGGTGTTTTACTGACAATTCGCGGATGATAGAAATAAAATTATTCCCGCCATGGCCGTTGATGATAACCAGCTTGAAGATGGAATGTCGTTTCAGGTTTTCAACCAGGTCATTTAATAAAATCAGTTGAGTGGAAGGCATTATGTTCAGACACAATTTAAGGTCAGTCTGCCCCGTATTCACACCCCAGGGAACCGTTGGTAATACAATAACTTTTACATTTTTCTGCCAGGCTATTTTTGCGCTTTCCACCGAAATATATTCCGATTGTATGGCATCAGTACCAAATGGAAGGTGGTAATTGTGGGGTTCAATGGCTCCCCACGGAAGAATGGCCAGCTCGTAATGCTGTTCTTTAACATAAAGCCAATTGGTTTCGGACAGTATATAAGGGCGTATCGACATATTTTATTGACACTAATTATTGTTTCCGTAATGATCAGGATTATAAATCAAGCCGGGGCATGCTTCAATCCGGCCTTTATTCTCCGTAACAAATACGCAGGTGAACATCCATTTTACAAGCCTGGTTTCCTTTGTCGAAAATTGGCCGACAGGTAATTTTAAAAGAACATAATTCCAGCCTTTGTGCAGAGAAACCGATACAGGTGGACGCATCTCGAAAGGCTCATCAACATAATCAGTTTCAGAAGTCGCTTCGGGATTAGAAGAATTTTCCCATTTTGGAGGCTCAATAAGTGAATCATTTATTTTAATCCAACTTTCTTTATAATCCCATTTGCCCTGTAGAGGTGTAAAATCTTTCTCTGAGCGGCCGTAATTATGAAAGCTTATCCATAACCCTGTTTTCCGATCCTCAGGACTGTAAACCCAGGTGAATGCATAGGCCGTCGAGTTGGGTGCGGGATTTTTATAAAATCCCGGCACTACTTCAGGACCCCAGGTATGCCGCAAATAGATGGCTGCCCCATTGGCTTTATGCGTAGCATAGGTTTTATTTCCAAAATGAAAGACAGTATCTTTTTCGCTTTCAGGAGGGAAGGAATTTAAAAGATTTCCTTTGTTCGGAAAGGCATCGGTTATCCGCCATTGTATATCTGACTGCTTAACATACGGAAAGGTCAAGTCGTTGAAATATTTCCGTTTCTGAACAAGCATCCTGTTTTCAAATTCACTAAAATCTTCAAATCTTTTTGATTGTGGATTTCCCAGGCTGGTTCCCGTTTCCTGAAGTGATGTACCACCTCCCACCCAACTGCGCTCGGCAAAGGCAAGCATATTCGGGTAAAATGCATTGGCAAGTAGAATGTCGTTTTCTGTTTTTAATTTACGGTCGTTCCAAATACACACGATGCCACCCAGCAAACGGTCATTCCCGGTTTGAGAGGAGCAAATGAAATTATTGTATACTCCGCTTAAATCAGCAAAAGGATCCATGTGATTCAGGTAAAGGAATTGTGAATCAATAAATTTCCCATGCTTT
>JBBRYZ010000219.1:0-4112 GCA_038237165.1 Bacteroidales bacterium | reverse complement strand
TATCATAAAATCGAGAATCTCACAAATACCGATGGTTCACTTCAGCGTTACGATGTTGTAGGGCCTATCTGCGAAAGCTCCGATTGTTTCGGAAAAGCATTGCAGTTGCCTGTAACAAAGCGTGGCGATATAATTGCCTTACGATCAACAGGTGCCTACGGAGAGGTTATGTCTTCGAATTATAATTTGCGGGAAAAGGTAAAGGCATATTATTCGGAGGCATTCTAATTATCATCACAAATACATTCACAAACCACTTGGCCACTCAGAACATTGAGGAGAACCGAGTGGTTTTTGTCTTAAAAATCAAGAATAATTTCCTAAATTCCACTGATATTAATAGTTAAGAAGCCTCAACTATAAAGCCATAAAACGCTGTAACTTTGTAACCCTGAAACTTTGAAACTCTTTAACCCCTCTGTCCTTCGGACATCACCCCGTGGGGGAGAACCCAAAGAACAAATTTTGTGGATAATTTGGACATTTGAAGCGCGGAACTGATGCTTGGAACTTGAACGCGAAGCATTGAACCTTTAAACCTTGAACTACTCATATATGGATGAACTGATTTACCTCGACTACAACGCCACAACCCCCATTGATACTGAAGTGGAAGCTACCATGCGACCCTATCTCAATACCTATTTCGGGAATCCTTCGAGCAGGTATAAGTATGGAATTGATTCGCGCAAAGCAGTTGAACTTGCACGGTCACAGGTTGCTGAGTTAATAGGCGCTTCGTCCGAAGAAATTATTTTTACCAGCGGTGGGTCCGAATCGGATAACCATGCGCTGAAAGGTGCTGCTTTTGGCCTGAGGCAGAAAGGAAACCATATTATTGTTTCAACCGTTGAGCATCCGGCAATTCTCGAAGTATGCACCTGGTTGCAGAAGCAGGGTTTTGAGATTTCGTATCTTCCTGTCGATGTCAATTGTATTGCTGATGTTTCAAAACTTGAAAGTTTGATAACTCCGCAAACTATCTTGGTTTCGGTGATGCATGCCAACAATGAGGTCGGGACTATACAGCCCATTGCGGAATTGGCGGCCATTGCTCATAGTCACGGCATTCTTTTTCATACGGATGCAGCACAGTCGGCAGGAAAAATTCAGATTGATGTAAATGCACTTGGCGTGGATTTATTAACGCTGGCAGGTCATAAATTATATGCACCCAAAGGAATTGGCGCACTCTATATCCGCACAGGTGTTGAATTGGACAACCTGATACATGGTGCGGGTCAGGAGCATAACCTGCGTGCCGGAACCGAAAATCTGCTCGAAATTGTAGGATTTGGAAAAGCTGCCGAAATTGCCGGTCGTGATCTGTTGAAAAACTGCAGCCATCAGAAAGCAATGCGTGATTTGCTGCGCGATGAACTGCTCGCCCTCATTCCCACCATGCATATTCACACGGATATTGAAACAAGTCTGCCCAACACTATAAGCGTTGCCTTCAGGGGAATCCCAGCTGATACCTTGCTTTCAACTTTACCCGGTCTTGCTGCCTCGGCAGGTGCAGCTTGCCATCCGGCGGGTGTTACAAGTTCTCACGTGTTACTCGCTATGGGTGTAACTACCGAATATGCCATGGGAACCATCCGGCTTTCGACCGGTAAATATTCGAACGCTGAGGAAATTAAAGCTGCTGCAATAATGATTGCAGATGCTTATCAAGCGATTGCATCACCAACAAATGATATAAAAATTCAGACATCAGGAGATAAAATTAAGCTAACTCAATATACTCATGGACTTGGCTGTGCCTGCAAAATGCAACCCGCCGATCTGGAAAAAATATTGAAGAATCTTCCGGTTACAACGGATCCAAATGTGCTGGTCGGGAATAATTCAGCTGATGATGCAGCCGTTTACCAGATTAATCCGGAGCAGGCAATTGTTCAGACGCTTGATTTTTTTACACCCATAGTTGATGATCCATATGATTTTGGTGCAATTGCTGCCGCCAATGCGCTTAGCGATGTATATGCCATGGGTGCAAAACCTCTGTTTGCATTGAATATCGTTGCTTTCCCGGTTCAGCGGCTCCCGCTTGAAGTATTGGAAAATATTCTGCTTGGCGCTGCCGACAAAGCTACAGAAGCCGGTATCAGCATAATTGGCGGTCATAGCATTGATGATACAGAGCCTAAATTCGGGATGTGTGTTACAGGTTTGGTTCATCCGGCAAAAGCATGGAAAAACATCGGCGCTCAGCCCGGTGATGTGCTGATCCTTACCAAGCCGTTGGGAACAGGTATAATATCAACTGCCGTTAAAAGTGGGCTGGCTGGTGAAGATGCTGCTGCTGAAGCCTGTAAATGGATGAAACAGCTCAATCAAAAAGCAGCTTTTGCTTTTTCAAAATTCCAGGTGAATGCATGTACGGATATTACCGGTTTCGGTCTTGCCGGGCACCTCAGCGAAATGACGCGTGGAAGCAAGGTGGATGCTGAAATAGACTTCAGTATGCTGCCATTTATGAGCCATGTGAAAGAACTGGCGGTGGCCGGAGCTATTCCCGGAGGAACATATAATAATCTGCAATTTTACCAGGAATGGATCAGTTGGAAAGCCTTACTTTCCGAGGCAGAGAAACTAATGTTCTGCGATGCCCAGACTTCCGGCGGTTTGCTCGTATCAGTTCCGGGAAAATATAAAGATCAGGTATTGAATGAATTATCTGGTAATGGTGTTGAATGTGCGGTTGTTATAGGTCGCATTACAGGAACGGGCGAAGGAATTATAAGTGTTATTTAATTACCTTCTACAATCATTATGACTGATTTCAAACTCTTAATTATTAATTTTTTAAAACAATTGAGAGATTGGTTTAACCAACTGCCTCTTTTGTTAAAAAGGCTGGTTTATTCTTTGCTTGTTTGCTTTTTACTGTTTCTTACTATTGATCTGATTTTCCCTGTTCATACCACAATTCGTTATTCACAGCTGATCCTTTCGGATGATGATAAATTGTTGAATGCGTCCTTGTCATCGGATCAGCAATGGCGGATGAAAGCTGAAATAAAAGAAGTAAACCCGCTTCTGCTAAAAACTATAATTTATAAGGAAGACCGCTGGTTCAGATTTCATCCCGGCGTAAATCCTATAGCCATAACCAGGGCACTATGGCAAAATATCACAAGCCGGAAACGAATTTCGGGAGCTTCGACCATTACCATGCAGGTGATCAGGATGCTGGAACCCCGCGATCGCACACTCGCAAATAAATTTATTGAGTGTTTCAGAGCCTTCCAGCTTGAACTTCATTATTCAAAAAACGAAATCCTCGAATTGTATATTAATCTCCTTCCTTACGGAGGAAATATACAGGGCGTAAAAGCGGCATCCTTTCTGTACCTGGATCAGGAACCACAGGCTCTTAGTCTAGCTCAAATTGTAACGCTTGCTATTATTCCCAACGACCCAAATCATCTTCGCCTTGGGAACGGAAACGACAGGATTGTAAAAGAAAGAAATTTTTGGTTGCAAAAACTTAGTAAGTACGGAATTTTTGATAAGAAAAGCCTGGATGATGCACTTATTGAGCCTCTAACTGCCAAACGTTTTGATGCACCGAAGCAGATTCCGCATCTGGCCCGCCTGCTTTCGGGTAAGTATCCCGGCAGCCCGGTAATTAAAACCTTTATTAATGCACAATTACAGGATTATACCGAAAATACACTCAGTGAACAGGTAAATATGTACCGTGGCATGGGCGTCGGGAATGCAGCTGTTGTTTTGATTGACAATCGCACACATGCTATTGTTGCCTATGTTGGCTCAGCTGGATTTATGGACAGCCAATTTCAGGGACAGGTTGACGGCGCTTCCTCACTTCGTTCGCCTGGAAGTGCGCTGAAACCTTTTCTTTATGCTTTGGCAATAGATCGCGGACTTATAACGCCAAAGTCTATTTTACTGGATATTCCGCAAAATTTCAATGGGTACCGGCCGCTCAATTATGACGAAACTTTCAGAGGCCGGCTACCGGCTTCGCAAGCGCTGGCTTTGTCGCTCAATATACCAGCCGTTGATCTGGCCAACAAAGTCGGCGTTAATATTTTTAATGAGAAACTGAGTAGTGGCGGGCTTAAATGGATAGGCGAACG
>JBBRYZ010000218.1:0-4265 GCA_038237165.1 Bacteroidales bacterium | reverse complement strand
CGACACTTTATGGGACCGGTCCACCGAATATTTAAAATCTTCAGTTGAGTATTTCTCGAAAAAATGGTTTCCATACCCTTATCCTGTTGCCTTAAATGTAGCCGGCCCTGTAGGTGGAATGGAATATCCCGCTCTGAATTTCACCTCGTGGAAAGTGCGGAGTCCAAAAGTATTATATTTTATTACAGCACACGAAGCCGGCCATAACTGGTTCCCGATGATCGTGGGTTCCGACGAAAGACGCTTCCCTTTTATGGACGAGGGCTTTAACACGTTTATCGATATTTATGCGCAGGACGATTTCAATAAGGGAGAATTCGGACCTAAAAGAGATGGCGAATATGATCCGCTGGGTAAAAATCCGGCTCGCGATCTGGTTCCTTACCTGATAAGTGCAAATGCCCAAAGTATTATGAATCTGGCTGAAGTGCAGGGAAAGGATGATCATACGCTGAGCTATTACAAAACTTCTTTGGGTTTTGTTATCCTAAGGGAATATATCCTGGGTGCTGAGCGTTTCGATTATGCTTTCCGCGAATACACCAGGCAATGGGCTTTCAAACATCCGACACCAACTGACTTTTTCAGGTTTATGAACAATGCCACGGGCGAAGATCTCAATTGGTTCTGGAACGAATGGTTTTATCAAACCTGGACATTGGATCAAGGCATTAAAAGTGTAACTTATGTAAATGATGATCCGGCAAAAGGCGCACAAATCACGCTGGTTAATCTTCAAAAAATGGCGATGCCTGTTAAACTTCGGATTACTGAAAAGGATGGAACTGTTAGCGATGTAAATCTGCCGGTTGAAATTTGGCAGGCAGGAAGCAGCTACATTTATATCCATCATTCCACTCAGCCGTTGCGTTCGGTGGTGGTTGACCCCGATTTGCAGCTTCCGGATATTAACGCGGGAAACAACAGCTGGCCAAATAAAAATTAATCGAAGCTTTTAGTCCGGGTGCGACTTCTGAACTCACCCTGACTAAAACTAATAAACTCTTTCGTACCGATGCTTCATAACATTGAACCTCATATATTTAACAATGCTTTTATAGAGAATACTTCTGAAAATAAGGATGATTATATTCTTTGTTACAAAGATGATTCCATATTATTAATCCAAAAAGAAAACGAACTTGTAATTCCTAAGCGCAGTGATTTTGCTGAGGTATTCCGGAATGATACTACACAATATCTGTTCTCGCTTGACGGCGTGTATTGTTTCTTGTTAAAGGAATATAGCGGAAACAATCCGGATTTTGAATTCCGGGAACATATGTTTCTGCGAACCATGCCTAACAGGGAATCTGCCTATATTGGGGCTGTAGGGTTTCAGCTTAATGTGTGGATGGATGAGCATCAGTTTTGTTCGCGCTGTGGCACAAAAACGACTTTCAAAAAAAGTGAGCGGGCAATCCGTTGTCCGGCATGTGAATTAACGGTGTATCCAAAAATTTCGCCTGCCGTAATTGTTGCCATTACGTGTAACGATAAAATTTTACTGGCCAAAGGAACACATTACCGGTTTAACTTTTACTCGCTCGTTGCGGGTTATGCCGATATCGGGGAATCGCTCGAACAAACGGTTATTCGCGAAGTAAAAGAAGAAGTTGGTATTGAAATAGCGAATCTGAGATATTATGGCAGTCAACCCTGGCCATTTTCCAGTTCCATGATGGTTGGCTATTTTGCGGAAGCGGATGACCGGCAACCAATCGTAGTTGATCCAAAAGAACTTTATGATGCGCAGTGGTTCAGTCGTGATAATCTTCCTGAAACTCCGGCAAATATTAGTATTGCAGGCGAAATGATTGAGTTATTCAGATCAGGAAAGCATGAAAACTTTTTGAGCTTCATTTATCCCGCATAGAGCCCGTCGCTGGCGCATACTGTTAATAATGTTCCGGCAAGGGGTTAATGGTTAACAGGAAATAGTTAAAAGTGAAAAATCCGTATTCGGTGCACAGTCAGGGCGCGACTCAAAGTCGCACTCGGACTAAAATCAAAAAAGCCGGTCCGCATCATCTGCAATCCGGCTTTTGTTTTTTGTAATTAGTCAGGGTTTCACTTTGAGTGAAGCCCTGACTAAAACTGAAAATTATTTAAAAACAACCTCTCTCATCATCCTTTGACCATACATGGATCGTTGCGAGGAGCGTACATCTCTCAGTTTTGCCATTGCATCCTGGTCGCCTACAACTTTTGCCTGTATCGCATCCCATTTTGCATCCTGTCCTTCCATGGCGGCAAGATTCTTATATTCAATCATCAATATCATATTATAGTCTTCAGGAGTAGTCGCTGTTCCTTCAAGTATCTTATAGGATAAAATCAATCCTTGCTTTACTGCTTCATCCTCTACTGCTTTCCAGGTGCTTTTCAGGCTGTTAATGTATGCAACACCCATTCCCGTATTGGTTTTCACAAATGATAATGACCAAACTGATCCATTAGTATAGGTTTTCTCCTGCGCAAAACTTCTGGCGCTAATAGCCAGTGTTAACACGATAATCAATAATGTGATTCTTGTTTTCATGGTTTTTGGATTTTTTTTTGTGATTAAAATGTTGAAAATAAGATTTATTAACAATGAAGGAATAAATTTGTTTAGAATGATTCCAAATAAAATATTAAGAACATAATCAAATTGGACGTCAATAATAAAAAAAAGCGCAGCTAGCTTTCGCCAACTGCGCTTTTTATTTTATACATAGTCAGGGTTTCACTCAACAGGAAGCCCTGTCTACTCTTAAAACGGCCAGAACTGGTTATCGTACCAGATACTTTCCTTGAGTGCTTCATTTAGATCATACAAAATTTTATGATGACCGCTTTCCCATTCTGCCAGCCATTTGTACATTTCTTTCTCATTCGGATCAACGGCTTCGGTAGAACGTTTCGAATACAATTCAACAGCCCGTGTTTCAAAATCCATAGCCGCCGAAATAGCAGCTGCTTCAAAGCTGGCTGCCGAAATTTCCTTTACCAGTTTCGGATTCATGATTTCATGTGAAATATCTTCCGTTGCTTCACTTCCTTTTTCAATCCTGCTAAACTTGCCTTCTTTTACAAAATGAGCAAACTGTACGGAGAGAAACTCAACATGTGCTTTTTCTTCTTCAGCCATGGTGGTAAATATCTTTCTTGCCTCAGGACTTTTAGTTTGTTCAGCCATTTTTTCGTAAAAGGCTTTACCCCTTTTTTCCAGAAGAATGGCGGTTTTCAGAACTTCTAATGCTTTTGTATTTTCCATGATATGTTGTATAAAGAATTGCTTAACTGAATCAGCAAATATACTATGTTTAACAAACAATAAACTTACTTGTTAAATAATAATAGCAGAATTACAGACTAATTCTCTAAATTTGCCATAAAGCATAAACTTACATTATTTCAGAATCGACTGTGAATAAAACTGATCATACCCAAATACTCCGAAGACTTTTTTTCGAATGGGCTCTCGTACAGGGAATTGAAATAACGCCACTTCCTCCAGCCGGTTCGTACCGGCAATATTACCGGCTTACCGGACAAAACAAGCAAGCCATCGGCGTGTACAGCCCCGATAAAAGTGAAACGGATGCATTCATTTCATTCACGAATCATTTTAATCGATTGGGTCTTTCAGTTCCTCAGATTTATTCATCCGACATTAAAAATAATTGTTACCTGTTGAGCGACCTTGGTAATACGTCCTTGCTCGATCATCTTGAAATGAACAGGGTTGAAGAGATGCCTTCGGCTGAAACTCTTGAATTATATAAGCTAGCCATTGCCGAACTGCCTCGTTTTCAGGTGGAAGCAAGTAAAGGCCTGGACTTTTCCGTTTGTTATCCATCCGCTGAATTCGACGAACGTTCCATGCGCTGGGATCTCAATTACTTTAAATATTATTTCCTGCGGCTGCTTAAGATTCCTTTTAATGAAGCAAATCTCGAAGACGATTTCGACAAACTGATTGAGCATCTGCTGAAAAGTGACAGCCACTTTTTTATGTACCGCGATTTTCAGGCACGTAATATCATGATTTATGAAAATAAACCATGGTTTATAGATTATCAGGGCGGTCGACACGGTCCGCTTCAGTACGATCTTGCTTCTCTTCTTTTCCAGGTAAAAGCCTCATTACCTTATTCTTTCAGGGAAGAAATGCTTTATTGGTATTTACAAAATCTGAAGAAATATATAACAATCGACGAACAAAAATTCGTTGACGACTATTATGGTTTCGTGCTTATCCGCTTGCTTCAGGTTATGGG
>JBBRYZ010000217.1:0-4413 GCA_038237165.1 Bacteroidales bacterium | reverse complement strand
GTTAGTGCACTGGCTGTTATTAACAAAGGTGATCACCAGATTATCTCAACCTTCCTGAACAAACCAATTAATGATGTGGTATGCACCAATTGCGGGCAATGCATAAACCGCTGCCCGACCGGCGCACTGTACGAACGCAATTATATTGAAGACGTATGGCATGCTATCTATGATCCGGATAAATTTGTGGTGGTTGAAACAGCGCCTGCAACCCGTGTAGCATTAGGCGAAGATCTTGGAATATTAGCTGGAACAAGGGTTACTGGTAAAATGGTATCTGCTTTACGAAAGATGGGATTTAATAAAGTGCTTGATACAGATTTTACCGCAGACCTTACCATTATGGAAGAAGGTACGGAATTGCTTACGCGTTTGAAAAAAGCGCTGGTGGATAAAGATGAGACAGTGAAGCTGCCAATGATGACCTCGTGTTCGCCCGGCTGGGTTAAATACCAGGAGCATATGTATCCTGAATTGATTGACAATCTATCTTCCTGCAAATCTCCGCAGCAGATGTTCGGTGCGTTGGCTAAAACATATTATGCCGACAAAATTAATATCAAAGCAGAAAATATGGTAGTAGTTTCCATCATGCCTTGTACTGCTAAAAAGTTTGAATGCAACCGTCCCGAAATGCGCGACTCAGGTTTTAAGGATGTAGATTATGTTCTCACCACCCGCGAACTGGCTATGATGATCAAACAAGCAGGAATTGAGTTTGAGAAGCTTGAAGATGAGAATTATGACAGCATTCTGGGTGAATCATCAGGTGCCGGAGTAATATTTGGTAATACCGGAGGAGTAATGGAAGCCGCTCTGCGCACAGCATACGAAATTATCACAGGGAATGAAGTGCCTTTTACCAATCTCAATATCAAACCTGTACGTGGAATGGAGGGCGTAAAAGAAGCCAGCCTTAAAATTAAAAACACCAAACCCGAATGGGATTTCCTCGAAGGAGTTGAACTTAATGTTGCTGTTGCTCACGGACTGGCGAATGCAAAAACATTAATGGAATTGGTGAAATCAGGCAAATCGAATTACCATTTTATTGAAGTGATGGGATGCCCCGGTGGCTGTATAGGTGGCGGCGGTCAGCCAATACCTACATCGGAAGAAATCCGTAAACGCCGGGCCGAAGCTATTTATGCTGAAGATATGGGTAAACCAATCAGGAAGTCGCACGAAAATCCAGAAATAACTGAAGTTTACAAGGAATATCTCACTCAGCCGCTCGGGCATAAGTCGCACGAATTGCTGCACACCCATTACAAGGCTCGTAAGCGCTATTAAAATTTACTTTTATTATTCTGCAAAAGCCGCCCTGTTACAAGGGCGGTTTTTGCTTTTTTATAGACTCATTTAGCTTATCAAAATCATACAATCATATCTTAAATATTAAATATAAAATCAATTATAAAACCCTGTTATTTAGAATTATAATAAATTCACTGTAATTTAATTAACAGTGTGAATTAATTAACAGTTAGCTTGTTTATCATATAAATTACATATAATTTTGCCACTTCAAATAAGAGTTACTTACACATAGATAACACGCTCATCTGCTTGGAATTAATCTTACAAAAAAAATCAGGAAACATCAAAATGAAATTAAGAGAAGTAGCAACTATACTCAATGCAGAAGTGGTCTGCGGCAATACAAAGCTCGAAAGAGATGTTGAGGCTGTATTTGCTTCGGATCTGATGAGTGATGTACTTACGATTGACAGCGAAAAATTATTGCTTTTAACAGGATTAGTAAACATACAGACCATACGCACTTCCGAAATGTCGGATATAAAGAACATAGTACTAGTTCGTAACAAAAAAGCAACGCCCGAAATGATTGCGCTGGCCGAAGAAAACAGGATTGTAATTATGCAATGCAGCTACTCCATGTACAAAACCAGCGGAATACTATTTAAAGAAGGATTAGATCCTGTTTATTAAACTGAGAATACGATGCAGTTCGAATACGTCATAGAAGCAGGAAACTTTACCAAAGCAGGTGATGCGTCAAGCAGTTTCAAGAAAATACTGAAACAACTTAATGTTGATCCTCAGCTAATTAAGCGGATGGTAGTTTCGATGTACGAAGGCGAGGTAAATATAGTTGCCCATTCCAATGGAGGCAAAGCTATCTGCGAAGTGGACACAAGTAGGGTTAACATCAAACTGATCGACACAGGCCCGGGAATACCTGATATCGAAAAAGCAATGCAGGCCGGTTATTCAACAGCATCGGCAAAAGTACGCGAGATGGGTTTCGGTGCAGGAATGGGTCTTCAGAATATAAATAATAATGCCGACAATCTGATCATCAAAAGTGAAGTAGGTATAGGCACAACGCTCGAAATTATTATTAACCTGCCAAAAGCCGGATAAATGGACAGCAGACATTTTCATCATGCGTTAAAAATAAGCGACGACCTTTGTATCGGCTGTACGCACTGCATGAATGTTTGTCCGACCGAAGCAATAAGGGTGCGCAATGGCAAGGCAATTCTATATGAAAACCGTTGTGTTGATTGTGGCGAATGTTTCAAGGCTTGTCCGGTAAACGCGATTTTTATTGATCAGGACGACTTTAACCGCATACATGCTTTTAAGCACCGCATTGCATTGGTACCAGCAGTATTCTTCGGTCAATTCCCTGAGGAAATAACACATAATCAGATTTATACCGCGATACTTGCAAACGGATTCACGCATATTTACGAAGTAGAAATGAGTGCTGATTTACTGGTAGGTGAAATGAAAGCATACGCAAAATCGCACCCGGAAAACAATCCGTTGATTTCCTCTTTCTGCCCGGCTATTGTAAGATTGGTACAGGTAAAATTTCCTGCATTGGTTGAGAATATCATGCTGATCAAACCACCTTTGGACATTACCGCCTTATATTGCCGTAAAGAGCTCACCGACAAGGGAATAAATCCGGCTGAAATAGGTGTTTTTTATATCACGCCTTGCGCTGCCAAAATAGCTGCTATCAAAAGTCCGGTGGGCGAAGATTATTCAATGATAACCGGCGTGATAAATATGGATACGCTTTACAACAAAGTGTACAAATATATACGCAACGACAAGACATTAAAGCAGGTCTTAATTCCAAGTAAGCCACTTACGAAAACTGCTCTTCAATGGGCACTCACCCATGGCGAAGCTGATCATATTCCAGGTCGCAGCCTGGCTATTGATGAAATAAACAATGTTATCGAATTTCTTGAAAAAATTGAAAACGACGAGATCGGAGATGTTGATTTTCTGGAGCTTCGTGCATGCGACGAAAGCTGTGCCGGAGGCGTACTCCTTTCGGCTAACCGGTTCCTGGTGGCAGAAAGACTAAGGGATTATAAAACCGGAACAAATATAGAACCATCAATAGACGAAGATATTGATAAATATACTGAATATCTGAAACGGAGAATCAGTATCCAGAAAATCAATCCACGAAGCATGATGAAACTGGATGAGAATATGGAAGAAGCTATGCGCAAGATGGACAAATCGAGCCGGATGCTACAGTGCCTTCCACTAACCGATTGCGGTGCATGCGGAGCGCCTAATTGTCAGGCTTTTGCCAACGATATTGCGCTTGGCGAAGCCGATATCAGACAATGTATTTTTATTCAGAAAAATAGGGAACAAACCGGGGAACTCACACCGGACGAATCGCTTGAAATGCTAAAAAGCATTTGGGGCAACGAGAAGTTTTTTAAACGCAGCAGATAAAAATTAATATTATGCAGGTTAACGACATTGTAAAAATACTGGAACTGAATGTCTTCGGTGGAAGTCAGGGACTGGAAAATGAAATTAACGGTGGATACACTTCCGATTTGCTTAGTGATGTAATGGGTCATGCCGACAGCGGCAAAGTATGGGTTACACTTCAGACTCACAAAAATGTGATTGCCATTGCTTCGCTTAAGGAACTGGCAGCCGTAATCCTGATTAAGGGAAATGAACCCGATGCAGATATGCTGGCACAAGCCGAGGAAGAAGGAATACCCGTTTTGGGGTCACATGAAGAAGCATTTGAAGTAACCGGTAAACTTTACAATCTGCTAACCCGCTAGAAATGAATAAATACCGGGCCGATCTTCATATCCATACAGTACTTTCACCCTGTGGTGACCTGGAGATGAGCCCGACAAAAATAATAGAAAAGGCGCTCGAAAAAGGCCTCGATATTATTGGAATAACAGATCACAACAGCACCAGGCACTGTAAACTGATCAGCAAACTGGCAGAACCCGCAGGAATATTTGTACTGATGGGGGCTGAAGTTACCACACGCGAAGAAGTTCATTGCCTTACGTTCTTTGAAAATGATGAAAAATTGACGGAATTCCAGTTTTACCTGGAAGCGCATCTCCCTCCTATCCCCAACAATATTGAAAAATT
>JBBRYZ010000216.1:0-4415 GCA_038237165.1 Bacteroidales bacterium | reverse complement strand
ATACTCAACGAAGTTGCCGAGGAACTTGGCACTACTGCAAAAGTTGCTAAACTTGATGTTGAAACCCATAGGGCGTCATCGGCAAAGTATGGTGTACGTAATATTCCAACCATGATTTTGTTTAGAGACGGTAAGGAAATCAATCGCTTTGTTGGTGTTAAAACAAAGAGTTTCCTGGTGAGTGAAATCAATAAAGTGAAATAAAAATTTGCCTTTTAATCAAAATACAAACAGGCGAAACCATGCAGGATTTTTTTGCGTGAGTTTATGATATTTAAATCAATTTAATAAAATTCAGATGAAAGAAACTTGCGAAACTGATAGTAGGCCAAAAACGTTTAATGAATTAATCAGGTCCTGGTATTTCTGGAAACCTGTATCAGCCGTGATAATAGGAGGAACAATCGGATTTTTGTATTACCATTTTGTGGGATGCGCCTCGGGATCATGTGGCATTACAAGCAATCCGTATTCAAGCATTTTATTTGGAGCTGCAATAGGGTTTTTTATTGTAAACAGGCCGTGCAAAACATGTTGATAATTCTCATGTTTTTGAAGAAATGGAAATAAAAGAAATAGATAAAAGATACAGCCAACTGGCCGAATCGGATTGCTGTCTTTCGTGTGGTGGCGCCATTAATTACGCTGAGCCTGCAACCGGAGAAATATGTGTTGACCTGGGCAGCGGACGTGGAACCGAAGTTTTACGCATGGTTGAGGCTGTAGGTGAAAACGGCTTTGTTTATGGCATCGATATTTCGGAAGGAATGCTTGAAAAAGCACGCCGGAATGCGGAGAAATTTGGTGTGGCCAATGTAAATTTTGTTCGCTGCGAACTCGAAAAACTTGAATTACCGGATAAAGTTGCCGATCTGGTAATTTCCAATTGCACCCTTAATCATGCTGCCGACAAACAATCCGTTTGGAACGAAATATTCCGGATACTGAAAAAGGGTGGAAGGTTTGTGATCAGCGATATATATGCCACTTCGCCCATTGCTGACGAATACCGTAACGATCCTGTAGCGATAGCCGAATGCTGGGCCGGTTCAGTAACTCGACCCGAATACATGCAACATCTTGAAAAAGCGGGGTTTGCTTCCATTGAAATCCTTGAGGAATCAGCTCCTTATGCCAAAGGGAAAGCGGAAGTGGCAAGTTTTACGATCGCAGGGAAAAGACCTGCCGGTTGTGGATGCGGAAATTAAGAGATGAAATAGTTAATGGAAAATAGTTAATCGAAAACAGTTAATTGGGAAACAGTTAATTGAAAACAGTTAATTGAAAATAGTTAATCGAAAACAGTACGTATTTCTGCTGATTTGAAACACTATAAATTTTAGAAACAATAAATTCATTATAAATGCATAAACCTGAAAATATGAAAAGCCTTGTTAAAAAGAAGACTCAAAAAGCAACTACAAAAAAAGTAGCTCAATGCTGCGCCAAAACATCAAAAACCGTTGTAGGTTGTCACGACTAACTGTTTAAAAAATCAAAAAGAATCGGGGAATAATTCCCCGGTTTATTCTCTTTTATAAACAGATAAAACATCAATGGTTTATTCCAAACATAATATATTTTCAAAGATTAGCGGGTCGGATAATTTCTTTATCGTCAACTTGCTTACCGGAAGCGCCGATATTTTAAACTCCTCCGAAGGCCTTATGGTAAAGGATTTCCTTGGCGGGAAAGAATTACCTGCTGAGTTTAAAGCTGATCTGGAGGCACAGGGTTACCTTATTGATGAAAAGGAGGAAGATCTTCTGTATCGCAATAAATACCTCGACTTTATTGATACACGCGATGATGACGAAGTACAGTTGTTTTTTGTACCTAATTACAGTTGCAATTTTGCCTGTACCTATTGTTATCAGGACGAATACACCAATAATAGACAGGAACTTACCCTTGAGGTGATTGATGCATTTTTTAATTACATTAAGACTGAATTTGCTGCCCGTAAGAAGTATCTCACCATTTTCGGCGGTGAGCCATTGTTGAATTCGCCAAAACAAAAAGAGCTTATTTCTTATCTGTTGAAACAGGCAAAATCGGTAAGCCTCGAAGTGTGCTTTGTAACAAATGGCTACTCGTTGACTGATTATATTGACATCCTTAAAACTGCCGACATTCGCGAAATACAGGTTACACTCGATGGCAAAGGAAGTGTACACGATAAACGCCGTTTCCTGAAAGGTGGAGGTTCAACTTTTGAAAAAATTGTGAATGGTATTGATGCCTGCCTGCAAAACGATTTGCCGGTTAATCTCAGGGTTGTGGTTGATAAGGAAAACATTGGCGGATTGCCAGAGTTAGCTCAATTTGCCATTGATAAAGGCTGGACTGCAAGTGCTTTTTTCAAAACACAGCTGGGTCGTAATTACGAATTGCACCATTGTCAGGCAACCTCCGAAAAACTTTTCAGCCGCATTTCGCTATACGAAACAATTTATGAACTCGTGAAGCAACATCCGTATATTCTTGAATTTTATAAACCTGCATACTCAGTTGCGAAATTCCTGGCCGAAAACGGAGACCTCCCTGATCCTCTGTACGATGCTTGTCCCGCCTGTAAAACTGAATGGGCCTTCGATTATAC
Organism: Bacteroidales bacterium; assembly: GCA_038237165.1. Classification (GTDB taxonomy): domain Bacteria; phylum Bacteroidota; class Bacteroidia; order Bacteroidales; family UBA4417; genus UBA4417. The sequence continues at coordinate 1,813 of JBBRYZ010000216.1, read as the reverse complement.
CGGACACATATTTTCATGTACTGCAACTGTTGGCAAAGCGGATGAATCATTAGGAACATTTTATCCTGAAGTGGTCCGCAAGGAAGAACTTATCAGCGTGTGGGAAAGCCGAGATGTAACTTCTATCCCTGAATGCAGCACCTGTACTATGCAACTGGCTTGCGGCGGAGGCTGCGGATCGGTTGCCAAAAACAGAACCGGAAATGTATGCTCAACCGATTGCCGGCCTGTGAAAGAATTACTGGAACTTGGTTTCTCGGCATATTTTGAAGAACAAAGTAATTAGAGAAAATGGTAATATGGATTGTACCCGCTGTAAAACAAAAGATTGCAGATCTACCGAAACTTGTCTGGCTCAGAAGTTTGATGCTGATGATTTGATGTTAACTTATCATTTGCCCGATAATCAGAAGATAGTGCAGGCTGCTGCCGAACTGGTTGACAATGGACGAGCCGGAACTTTATCGCGCCTGCAGGAAATAATTGAATTTGCGAAAAGCATGAATTTCAAGCGGATCGGGATAGCATATTGTTACGGAATGGAAAAGGATGTGGCACAGGTTACAAAGATATTTCGCGAATCAGGATTCAGAATTTCCCCTGTTTCGTGTACTACCGGCGGTTTCAAACAATCGGATGTAAACGACAACAGCAATATTGAAAAAGTATCGTGCAATCCTCTGGCCCAATCGGAGCAACTGAACAGCGAAAATGTTGATTTTACAGTTACTATGGGACTTTGTCTTGGACACGACATCTTATTTCAGAAAAACATTAAATCATACACCACAACATTATTAGTAAAGGACAGGGTTTATAATCACAATCCTGTTGAAGCATTAAAGAATTAAAACAATTAAAAATGAAAGAGATTACACAGGCAGAATTTGAAAAAGAAGTTATAAACGGTGGGAAAGTTGTTCTCGACTTCTATTCGACCGAATGCCCGCCATGCGAGGCTGTTGCTCCTAAATTTGAAGGATTGGCAAAGCTTTATGGCAACGATATCAAATTTTTTAAAATGTTTCGCCAACAAAACCGCGAACTGGCTGATAAGCTGGGAGTTAAATCATCACCAACATTGTTGTTCTTCAATAATGGAGCACAAGTTGGCAACATGCTTACTGGTGGAATAAAACGAAGTGATATTATTCATCAGCTTGATAATCTTTTGCCGGACCAAAAGGTAAAAGAGATAAAAACAGGTTTAAAACCTTCTGTTTCCGAGTTTGATGTTCTGATTCTTGGAGCCGGCCCGGGCGGACTTACTGCCGGATTATACCTGTGCCAGTCGAAAATAAATACGGTGCTTATTGATATTGCGCTCCCCGGCGGACATGTTTCCACAACCCACGAAGTTTCCAACTATCCGGGTTTCATTGATCCACAGCCGGGGTATTTGCTTTCGCACAATATGTCGGAGCAAACCAAATTATGCGGTACTTCCTATAAAGTTGCAGTGGATGTAACCAAAATTGACCTTGTGAACAAAGAAGTTGTGATTGATGAATACGAAACCGTTAAGGCAAAGAAAATCATAATTGCAACCGGTACTTCGCCCAATCTGATGGGAATTCCAGGCGAACGGGAATTGAAAGGCAAGGGTATTTCGTATTGCGCTACCTGCGATGCCAAATATTACGGCGATAAGGAAGTTGTAGTTATCGGTGGCGGAAATTCAGCCGTTGAAGAAGCCGATTTTATCAGCAAATTCGCTTCTAAAATTACAATGGTTCATCAGTTCGATGCCTTTACGGGCAACAAACAGGCGCAGGAAAAACTTTTCGCAAATCCTAAAATCAGCGTACTTTTT
>JBBRYZ010000215.1:0-4626 GCA_038237165.1 Bacteroidales bacterium | reverse complement strand
GTATTTCCATTTTATTTCAACGTATTTCTATTTTATTTCTATTTATTTCATTTTTTATTTCAAAGTATTTCTATTTTATTTCAACGTATTTCCATTTTATTTCTATTTATTTCATTTTTTATTTCAACGTATTTCCATTTTATTTCAACGTATTTCTATTTTATTTCTATTTATTTCATTTTTTATTTCAACGTATTTCCATTTTATTTCAACGTATTTCCATTTTATTTCTATTTATTTCATTTTTTATTTCAACGTATTTCATTTTTTATTACCGCCCTTTCCCTCCACATTGCCTGAAATAAAGGAACCACGAAAACAGTCATAACCTGGATCACCATCCCGCCAAACATGGGTATGGCCATTGGAATCATAATATCAGAGCCTTTACCGTTGGAAGATAATACCGGCAATAAAGCTATAACGGCAACGGCTGTTGTCATCATGGCAGGACGGACACGTTTCATTCCCGCCGATACAACTGCTTCGCGTACATCGTGAACTGTAGCAGGATGCCGCGCTTCGAATACCTGGTGAATGTAGGTACCCATAATTACGCCATCGTTTGTAGCTATTCCGAAAAGCGCAATAAATCCCACCCAGACCGCCACACTCAGATTTATGGTGTGCATCTGGAACAAATCCCTCAGGTTTATTCCGGCAATGGAAAAATCCATAAACCACCCTTGACCATATAACCAAAGCATAATGAAACCACCGGCAAAGGCAACGAAAACTCCTGAGAAGTGAATAAGTGAGGCCGTTACAGTACGAAACTGGAAATACAGCAACAATAGGATCAGCAGTAAACTTATTGGAATTACTATTGACAGCCTTTTTGTAGCCCTGAGTTGATGTTCGTAATTGCCTGCGAAGATATATGATACGCCATTGGGTAGTTTTAGTGAACCTGAACTTAATTTTTGCGCCAGTACTTTTTGCGCTTCCTGCACTACATCAACCTCGGCTTTTCCTTCGTTTTTATCGAAAATAACATAGCCATTCAGGAATGTATTTTCACTCCGTATCATTTGTGCTCCTCGGGTATAATCAATATCGGCGATTTCACTAAGCGGCACCTGTACTCCGTTCATGGCAGGGATGAGGATGCGTTTCAGATCCTCTGGATTATCACGCAATTCGCGGGCATAGCGAACCCTGATAGGGAACCGCTCACGTCCTTCGACCGTGGATGAAAGCGCCATTCCGCCAACAGCCACCTGTAATACTTCCTGCACATCGCTTATACTCATGCCGTACCGTGCCATAGCTTCGCGATTAAGCTTTATTTCAATATACGGAGCACCTACCGAACGATCATAGAAAACGCTCGACGCTTTAATGGAAGGCACATCTTTGAGTGCTTGTTCAAAGAGTAAACCTGCCTTTTCAATCGCATCCAGGTCAGGGCCAAATACTTTAAGTCCCATTGGCGCGCGCATACCAGTCGAAAGCATGACCAAACGGGCTTCAATCGGCTGTAGCTTTGGGGCTGAAGTTAAACCTGGAATATCAGTTACTTTCACAATTTCTTTCCAGATATCATCCGGCCTCTTGATTTGTGGCCGCCATTGCCTGAAATATTCGCCATTCTCATCTTTAATAAGAAATAAATTGAAATACGTTGAAATATGTTGAAATATGTTGAAATATGGCTTACCGACAACTAACCAATTTTTATCGACTAAAACATGAAAGATTTCATTCCCTTTATCAAATGTAACCTCTTTGATCTTTTCAGCTTCAATTTTATCTCCATTTATTTCAATTGTGTTTCCATTTATTTCAATTTTATTTCCATTTTTTTTATTTCCATTTATTTCTATTGTATTTCTATCTTTCTTATTTCTATTTATTTCTACTGTATTTCTAATTTTTCCAGCATCCAAAATAAAATATCCATTCTTATCAGTCTTAAATCTTTGTCTTTGCCCGTTTTCATCCAGAATATATTCTGATTTGTAACTGATAGTATTCTCGAACATCTGTACCGGAGCCGGGTCGAGTGCGGAATTTACACGTCCCCATTTACCAACAGCAATCTCAACTTCAGGGATAGCTGATAAACGCTTGTCGAGTGTTTCAACATATTCCAGGTTCTTTTCGATGCTCGAATGTGGCATACTGGTAGGCATAAGCAGGAAAGAGCCTTCGTTCAGGGACGGCATAAATTCTTTGCCTGTTCCGGGGAATCTTTTGACTGGTGCTTCCCATATTGCTGTTTTTCTGAAACTTTTCCAGCCCATTTTTTCAGCGCCTGTTGCTACAAAGCCGAATATCTTATCAGTTCCCATCCAGGCCAGCATACCGAAAATCAGGGTAACTGCCGGAATGATCAGAAACTTCAGTTTATTTGCTAATGCCCAGCGAATTATATTTTCATAAAAATGCACCATCGACATCAGCGCAATAAGTATAATGCCAATTATACTACTCACAAACACGTAGTTAATGAAAGTAGAGTTGTGAGCGCCTAATGGCACCCACTCGATGGTGAGATAATAAGCAGCTACAAGAACCGTAATGGCAATATTGATGTAGTTGGGAAATTCTTTCCGGCGCTCCGGCCAGCGGTAATCGAGCAGGTTATTTATACCTACAGCAACCAAAGCTAACGCGGGCCAGGTATGCCAGAAAATCACGGCCAGGATACCTGCGAGTATAAGACCACCATTCCAGAATTTGCGTATCTTTTTTGTATCAAAACTTATGTTGAAGAAAATATGCGTTAAAGTCGGTAGCACCACAATACCGAGAATAAATGCCGCCAACAATGCAAAGGTTTTGGTGAAGGCCAAAGGGTGAAACAGTTTGCCTTCGGCAGCCTGCATGGCGAAAACTGGTAAAAAACTTACAATAGTTGTTGCAATGGATGTAACCACAGCCGCACGTACTTCAGTTGTTGCGAGGTAAATGACATCCATAAGTTTTCTGCCCCGGATTCCTTTATTCTCAGGCATTTCCAGATGCCGTAATATATTCTCCACATCCACGATCCCGATATCGACCATAACACCAATTGCAATTGCAATTCCTGATAAAGCAACAATATTGGCTTCGATTCCGAAAGCCCGCATAAGGATAAAAGTCATTAATACGCCTATTGGAAGTAATCCTGCTACAATCAGGGATGCCCTGAGATTCATCACAAGTATGATAATGACTATGATACTGATCAGGATTTCATGCGACAGAGCTGATTCAAGTGTTCCGATAGTCTCTTTTATAAGCCCTGTTCGATCATAGAACGGGACAATAGTTACTTTGGAAATGGAACCGTCTGCCAAAGTTTTCTGAGGCAATCCGGCCTCAATCTCTTTTATTTTGGCTTTTACATTATTGATCACATCCATGGGGTTTGATCCGTAACGGGCAACCACCACGGCACCAACAGCCTCTGAACCTGATTTATCCAGTCCACCACGGCGTGTGGCAGGACCAAAAGCAACATGAGCCACATCCTTAATCCGAACCGGTACGTTATTCCTGACAGCAACCACAGAAATTTCAATGTCACTCAGGTTTTTAACATATCCCAGGCCACGGATAATGTATTCCACATTATTCAGTTCCATGGTTTCAGCTCCGATATCCAGGTTGCTTTTACGAACGGCATTCATCACATCCATTACCGATACATTGAAAGCTTTCAACGCTTCAGGGTTCAGGTCGATCTGGTATTCCTTTATAAAACCTCCAACTGATGCCACCTCAGAAACGCCTTCGGCTGTGGACAAACCGTATTTTACATAAAAATCCTGTATGGTTCTGAGTTCTGCCGGATTCCAGCCACCGTTAGGTTTTCCTGTTTTAGGATCGCGACCTTCGAGCGTGTACCAGTAAATCTGGCCCAGAGCAGTTGCATCGGGTCCCAGGGTTGGTTGTACTTCGTTGGGTAATGTCCCCGCTGGCAGGGAGCTTAGCTTTTCGAGTATTCGCGAACGGCTCCAGTAAAAATCTATATTATCGTTAAAAATAATGTAGATAAATGACATCCCGAACATCGAGGTGCTGCGAATGGTTTTCACTCCCGGTATACCTAGCAATGAAGTAGTTAAAGGATAAGTTATCTGATCCTGTATGTCCTTGGGAGAACGCCCCATCCATTCAGTAGCCACAATCTGCTGATTTTCCCCAATATCGGGGATGGCATCCACAGCGATTGGATCACGGGGCAGGAAACCTGATTTCCAGTTGAAAGGCATAAAAACTACACCCAATACTATAAAAGTAAAAAGGATGATAAAAGTAATCAGCCTGTTCTCGAGGAAGTATTTGACAAGTCGGTTAAACATGAGCTCAATATTTATTATTAATGCATTGGTACGCTTTGTGACTTTAGTATCATTTAACGACTGTCAGTTTATATATCTGCATTAACAGATTGCCTGACAGTCGTATTTTAAAACTTAATTATTTCATCTTATGCATGGTGTCAGATTTGTTATGCATATGAGTACTATCAGAAGTATCCATTTTGACTAGTTTCATTCCGCATTTAGGGCAATCGCCCGGTTTATCGCTACGAACTTCAGGGTGCATGGTGCAGGTATAGACTATCTTTTCGGTTGATTTGGATTCAACATTAGAACTATTTGGCGTTGAATTACTGCAGGCATTGAAAGC
>JBBRYZ010000214.1:0-4628 GCA_038237165.1 Bacteroidales bacterium | reverse complement strand
TCTGCTTGTAAGGCAGATGCTCTGAACCAGCTGAGCTATGCTCCCAATATTTTTGTATGCGTGTTAAAGAACGTTTGGAGTTTCTACTTGAAGGACCCTCCCGATTGAATCGGGATGCTCTGAACCAGCTGAGCTATGCTCCCAATATTTTTGTATGCGTGTTAAAGAACGTTTGGAGTTTCTACTTGAAGGACCCTCCCGATTGAATCGGGATGCTCTGAACCAGCTGAGCTATGCTCCCGTTAAGAGGATGCAAAAGTAGTCATTTATTTCAATCTGCCAAATTATGAACCATTTTTTTTATTTTTTTATTCTTTACTGGCTTAATCGTTATTGCCGATCTTTAAAAATCATAGTATATATTCCTCAATCCGGTGCGTATGCCGAAATAAACATATTGCATCTGTTTGTCCCACTTGTTATTCTGTTCCTTACGGGTGGTTATGCCAGCTTCGATTCGCATATTGGTACGCCTGTTTAAAAGATATGAAAGACTGACATCAACTGTAGTAAGATTTGTTTTTAATCCTTGCCCGATATCATTTCCAAACTCACTCACACGGTGATCATAGGTGACGAAAATATTCTTTCCGAAATCCATTCCGGCTGTGTCGAGACCATACATGGCAAAATTCATTTTCAGGTTTGCCATCCAGTTGCCGCGGGTATAGGAAGACATAGCTACTAATTCTCTGAAATTAGCACCTAAAGGGTGTGCCAGGGGCTGATTGTAGTGACCATAGGTTTCAATGGTAGTGCTGTGTGTGTATGTATATGGCCGTGCCTGGTTGTATTCAAGCCTGGCATTTAAGGATGTGATATTGAAAAGGTTCCATCCCGATACTCCTAGTTGGTAGCCGTATTTGTTTGCCCACCAGCCGTCGTTGGCTTTAACGTGCGAAAGCACGAACTCGTCCAATATTAATTGTCCGTAAACGCTGAAATGTTTGTTGATCCTAACACTGAATGTTGATCCTACCAGTGCATTATCGGGCGAACCAAATGATTCTTCCACAGGCCGGAGTAGAATAATCGGGTTCAGGTATTGAACATCAAATCCACGGTGACCTGTGGAATCGGCATTTTCCCATACTATGGCATCAAAAAGGCCAAGGTTGAGCCTGCCCCAGAGCATTACCTGCAAGTAATGCATGGTCGACCATTTGCGGTTATTGCCAAATTCCGGTGACAGGGCTGCACTGCTGCGATCGATAAACTGGTTGTAAAGCACAGTATATTTGATTTTTTTGAAATTTGCTGTCAGTTTCAGGTATGGATAATTAAACGAGACATCTGAAAGTAACATGGAGCGATAGCCTTCACCGATAAAGTTTTTACCATATCCCATTGTCATGTTAATAAACTTGGATGGACTATAGCTTACATAACCATTACTGTAAAAGTAATCAACACCGTTGTTCTTAAAGGGTTTCAATGATCCTTGTCCGGGGACAACTCCGGTGGCAGAAATAAAAGCTGAAGGCCATGATGCAAACACTGCCTGGCTTTCGTATAGTTCGGTATTAAATGATAAGTTGTTGCCTATTAATCCGGTAACAGACAGTCCACGGGTATTTATCCACGCATTTTTTGGTTCTTTAAAATCATGACCGAATCCGAAATTAAAAACCGGATCAGCAGTAAAACTGAAATCTTTGGTACTGTAACGCAAAAGATTTTCGTGGTATAGCTTACGATAAAAAAAAGTGTTTTTATGTTTTATACTGTCAGGGAAACCATATAGTATATTTTCGATTTCAGTAACACTATCCATTTCCTGTAATAAAACAGGCTTCATTGACGAAATAAACGAAGTGTTATTCTCCTGGTACTTTTGAGTTATCCTGTCATAATTGAAGTTTTCGAGCGGAATATACTGGCAAAAGCCAACATACGGGAAAAGAAGAAATAGGACAAAAATGAAACTAACAAACTTCAACATAGACTTTTTACTTTATTTAATTTGCCAGGTAAACAGTTATATAAAACAGGCTGTTGATATTTAGTGATGAGCAGTATAGGTTGATCGTAAACTCATAACCAAGATCTACATGCATGTAAAGGTAAATAAAGCAAATGAATTATAGAGGAGGGTTAATGATATTCAGATTTTTTTTCGAACTGGCTTCGGTTGCAAATTTTCGGCGGCGCAGCCAGATTGCCAGCCAGGACAAGGATGCAGCAACAACAATCATAATATAAACAAGGTTCGAATTACCCAGGAAGTTGAAATAAAATGCAAATGCAATAAATGCAATGTTAATCATTATAAGTATAAGGGTCGATATCTGGTGTGAAAATCCAAGGTCAAGTAGTATATGATGTATATGACGGCGATCGGCTTTGAATGGACTGGAGCCACGGAAGATTCGAATGATAAAAACTCTCAACGTATCAAACATCGGTATAATAATAACCGCAAACGAAAATGCAGGGCCGGCCGCAAAGTGAAGCTTGTTAGATGACATTCCATTCATTTCGTTGAACCGGAAAACAAGTACTGTCATGGCAAAGCCCAGTATGAGAGACCCGGTATCGCCCATAAATATTTTATTGGTGTGTCCAAAAGCATTGTACAAGAAAAATGGAATAATTGCTCCCAGAATAATGAATGATAGAGCAGCGTACTCCCATTCGCTGGTTGCCAGGAAATAACTGCCGAATACGATACTTCCAAGCATAGCAACCGAAGCAGCAAGTCCGTCGATACCATCAATCAGGTTAAAAGCATTAATAATAACTATACCTGCAAATAACGAAAGCAATGCACTTTCGATATAATTAATTTCTCCAATCGAAAACATTCCCTGCAGGCTGCTAAGCCTCACATCACCCACCGCAATAAGTATGATCAACGCAATAATTTCGGCAATTATCTTTTTCCAGGCTGCAATATTCAGCATATCATCCTTCATTCCTATAAAGAAAATAACTGTAAATCCGGCAATTATCGGAGGCAGCGAAGTAAGGCTGCTTGTAATGCCTCCACCGTTCATTCCGCAGGTATTTATAAAAGTAAGACTTACAGCAGTAATAGCTGAATAAATTCCAAGCCCGCCAAGAGTAGGGACTTTTGAATCATGGCTCGTTCTTTCGCCGGGAACATCATACAATTTCTTAATGCGGGCAATGCGGATTATTACCGGAATGGCATAGAAATTTAATAATAAGGCAGCCAGAAAAGCCAGAGCAATACGATATTGTGGCTGAAAAAAATGAAAATAAAAATTATCAATCGATCCCATGTTAATTTTGGATATACGTACGAAATAGAAAAATATAACTGTCGAATAAAGTGTGTGTAGTAAAATAGAGTGTGCGAAGGTAAAGCTTTTTGAAAAATAAAATTATTAAAGTTTAAAAATTATCAGCCTCAGTATGCAAATGTAAAACACTTTTGACTTACTAAATCACTGCGGAATAGAAAATTCCTATTATTCGTAAGTATATGAAATACATGGTGTTATGCCATAAATTGAGATACATCGCTTATCTTCACCAAAATTATAAAAGCCATAAAGCTATTGATTTCTTTTATACTTATGGTTGCAAATCCCGCATCTATAATTTTACAACAGGAGCATTTTTCCAATCAATAGAAGCATCAGCTGTTCGCAGATCCGTAAAAGCATATTCGCTAATCCATCGTTCGAGTTTTTTCTGGGCATTGCCGAGCCCATAATAAGCTCTGAACCGACGGTATGGTCCGAGGTCGCTAAGCAGGGGTTGTTTGCGGTCAAAATCGCGAGGGTGAAAATAACTCATCACATATGGTGACTTTTCAGTATAATGCCGAATTATATTATATGGCCAGAACCTGAAATATCCTCCACCTGTAAGTACCGTGCGAATTCCTGCAAGGCTAATGTAATTGGTAGGGAATTCCTTGATAGTGATTCCATTGTGCTGAACAAGGCAAGGAAAGTTGCAGGGAAATGCGGGCATGCCGCCATGTGCTCGTAATGCCGGGAAGATACTTGCATCAGTGGTGATTCCTGTTTCGGCCAAAACGTCAAATGCCCAGGTATTGATTCGCTTGATCGAAAAACCCGGAGCACGGTATTTTTCCACTTTAAAGCCGAGGTGATCCTCAAGTATTCCTATATTCCGAAGCAGATCCTGCCTGAATTCGTCGGGTGTTTGTTGCCAGATTAACTGATGGTCATAAGAGTGTAGCCCGATTTCGTGTCCTGCAGCAGCAATTTCCTTTACCATATCCGGATTTTTTTTTGCAATCCACCCAATGATAAAGAACGTTGCCTTCTGATGGTGCTTTTCGAGAAATTCCAGGATATTGGATGTATTCTGCCTTACCCTTGGCTCGTAATCTTTCCACTGAACTTCACTCTGAGTTGAGCGATGTTCGAGGAAATGATACCAGTCTTCAATATCAAAGGTAAGGATTCGCATGTTTATGATTTACTCAGAATGGCAAAGGTAGGATTAAATTTTAGTATGAGAAACTGCCGCATTGGTTACAATAATTCAGAGACTGTTTAAATTTATCAAAAAGCACCCACCCCAGCCCTCCCTGATTTCAGGGAGGGGGCAAATTGTGCTAGATTCAGACTTTATCTATTAAAGAAAATCTTTCTTAGCACTTTCTCCCCCTGATTTCAGGGGGAGTC
>JBBRYZ010000213.1:0-4697 GCA_038237165.1 Bacteroidales bacterium | reverse complement strand
TGATGGCGAAGAAGGCCTGAAGAAATTCAGAGATAAAAATTTTGACCTCGTTCTCTGCGACATTAAGATGCCAAAAATTGATGGTATCGAAGTGCTCGAAAATATTCAGAAAACAACGGATGCACCAGTCGTGATGATCTCGGGTCACGGTACTATTGAAACCGCAGTGGAAGCCATCCGTAAAGGTGCATATGATTTTATTGCCAAGCCACTGGATCTGAACCGGCTTTTGATTACGCTTCGCAATGCCATGGACAAGTCGCGGCTTGTTACCGAAACCAAAGCCCTGAAACGTAAAGTAAGCAAGCAGTATGAGATGATAGGTGAATCGCCTGCCATTACTAAAATAAAAGACATGATCGAACGGGTTGCAGCAACCGATGCACGCGTTTTGATTACCGGCGAAAGCGGTACCGGCAAAGAACTGGTTGCCCGATGGCTGCACGAAAAAAGCAATCGTGCTGATGGCCCTTTTGTAGAAGTAAATTGTGCCGCTATTCCATCGGAATTGATTGAAAGCGTGCTCTTTGGTCACGAGAAAGGATCATTTACCTCCGCCATCAAACAACGCAAAGGCGATTTTGAACAGGCTACCAACGGCACCATCTTCTTGGATGAGATCGGCGATATGAGTCTATCGGCACAAGCCAAGGTGCTTCGGGTACTCCAGGAAAATAAAATAATGCGTGTAGGCGGCGAAAAAGAAATTCCTGTAAATGTTCGGATACTGGCGGCTACCAATAAAAATTTGCTGGAAGAAATTGAGAATAAAAATTTCCGGGAGGACCTCTATCACCGGCTGAGTGTTATACTGATAAAAGTACCATCACTTAACGAGCGTGAAGATGATATCCCCATACTTGCAAATTATTTTGTGGAGCAGATCTGCGAAAGCAATGGTCGTCCGCCAATACAGTTTACGGACGAAGCGCTGGAGGAAATGAAGAAAATTAAATGGACCGGCAATATCCGGGAGCTTCGCAATGTGGTCGAGCGCATGGTAATCCTCTGCGATCAGCAGATAACGGTTGCGGATGTGCAGATGTACGCGCAGCCATCAAGGAGAAGTTAGAGATTATTATTTGTCCCAACTGCTAATTATTCAGGCATGAAAATCATAAACCACCTGGCAGATCAGCTATTTGCACACCAGAAGAAACTGGAAATACTTGCCTTGTTTCTACTGTTTTTGGCTGTCAGTTTTCGTTTTACGAATTCTAAAACAAGCTGGATCTGGAATAATCACTCTTTCATCGCTCTGATAATTATAGTATCAATTGTTTTAATCGCGTTAATCTGGATTAAGATTGAAAAAACCAAAACCAATAACCTGATCAGCAGCATCAAACAGGACATATCCGTAAACGAATCTCAAAAGCAGTATCCTTCGGATGAATTATCGGCCAGGCAAAAAGAGGTTTTCGATCTGATTATTGCCGGAAAATCAAATAAAGAAATAATGAGCGAATTATCCATCGAACAAAGCACGCTCAAAACCCATATCAACAAAATTTATAAAACGCTTGGAATTGATTCGCGTAAACAAGTGAAAAAGCTAATAAGCAGGGCAGATTAGGTATTCCTTCCAATATTTTCCTTAAAATCAACCTTTTATCAACCCTTTTTCAACCTTTTCAACCTTGTTTCAGGTTTTGAGGCAGGCTAATTTTGCATTATAAATTTTAAATCTAAAAAAATGAAAAAGAGAAATCTGTTTATGTCGGCCACAATTATGTGTGCGCTTCTTACCGTCAGCTTTACGTTTAATGATAACCAGGTATCATGGTTATGGAATGAGAACAGGCCTGTGGCAATCATCCTTGGAATATTAGCGGTTATTTTTGGAATTCAATGGATAAAATTTCAGAAACTTCTGAAAAATACTGATGAAAATAAAAATGCTGACAAAACCTCAGGATGATTAATGGTGTTAGTTTGAAGAGTTTTTGATCCACTTCTGACAAAATCACCTGACCTGAGTTGTTCATAAACTTTGCGACCATGTTACGTTGTTGCGTCTTTGCGGTAAAAATTTAAAAGAAGATTTAACCGCAAAGACGCTAAGTTTTTGAAAAAGAACGCAAAATATATGTTTTTCAAACTTTTTCGGCAGTGATTTCCTCTTTCCGTAGTTTATAACAGGCATATAACTAAATGGGAAAAAATAGCCGACTGAGGCATTCCATCCTGATTTATTCAATATATATCATACTGATAACCAAGTATTTACTCCATATAAATAGCACTAAATACATGCCGTCCTTGCAAAGCAAAAGCATAAAAAGGAGTGCAAATAGCTTTTACCATTTTTATGTTAAGCTGAACAAAATCCTTTTCTATATTTCAGATACTTCATTATTATTTTGCAGTTTTGTCATTTGATAAACTGCATTTTCCTCACTTTATTAAAACTCCCATTTTGAAACTTGCAAAGATAGATGCCATCTGGCAATCCCGATGCATTCCAATCAACCTGGTAGTTCCCAACCGACTTTTTCTCATTCACGAGTACCGCAATTCCCTTACCCAGCATATCAAATATTTTTAGCGATACAAAACCCTGTTCTTTAACACGATACTCAATTGTGGTAGCAGATTTGAACGGATTTGGATAGTTTAAAATCAAAGGGCTTTCACTCCCTATCTCCGTAATGGATGTAGTCCAGGGAACAGTTTCAGTAATGGTAACCGCATCAATCCATATCTGTACTGCCCCTGCGCTGGAAAGGTAAAATTCAAGCTTGGCCTCATCGGTAACATTAGGAGTTACAACATCGGTGAAAGTCTGGATACTGGTTGTAAGTGTGTGATTCTTATAATAATATTGTGAATAGGGCGATGCACCTTTTTGCACTGAAACTGCTATTACTTTGGTAGCCGATGCCTTCGCTATAAAAGTAATAGTGTAGGTACGGCCCGCACGAATGGGAAGCCACTGCCAAAGCTGCGTATGCCAATCGGTTCCGCTAACCTGCGATAACGTTATTTCACACGATTTACTTCCTGAAATGACCGAACCCGGATCAATTATCATTGTTGATGAAACATTTGATACATAGTTCGAAAGCGTCCAGTTCCGGGTACCGTCATCGAATTCGCCATTGAGGACTCTGCTGAGTGAGGACGGGATATTGACTTTCAGACCGGCTGTTTTCGGACTTTCGTTACCCGCACGATCCATCGCACTCACGGCATACGTGATGGTGTCGCCTGCTGCAATGGTGTTATCGGTATAAGGAAGAGTAAGTGTGTAGTCCGAAAGTACACCATGCTTATAAATGATATAATGCGAAAGTCCCGATGGATCAGTAACCGCATCCCAGTTTAGCAGCAGTGGGTAACCTGATTGCACCACTGAGATAGTTCCAGGTTTTGCAGGAGGAGTGTTATCAGTCAATCCGAACGTTTTCCGGAAATCCAGTTCAGAAGAGGCGTGGAGGTATTTGACGGAATCCATTTCGTTGGCAAAAGCGTTACCAACTGTTGTATTGCTTTCGAGGCGGGCATCACCCCAGTCCGACCATTGAGGGTAGGATGACCAATTCCAGTTGATATAGGAAAATGCTTTTATACCCGGATTAGCGTGTATGAAAGTAAAAAACGGAGCAAACCAATTATTCCAACTCGTCTGACCATTTAATACGCCTATAAAACGTGGTGTTGTTTCGCCAATCATCACTGGCCTGTTATGTACAGCAGCGCTATCAAGGAATTTCTTCGCGTTTGGATCCGTGAAGTGGCTGGCCGAAAACAGATTAATACCCCACCAATCCACATATGCATTGCCCGGATAAAAGTCCATATAATTCATTACGCCATCCATAGCCAGATCCCATACGGTGGCAACTTCAACACCACGCAAGCGGATCATATTGGTTATGTGAATAAAAGCTGCTTTATAAGTCGAAGCGACATATCCGTTCCAGGCTGTGCCATTGAACTCGTACCCTATGCGAATATAGGCAGGCATGGCAAGCGACTGTAGGCCGTCGATAAAAGTATTGATTTGTGCATCGTACACGCCCGAAGCAACGTCCTGCTCGTAATGTGACGAAGGAGTGCCATCCGTAGTCATCGAAAGTCCTATCTGGGCAACCTGAAACTTTCCGGGATTTGCCAGCATATCAGACTTCAACCCGACAGACCAGTCGGATGTGAGGTCGCGTAAATTGAAATAAGTCATGTACAGTAACGGTTTGTTCTGGGTGTGCATCACATTCCAGTAATTTTTATACGCAGCCATGTCCTGACCGGCTCCGTTTATGATTTTTCCCTTCGGTTCGAGCATGGCGCCATAGTTCAGGCGGGGTTGAATTTTCTGTGCCTGCACCATCAGAAACGGAAACATTGCAAGCAAAATGATGCTGAAGGCAACTCTGCTTACGCCTGAGTAATTTTTAAATTTGTAAATTGGTTTCATAACAATAAGATTTTGAATTAAGAATGAATTGGATGTAGTTACCGCCAAGTAAATGAGAAATCCGTTAATTGTATTAGTTTCTCAACTTTTGCAAGTTCATTAAACTCATATAAATCAGATAAAAAGCAGAATAATTTATTCTTTTATAATATTGATTATCAATAACCTTTTTCATAAAAAACAAAATAGAATATGTTGTAAAACAAAAGTACTAAGTAAATGTTTCGCAGCCCAAAACGCTAAAATCAAATTGTATCAACAATTTCAATGCAACAAT
>JBBRYZ010000212.1:0-4900 GCA_038237165.1 Bacteroidales bacterium | reverse complement strand
GCAATGTTCCGGGTTGAGCTTGAAAACGGGCACATGATCATCGCGCACATTTCGGGTAAAATGAGGATGCACTACATTAAAATTCTTGTAGGTGACCGTGTTAAAATTGAAATGTCGCCGTACGATCTTAGTAAAGGAAGAATAAACTTCCGTTATAAATAAAGAATAATCACCTTTAAGAAATAACAAGGCAATGAAAGTTAGAGCATCAGTTAAAAAGAGAACACCTGAATGCAAGATTGTACGCAGGAAAGGGAGAATTTATGTGATCAACAAAAAGAATCCTAAGTACAAACAAAGGCAAGGTTAATAATTGTGTAATCCCCAAAGTTAGAAATATAGATGGCACGTATTGCTGGTATAGATTTACCAAAAAACAAAAGAGGTGAAATAGGTCTGACCTATATCTTCGGCATTGGCCGTACCTCGGCCCAGAACATTCTGGATAAGTGCGGAATCGACCGTAACAAAAAAGTTCAGGACTGGAATGATGATGAGCAGAATAACATCCGCTCCATGATCAACGACCTGTTTAAAGTTGAAGGTGCGCTCCGTTCGGAAGTGCAGCTTAACATTAAACGTCTGATGGACATTGGTTGCTACCGCGGTGTGCGTCACCGTTTGGGACTTCCTCTCCGTGGACAAAGCACCAAGAACAATGCCCGTACACGTAAGGGCAGGAAAAAGACTGTTGCCAACAAGAAGAAAGCAACCAAATAAGAAAGCATTTAAAGTACAAATAGTTTTACTATGGCAAAGACCACCAAAGTATCGAAGAAGAGAGTTGTTAAAGTTGAGGCTACCGGAAGAGCTTATGTTTCGGCGTCTTTTAACAATATCATCATTTCGCTGACCAACAATGCCGGCCAGGTTATTTCCTGGGCATCGGCAGGTAAAATGGGATTCAGAGGCTCCAAAAAGAACACTCCTTACGCTGCCCAAATGGCTGCTACGGATTGCTCCAAAGTGGCTTTCGACCTCGGACTGCGTAAAGTGAAGGTTTACGTTAAAGGACCAGGTTCCGGCCGCGAATCAGCTATACGCACACTCCACACTGCCGGTATTGAAGTTACCGAAATCCAGGATATCACTCCATTGCCACACAATGGTTGCAGACCTCCTAAACGCAGAAGGGTTTAATACAAACCACTTACTTCGATCTTTAAGAACAATAAGTTTAATAATACATAATCAAAAGGCTTTATGGCAAGATATATTGGTCCTAAGACAAGGATAGCCAGAAAATTCAAGGAACCTATCTACGGGCCCGACAGTTCTTACGAAAAGAAGAACTATCCTCCCGGAATGCACGGACAAAATAAACGCAGGAAGAAACAATCCGAATACGGTGTTCAGCTTCAGGAAAAACAGAAAGCTAAATATACCTACGGTATCCTTGAAAAACAATTCAGGAATACTTTCGAGAAAGCTACCCGCAAAAAAGGTATAACCGGTGCTATCCTGTTACAACTTATCGAAGCTCGTCTCGATAACGTAGTTTACCGCATGGGTATTTCCCCTACACGTGATGGCGCACGCCAGCTCGTTAACCACGGACATATCACTGTGAACGGGAAAGTGCTGAACATTCCTTCATACGAATGTAACCGTGGCGATGTTATCGCTGTACGCGAACGTTCCAAATCGCTTGAAGTAATTCAGGCTTCACTCCAGGGTCGCGTTAACCGTTACTCATGGATCGAATGGGATGGCGCTATGATGTCGGGAGTCTTTGTTAACTTCCCCGAACGCGAAGAGATTCCTGAAAACATAAAGGAACAGCTCATCGTCGAATTGTATTCGAAGTAATTCTTTATCTTGCATTATTATTTAAAAAAAGGACTTATATGGCCATTTTAGCATTCCAGAAACCTGACAAGGTTATCATGATAACTGCTGACGAGTTCGACGGTGTTTTCGAATTCCGCCCGCTCGAACCAGGCTTTGGTATCACAATCGGTAATGCATTGCGCAGGATTTTGCTTTCTTCGTTGGAAGGATATGCTATTACCTCATTACGCATCGATGGAGTTGAACACGAATTTTCGTCGGTAAAAGGTGTTGTTGAGGATATAACAGACGTTATTCTTAACCTGAAAAAAGTACGTTTCCGCAAACAAATTGAATCGGAAGAAAGCGAAAAAATCAATTTTACCGTTACCGGTAAGGATACTTTCACCGCTGGCGATATAGCCAAGCACCTTTCGATTTTCCAGGTACTGAATCCTGAGATAGTTATCTGTCATATGGAGCCTTCAGTAAAACTGAATGTTGAAATCAGTGTGAATAAAGGCAGGGGATATGTACCGGCCGAAGAAAATAAAATTCCTACCGCTCATCTGGGAACGATTTTTATGGATTCAATTCACACTCCGATCAAGAATGTAAAGTTCAGCATGGAAAACTTCCGCGTTGAGCAGAAGACTGACTACGAGAAACTTATTCTCGAAATCAAAACTGACGGATCAATTCATCCTAAAGATGCATTGAAGGAAGCCGCAAGGATTCTTATCCATCACTTCATGCTTTTCAGCGACGAGAAAATTACGCTGGATATTGAAGAAAAAGCTGTTGCTGAAGAATTTGACGAGAATACCCTTCATATTCGCCAGTTACTAAAAACCAAGTTGGTGGATATGGATCTTTCGGTTCGCGCCCTCAACTGCCTGAAAGCTGCTGACGTTGAAACCCTCGGCGAACTGGTAGCTTTTAACAAAAACGACTTATTGAAATTCCGCAATTTTGGTAAAAAGTCGCTAACCGAACTGGAAGACCTGGTAAAAACCAAAGGCCTCGAATTCGGAATGAACGTTGCGAAGTACAAATTAGATAAGGAATAAGCGAAATGAGACATCAGAAATCAATAAACCACCTGGGACGAACCAGTACTCATCGCAAGGCTATGCTGTCCAATATGGCCAGCTCGCTGATCATGCATAAACGTATCAGTACCACCATCGCCAAAGCAAAGGCACTTCGTGGATATGTAGAGCCATTGATCACACGCGCTAAAATAGATTCAACACACTCACGCCGCGTAGTTTTCAGCTACCTGCAGGATAAAGAAGCCGTAACCGAACTGTTCCGCGAGGTATCAGTAAAGGTGGCTGATCGTCCGGGTGGATATGTACGCATACTTAAAACCGGCTTCCGCCTTGGCGATAATGCTGATATGTGTATCATCGAACTGGTAGACTATAACGAAAGCCTGTTGAGCATCAAGGAATCAACAACCAAGAAAGCTGTTCGCCGCCGTAAACCTGCTGCAAAGAAAACTACTGATACCGCTGCCGAAGCTCCTGTAGCCGAAAAAGCGCCTAAAGCCAAAGCTGCCAAAGCAGAAGTAGTTGCCGAAGCTAAGGTTGAAGAAGTAGCAGCTGAAGAAGTAATAGCTGAAGAAGTTGTTGAAACTCCTGTTGTAGATGAAGCTAAAGAAAGCGAAACTGAAGAAAAATAACTAATAATCAGACAATGATTTACTTAAAAGGATAAAGTGAAGGTTACTTTGCTTTATCCTTTTTCGTTTTTTGAAACCGACAATTCATTTAACTCTAACATAATATATAAATTATGAGTCAGATCGTTAACATTACTGCCCGCCAGATTTTGGATTCGCGCGGCAATCCTACCATCGAGGTAGATGTATTTACTTCAAACGGCATAATGGGCCGTGCAGCTGTTCCATCAGGAGCATCAACAGGAATACACGAAGCCTGCGAACTTCGCGACGGCGATAAAGCAATTTATGGCGGCAAAGGTGTTCTGAAAGCTGTTCAGAATGTAAACAAAGTTTTGGCCGAAGAGTTGAAAGGCTACTTTGTAACCGAGCAAGGCGAAATCGATGCCAAAATGATCGAACTCGACGGTACTCCTAACAAATCGAACCTGGGCGCTAACGCTATTTTAGGCGTTTCACTTGCCGTTGCCAATGCAGCTGCACAGGAATCAAGCAGTTATTTATTCCGCTATGTAGGTGGTGTAAATGCCAACACACTACCAATCCCGATGATGAACATCATCAACGGTGGATCACATGCTGACAACAGCATCGATTTTCAGGAATTTATGATTATGCCTGTAGGCGCTCCTAATTTCCGTGAAGGCTTACGCATGGGTGCTGAAGTATTTCATAGCCTTGCCTCAGTTCTTAAAAAAGGCGGCTATTCAACTAACGTTGGCGACGAAGGCGGATTTGCTCCAAACCTGAAATCGAACGAAGAAGCGCTTACTGTTATTCTGCAGGCTATCGAAAAAGCCGGTTACAAACCAGGTAAGGATGTATTTATTGCTCTCGATCCTGCTTCGAGTGAGTATTACCTCGAAGAAGAGAAAATGTACCATCTGAAAAAATCGACCGGTGAAAAACTTACATCTTCACAAATGGTTGATTTCTGGAAATCGTGGACCGACAAATATCCTATTATTTCCATCGAAGACGGTATGGCCGAAGACGATTGGGCTGGCTGGAAACTTATGACTGACGTTATGGGTAAGAAAGTTCAGTTAGTAGGTGATGATTTGTTTGTTACCAATACCAAACGCCTGCAGATGGGTATTGACCAGGGCGTTGCCAATTCAATCCTTATTAAGGTTAACCAGATTGGTACTTTAACAGAAACCATTGATGCCGTAAACCTTGCATACCGCAATTCATATACAGCAGTTATGAGCCATCGTTCGGGCGAAACCGAAGATACTACCATTGCTGACCTTGCAGTAGCTCTGAATACCGGCCTTATTAAAACCGGTTCAGCAAGCCGTACCGATCGTATAGCGAAATACAACCAGTTGCTTCGTATTGAGGAAATCCTTGGAAGTAGCGCACGTTACTTAGGCAAAGACTTCAAGTACGCTAAGTAATTTGCTCAGTTCACAGATTTAGAAAAGCCGGCAAGTTTTG
>JBBRYZ010000211.1:0-4934 GCA_038237165.1 Bacteroidales bacterium | reverse complement strand
TTACGAGGTACGATTTACGATTGGGGAAATATGAAGTACGATTTACGAGGTACGAGGTACGATGTACGATTGGGAATGGGAATGGGGAAATTTTCAGGGTTTCGACAATTCGTAAATCGTCATTCGTAAATCGTAAATATTTAAAGGATTTTGATCTCATGAGTGATTTCCATCGCCTTGCGGTAAACAAACGAAACTCCGCAATAGCGTTCCTGCGAAAGATCAATGGCTTTCTGTAATTTTTCCATATCCAGGTTTTTACCTTTGAATTCGTAAATAATATGCATGGAGGTATAGTGTTTAGGATGTTCTTCCGTCATTTCAGCTTCTACCCTGACATTAAAATAGGATGGTTCGATACGCATTTTCCCAAGTATGGAAATAACATCCATTCCTGTGCAACCTGCCAGGGATGCAAGCATCAATTCCTTTGGCCGTGCGCCTTCATCGTTGCCGCCAACTGCAGGTAAAGCATCCATAATCAAATGATGACCGCTTACAACAGCATCAAATTTCATATTGCCCTCCCATAATGTGTCTACCTTATGTTTCATGTTTTTATCTGTTTTGATTACACTGCAAAATTAAAACAACCCGGTATGCGAATTTGAAAGTTCTGAAGTATCTGCACAAGCAATTATTTAAGATTGCTCAACTTAATTGTTGCGATTGTTCTACTTTTGCAATTTGACAGAAATCCAAAATGAAAACATATTCAGTTATTGACGATTGTGTGCTTGGAGGGCTTGAAGCTCCCTGCTTCGCCAACCTGCTTCCCGAAGAACTTGAATTAATTAAAGACAGCAAGATACAGGTCATGTTTCGCAAAGGCGAAAGCCTTACCAAACAAGGCGCTTTCGCATCAAGTGTGTTATTTGTGGTTGAAGGGCTTGTACGCCAATTTGTTACGGGTGATGCAAACCGCGATTTTAACCTTCGGATTATCCGGAGTAGTGAATTTATAGGACTTTCGGCTGCTTTCAGTTCTCATGGCTATGATTATTCAACGGTTGCTTTAAAAGATACCCTTGCTTGCCTTATCGAAAAAGAGGCAATTTCAGGACTAATAAAAACGAATGGACAGTTTGCTTACGGACTGATAAACAGGCACTGCGAAAGCGACAGCTCATTATACGGAACCATTCGCAGCATGATGTACAAGCAAATGCATGGCAGGCTTGCTGATGTGTTGCTTTACCTTGATACCATCCGTTACAATAATGAAAGGATTTTCAGCTACCTTTCGCGAAAGGAAATTGCCGATTTTGCAGGCCTGTCAATGGAAAGCACGGTTAAACTACTGAAAGGATTTGAGCAGGATGGTCTGATCAGGCTAATAAATAAGGACATCGAAATACTTGATTCGAAGGCGCTTATTGAGATTAGCAAACGTGGGTAACTTATACAATATATTATGGACCTAAAACTACTACTAAGCAGCTTTGTTGCCATCCTGGCTCTGGTTAATCCGGTGCAAAAAATATTTGTGATCACCTCGCTCCAAAACCAGTTCAGCGATAAGGATTTGCGTTATTTATCCATAAAAGCTTCAATCACGGCTTTTGTAATCCTGATATTCTTCCTTTTCCTGGGGCAAGCCATCTTTAATTATGTTTTTCATATTCAGCTGTATGCTTTCCAGGTTACATGCGGTGTGGTGTTGTTCTATAATGGCATATCAGGACTTCAAAAAGGTGTTTTTTTACAGATTGATCAGAACGTAAAACTGGAAGATCTTTCAGCAGTGCCCATTGCAATTCCTATGATTGCGGGACCTGCAACCATTACTGCCGCAGTTACTTTTCCGGCACATTATGGATGGGGTATTACCATAGTCAGTATTTTTGCCGCTTTGGGTGTTAACCTGCTGATGATGTTGTATTCGCGTTCGATTGGCAATGTCCTTACAAAATACAATATCATGAATGCACTGATCCGGATTACAGGGCTTATTGTGGCAACCATAGGTGTGCAAATGGTTTTTACAGGGATTTCAAATTTCATAATAACATTAAAGGTTTAAGTTTAAATTGCACCTTGATTCCGGTATTGTCAGTGGGATAGTAGAGAAAAAGAAATTCAATTCCTGATGACAATGGTTGAAAATTCTTCCTCGTCTTTATTGAAAGTTATGACCTGCTATAATTCCGTTAAATTACCTACCTAAATGTTATTAGTATAAATTGAGTATAATTTTATAGCAGTATATTCGCAGACCTAAATGTTCAAATACCGTACTCATGATTATTGAGAAAACTTACAATTTGTTAAAAAACAAGTATGCAAATCAAATAAATGAGCTTACCATTGCTGATATCAGGATCGGTGTATATCTTACCGCTGTAATACTGAGTAACGGGAGCTGCGGCACTGCAAGTACAATGGCTGATGCAAATTTGAAATGTGCAAAGCAGGACCGTGATTTCGGTGAGTTCACCCCCTCGAAAATTAAAGGACGGAAAGTATTGGACTTTTTAGAATCAAAAAAACAAACAAACGTTCATCAATCGCTGAAATTAGCCATACTGAATGCAGTTTCATCGGGAATTATTTCCGCAGGCAATTACAAAATAATTGAAGATGCCGATCCTATAGATTTTATTGATATTAACGCGCATAAAACCATCACCATTGTTGGCGCTTTTCAATCTTATATCAGTAAAATTGCGGCAACCGATAATACATTGTATGTTCTTGAATTAAACGAAGCTTCATTAAATGAAGATCAGAAACAATTTTATATTCCGGCCAATGACTATAAAAAAGTTCTGGCAATATCTGATAGTGTGATTATTACGGGTTTAACCCTTGTTAATAATACCATAGATGGTTTGCTGGCATCCGTTCGGCCAGGGGCAAATGTAATTGTTACGGGTCCGTCAGGAAATATAATTCCGGATATTTTGTTCGAAAATAATGTTAAAATGATAGGAGCTACTCGGATAACTAATCCGGCTCTGGCTTTGGATATTGTTGGCGAGGCAGGTGCTGGTTATCATTTGTTTCAGTATTGTGCCCAAAAAATCTGCATCGTAAATGAAAAATAAGGTCGAAATAGACGAAAAATGGATTAAAGCTTCCATTATTGGAACTATTTGGGCTGCATCCGAAATTGTTCTTGGCAGCTTTCTGCACAATTTAAAAATCCCTTTCAGCGGGAATGTATTAACGACTATCGGCATTATTATTCTGATCTCGGTAAGTTATATCTGGAAAGAGAAAGGTTTGTTCTGGCGTGCAGGATTAATATGCGCCATAATGAAAACCATGTCGCCGAGCGCTGTGATTTTTGGCCCCATGATTGCCATTTTCAGCGAGGCGATGTTACTGGAGATTTCAGTGAGATTGCTGGGGAAAACACTACCCGGATTTTTCCTGGGTTCCATACTTGCCATGTCGTGGAATTTATTCCAGAAACTGGCCAACCTGATTATTTTCTACGGCTTCAACATCGTTGAACTCTATAAAAATCTGATACAATATGCGCAGAAACAACTGAATATACATTCAGACATATTCTGGTTACCACTTTTCGTCTTATTGGTTATTTATGGATTGCTTGGATTGCTGTCGGCAATCATTGGCATACGTGTCGGACGAAAAATCCTGAAGCAACCCATTGAATTAAACACCGCAAAATATTCAAACACATTCACTCAAAACAATAAAGCAAAACAGGATTTCGATTATTCATTAGTATGGCTTTTTGCCGACATCAGCTTAATAATCGGCGCGCTGGTATTGTTAAATTATTCCGGCATTATCTATTGGAGCATTTCGGTTATAGGTATAGTTTCCATTTGGGTGTTCCGCTATAAACGAGCCTTGCGCCAACTGTCAAAACCAAAATTCTGGATTTATTTTGTTCTGATAACTATGCTGAGCGCTTTTGTATTTACTCAGATTCAGTCCGAAAGTCTTGCAAATGGACTTTTAACAGGTCTTCAGATGAATTTCAGGGCAGTTATCATTATTGTTGGATTCTCAGTGCTGGGAACTGAATTATACAATCCCCTGATCAGGGACTTCTTTCTGAAAACATCATTTAAACAACTTCCTTTAGCATTGGAGCTTTCCTTTGCAAGTTTGCCTTCGATGATCAGTAATATTCCTGATTTTAAAACTATTGCCCAAAATCCCGTTTCTATCATCTATCATTTAATCTCGCAGGTCGATTTCAGGTTGGCTGAACTCAAAGCCAAAATCAATTTCAATCAGAAAGTTTTTATTATTACAGGTTTAGTCGGCCAGGGAAAAACTACATTTCTGAAAAACATAATCACTGATCTGAGAACGCATAATATCAAAATCGGCGGCTTTTATTCGCCAAGAGTAATGGAAAACGTTGAAACAATCGGATACGATATTATTGACATTTCAACAGGTGAGCGGGAAATATTTCTGAGAAAAACAGAAGACACGAATTTAATGGCTATCGGGAAGTTCGAAATACGTCAGGCTGGTTTAAGCAAAGGCAATAATGCTTTGAAATTATCCGAAAATATCAATTCCCAGATTGTTATTATTGATGAAGTGGGCAAGCTTGAACTTGATGATAAAGGATGGGCAGATAGTCTGTCAGCATTAATCCACTACTCTGATCATCATATTTTAATGGCAGTTCGTGAAAATTTCGCAGAAAAAGTAATTGCAAAATGGAACATAGAGCAATACAATGTATTCAATATAGCAGATTTTGAATATCAGGAAGTAAGTAGTTTGATTATTGAAAATATTATTTAAAAAGTGATCTCATAATGGAAATACCGGATGACAGCACGATGTTAAAAAAGTAGGATTTACTAGTTATTTCTACCAGCTTAAAAGTTGCGAGAACTTGTCTGGTGTTTCGAACTTGTCCGGTGTTTCGAACTTGTCCAAAGTTTTGAACTTTGGACAAGTTTGTTCCGGACAAGTTTATACCGGACAAGTTT
>JBBRYZ010000210.1:0-4938 GCA_038237165.1 Bacteroidales bacterium | reverse complement strand
ATCGATATTTACCGGCAGATCCATTTTGAAAAACTCATTCATTTTTTTACCCGCATCAAGAGCGATGTGCACTACGCAGCGTTTGTGATCCATAAAGGTTACTTTCAGATCTGGTCCGCAAAGCAAAGTAAAAGGAATGGTGTTGAGATCATCAGGTGTTAAAACGCTCCTTTGTAAAGCCAGCGCCCAGGTTTGGGTAGTTTTCTCTTTCAGATCAATATCTTTTATCCATTCCAGTTCAGGCCATAATTTACTGGCCTGTTCGAGGTATTTCGGTTCAATATTCATAGCTTGGAAGTATTAATGAAAGAGCCGCCAATGCAGAGGCTCTTTCAAATTTAACATGATTTATAACTTGGCAATAATAGCGTCAGCCATTTGTTTTGTTGATGCAGCTCCCTGGTTTATCACATCCGGCGAGCCTTTTAATTTCATCATATCATATGCTTTTACTTTGCCATCGGCAACCACATCGGCAATTGCTTTCCTGATCCGATCAGCCTTCTCTGTTTCTCCAAGGTGTTCGAGCATCATAACTCCCGAAAGTATCATAGCAATTGGGTTAACAATAGATACATCATAACCGGCATACTTTGGGGCTGAGCCATGAGTAGGCTCAAATACACTCACTCCGCTTTCGGGATTGAACTGGGCCGAAGTAGCAAATCCAAGTCCGCCAATTAAACCGGCAAATGCATCCGAAACGATATCGCCAAACATATTTCCGGCAACTATAACATTGTAGTTTTCAGGGTTTTTGGTCAGCCACATGGTCATAGCATCAATGTTAACATCTTCCACACGGATGTCAGGATATTCAGCCTTGCTCATTTCCTGAGCGGCTTTCAGCATCATGCCAGAGGTTTCACGTATAACATTTGGCTTTTCGCAAACGGTAATTTTACTGAAACCACGTTTCTGAGCATACTCAAAAGCTGCTTTTACAATGCGGGTAACATATTTTTTTGTAAATATCCTTGTCGAAACAGCCAATTCAGGACGTGGACACCAGCCAAAATTCTTTTTAAATTTAGGGTGGGTCATTAAAGCATCATAAACCTGGTCTGAAGGATTTGTCCATTCAACACCGCCATATAAACCTTCGGTATTCTGACGGAAAATCATTACATCTACGGCTGGTTCTTCAATACCGTTAGCTCCGCGGCGAATAAAATTCAACGGATTCCCGATCAGCGTTTTACATGGACGCATACAGATATCCAGATCGAAGTGCTGGCGCATGGTAACTATTGGGCTGTAATAAGTAAAACCCTTTCCCTGGAGTTCAGGAGCCAGTTCAGCCGCCGTTTTGTCTTTCGGTTTGGAAGTGATGGCTCCAAAGAGGCCGATTTTGTGTTCTTCCAGAAGTTTGATAGTGCGATCGGGCAGGGGATTGCCTTCTTTACACCAGAATTCCCATCCCATGTCGCCTGTAACATATTCTGCTTCAAATCCGGCAGCATCGAGGACACGGATACACTGCTCAAGTACAACTTTGCCAATACCGTCGCCCGGCATTGCTACAATGGTTCTTTTTGCCATAATTTCAGATAAGTTTTTTACTTGTTATTAAATAAACAATATTGGACAAAATTATACTTTCAAAGTTGAATTCCAAGGGGTTTATCAGACTTTATTTTTCAAAGCAATTTCCATGAAATTTTTCATTTTAATTCGGGATTACTGAATAGTTTTAAGTGAATTTAGATTTGGATTCGTGTCAGGAACTGCTTTCAGAATTTGGGTTAATCTTTACTTTTTCGTAATTACCCCGATTTAATTACTTTTGCAGCCGCAAATAAGGAAATACACAACATTCCCTATTCATGCTGAACTTATGAATAACGAATTGGTAAAAAGTATTGAAGGACTGGTTTTCAGGAAAATTTCCGAGGCTGCCGCTTTGCTGAATACTGATGCGTTTGTGATAGGCGGTTTTGTTCGAGATCAGTTTTTGGGCCGTGTGAGCAAAGATCTGGATATTGTTACCTCGGGTGACGGTATTGAACTTGCCAACAAAGCCGCTGAATTGCTGAAGGTTAAAAAGGTTAGTGTTTTCAAGACTTTTGGCACTGCCATGTTTATGTACAACGACTGGCAGGTTGAATTTGTCGGCGCCCGTAAGGAATCCTATAATCCTGATTCAAGAAATCCGGACGTATCGCCTGGTACAATTAAGGATGATCAGAACAGGCGTGATTTTACCATCAATGCTTTAGCTATCAGTCTGCAAAAATCTGATTACGGGCAGCTTATAGATCCTTTTGATGGAGTTAATGATCTGAACTTGAAAATTATTCGTACACCAACTGATCCTGATATCACTTTTGCGGATGATCCGCTTCGTATGATGCGGGCCATACGGTTTGCAGCCCAGCTTAATTTTAAGATTTTACCTGAAACGCTGGAAGCAATTACACGAAATGCTTCACGTATCAGCATCATTACGATGGAACGAATCAGTGATGAACTGAATAAAATTGTGATGACCGAAAAACCTTCTGTTGGCTTTTACCTGCTGGATGAAACGGGTTTGCTGGATTTAATTTTTCCTGTTTTTACAGCTCTTAAAGGCGCTGAATTCGTGGATGGCAAAGGGCATAAGGATAATTTTAAGCACACACTTGAAGTACTGGATCGTATTGCTCCAAATACTGACAATCTGTGGTTGCGGTGGTCAGCGTTGCTTCACGATATTGCTAAACCGGCAACGCGGCGGTTTGATCCCCAGACAGGCTGGACTTTTCACAGCCATGAGTTTAAAGGTATGAAAATGATACCTGCAATTTTCGCGCAGTTGCGGCTTCCTTTGAATGAAAAGATGAAATATGTTCAGAAAATGGTTCTGCTGCATCTGCGTCCGATTGTGTTATCGGAAGATGTTGTTACCGATTCAGCGATCCGCCGTTTACTTATAGATGCCGGTGATGATATCGATGATTTAATGACACTCTGCGAAGCTGATATCACTTCGAAAAACCAAGCGAAAGTGAAGCGATATATGGCTAATTTTGAGGTTGTAAGAGCTAAACTGAAAGAAATTGAAGCCAAAGATAATTTACGCAACTGGCAGCCCCCGGTTTCGGGCGAAATAATTATGGAAGCGTTCGGGCTTGAGCCATGTAGGCAGGTGGGAATAATAAAAACTGCCATCAGGGAAGCTATTCTGGAAGGCGAAATTCAAAATAATTTTGAGGAAGCTTATCAGTTTATGCTAGAGGAAGGGAAGAAGCTTGGATTACCAATTGTAAAACAGCACCTTAACTAAACAGGCGAAAATCTTCTTATCCGGAAAGGAACAATCGTTAAAAATATTCATACCTTTACACTACCAAAACTACAATAGACATCTACTATGCAAGCATATCGTTTCAGGATTTTGTATGATGAACAGGATGATTTTCTGCGTGATATCGAAATCAAACCAGGACAGACTTTTAAAGATTTTCATGATATCATACTCAAATCAGTAGATATTGAAGGCAATGAACTTGCCTCATTCTTCATCTGTGATCCACAGTGGAATAAGCAACGCGAAATCACATTAATTGATATGGGGCTTAAAGTGCCTGATACTGACATAGATGAGGACGAAAGGAAACCGGTAAAAGTCCCTATCCCTGTTATGATTATGGAGGATGTAAAAATACGTGAAGTAATTGAGGATCCTCACCAACGCATTCTTTTTGAATATAACTTTCTGAATCCCAGGATATTTTTTATCGAACTACTCAAAATTGTTGATGGCGATATTAAAAAGGAATATCCTGTTTGTGTGAAAAAAGAAGGCACTCTCACTCCATCTGCTACCCCTAATTTCCTCTCTTTCCTTGACGATCCGGATGAAGATGCTATGATAGGCGAATTAAATTCTATGATCGAAAGTGGTGAACTGGAAGAAGAAGTTGATGAAAATTATACCACCGAACCCGAGTGGTAGTTCTTTCAGATTAGTCTTTCTTTAAATCACTAATTCAATATTGATCACTTTAGCAGTTGATTAATTCCACGAAATATCTTGTTGTTATTGCCGGTCCCACTGCGGTAGGCAAGACTGACGTTGCCATTCAACTTGCGAAAACATTTAGCTCTGAGATATTATCTGCTGATTCCAGGCAATTCTATCATGAAATGTACATTGGCACAGCAAAGCCTGATCAACAGCAACTGGATGAAGTGAAACATCATTTTATCGGACATTTATCAATTCATGATTATTATAATGTTTCGAATTTCGAGAACGAGACTCTGCTTTTACTAAAAAACCTTTTCCAGCAAAATAACATTGTATTTATGGTTGGCGGCTCAGGACTTTATATTGATGCTGTATGTCGCGGTATCGATGATTTTCCGGACCCAAAACCTGAACTCCGCAGTTATCTGAAAGGCGTTTACAAGGATGAAGGAATTGTGAAATTGCAGGAAATGTTGCTTCAGCTTGATCCTGAATATCTTGCAACCGTTGATGTGAATAATCCAAATCGATTACTTCGTGCGCTCGAGGTGTGCCACACAACCGGTAAAAAGTTCTCGGAACAACGGCTGAACAATTCTAAAACCCGTGATTTCGAGATTATTAAAATTGGATTAAATCTTCCCCGGCCTGAGCTTTTTAGCCGCATTGAATTTCGGGTGGATCAGATGATTGAAAAGGGCCTGGTGGATGAAGTGAAAAATCTTCTGCCATTCCGCCACCTGAATGCTTTAAATACAGTTGGTTACAAGGAAATATTTGATTTCCTGGATTCAAAAATAACTTTGGAACAGGCAATTACGAATATTAAAACCAATACCCGCCGTTATGCCAAGCGACAACTCACCTGGTTTAAACGCACCGATGAGTTTACCTGGTTTGAGCCATCCCAGGTAAATGAAATAACCAACTATTTAACGGTGAACTGTAAATAGTTGGTTATTTATGAGGGAAATAATTCCCTT
>JBBRYZ010000209.1:0-5073 GCA_038237165.1 Bacteroidales bacterium | reverse complement strand
GGTGACGACTTAAAAACCTTAGCCCTCACAACCAATTGGAAAGCCTTGTTCAGCGATAAAGTTTCGCTGTCAGAGATTAATATTGAAGAAAAAGATGAATACGGGCGTTATTTGATTGAAATCCCTTTTGTGAACCAAAAGTTATCCTTGCCCAAAGGTGTTATCGAAGGGCAGGTTTTGAACGAATATTTAACGCGCTTAACTTTTGCAGTGAGGCATATCCGTAATTTCGACAGCCTGCCTATCCCTTTCCGTTGTGTTGCCACAGATATAAAAACCGGCAATGAGGTTCTGCTCACAGAAGGATCGTTACCCGAAGCGCTGCGGTCGAGTATGGCAATCCCCATGGTATTTTCGCCCGTCGAAAAAGGGGATCATATCCTGGTTGATGGCGGTCTGGTGCGTAATTTTCCTGTCAGGGAAGTGCTCGATATGGGTGCAACAATGGTGATTGGAAGCTATTCGGGTTTTCGCGTATTACACCCTGACGAGTTAAGTGATGGATTTAAAATGGGTTTGCAAAGTATAAGTCTGGCTATGTCGAGGCAATGTGATGCTGATAAGGCACTGTGCGATGTTCTGGTTTACAATGAATTGCCTGGTATAAAAGCATCAGGTTTCGAGAATGTCCGGCTTATCATCGAAGAGGGAGAAAAAAATGCAAGGAAATTGCTCCCTGAATTGCAGAAAATAGCTGAATGGCAGCGGAGTCATGGAATTGTGAATCCTGTAAATAAACACATTACCGATTCCTCAAGCCTTTTACCTCTTGATTCCGTATCGGTTGATCCTCAAAACAAGGATATAGCTGTTTTATTAAAAAGGGAATTCGATATTGAAAAAGGGCAGGTGTATACCGATGACGATATTGCCAACGGGCTGAAACAAATTTATGGTTCGCGCTTTATCAGTAAAGTTGCCCTTGATTTTTCGCTGTCACCCGACAGGGCAGCTTCAAACATTAATATTCGTGCTTATGAAAGTGTGCATTCATCTGTAAAACTTGGCTTACATTATGATACTGACGACGCGGCAGGCATTTTACTGAACGGAACCTTCCGCAACATTTTATTTGCCAATTCCAGGGCATTGCTCAGCCTCGATGTTGCCGAACATCCGAAAGCACATCTGAATTATTACCAGTTAATTGGTCCGAAAGCTCGATTCCGTTGGTCCGTTGACTTTATAGCTGCCAATACGCTGCTCAATGACTTTATTTTTACAAAAGCTTCGTCAGGAAAAATAAAAACCGGCGAAAAATACCTCCGCGATTATTTTGATCTGGCTTTAGGCACAAATTTCATTATCGATAGAAACATGCTTTTGTTTGTTGAATTCGATCACTTTACTGATTTAATAAAACCGCAGCTTGATCCGCGAAATGAATCAATCCCTGATCCCGATAGTTTTTTAAGACAGGAAAGCAGCGGTTATGGAATTAAGGCTGGCCTTCAGCAGAACACGTTAAATGCCGTATTTTTTCCTGATCGGGGTAACAAACTGTATTTTGAAGTTAAAACCGGATTGGGGCACAATTCCGAATACGATACTTACAAATATAATGAGGCGAGCAGCACAGGCATTGAAAATAGCCAGGTTACCTCACAGAACCAAACCTATATCCGCTACCATTTAGAAGTACAAAAATGGTTGCATGCCAGCCCGCGGTTTTCGTTAGGATTAACTGCAGGTTTGGGTGCCGGATTTTCGCTAAAGAATAATTTACCGGCTAATCTGCCCGATAGTGTTATATCTGATAATCCGGAAACTTTTTACATAGGTGGAAGCGAAGTGGCAATGAGCACCAACGAAATTTCATTTGTAGGATTACGTAAGGCGGTGCTGGAATACAGTCAGTTTATTCAGGTTGGCATTGCTGCCCAGTACCGCATTGGAGACCATCTGTTCATTTCCCCGGCAGTTAACGCAGGCACTTTTACCGATAGTTACAGTGCATTATTTGAACACATTTTCAATTGGGATTTTAATAAAGATATTAATGATCCCAATGCATTAAATTATAAAGATGCGGCACAGATACTGGGTTATGGGTTAAAGCTTGGCTATTTATCGAAAATCGGTCCTGTGAATTTCCTGGTTCACTCAAATACGTTTACACATGGGTGGAATTTCTATTTATCGTTTGGGTTTAAGATTCCATATTGAAAAATATCTGCTGATTTTGCAGTTTGCAAGGTTTGAAGTTATTGTTGTTAATTTTTATCTTCCACCAAAATGCTACTGTCAGTTTATTATCGACTTATGAAAATGCTCTTTTTTGCGATTCAGTAATATTCAGTGAACATTTAAACTATAGATGATGATAAAACAAAAGTTGCCGGCTCATAAAACCGGCAACCAGCAATTGAATGGAACTTAAAAAAACTACTTCTTTTCTTCAGTTTTTATGATGCTTTTCATAGTCTGGGTCATTGGAATGGTCATATTTTGTTGCCCTGATACAGCGATAGACATATCCATTTCGGTATCTCCTTCCGAGTAAGCTATCAATGATGTTTTTGGATCAAAATAATTAAATCCGTCAACCTGACCGGTACCTTCCATAAACATGTCCATGCCCATCTGGTTTCCCTTGCCATTGATAGTTAAAGTACCTGCATAGGAAATTTTAAAGCATTGCTTGCCATCTTTAACTTCTTTGCCAACTAAAGTATATTCTGTAATGCTTTTTATATCGATGGCAAAAGGATTCCCTGCTGAAGGTTTTGTGGATTCAACAACAGTATCCATCCATTTCTCACCAATTTTAACGGATCTGCCAGGGAGAGATGGAAGCTTTATCAATTGGTTCGCTTGACCCATCAGTTTTGCCGCGTCGGTTGAGTCAACTTTAACTGACGAGATCGATTTCCCTTCCTTTGAAAATACAGTCCTGCTTTTGTACTTCAGATCATTAAGTTTTAATATTGTATCCTTTCCCATAACGGCAGAATGAACAGAAGCATTCAGCATTGATACCAGTAGTGTGCCATTTCCGTCCTTTGCAACTCCTTCAATTGTATATTCATTATTTGCATCAATATCAGATTGAATTTTCATCTCCTGACTACCCATTGTCTGCGTAATGTTTGTGTTCACCAGTACATTCTGTGAATAGGTCTTTCCTTTAACAAAATTATATTTCAGCATTAGCGACTCCTGCGAATAAACCAGGACAGTTGTTAATAGTAATGCGATTAGCAATAGATTTTTTTTCATGATGGTTATGTTTAAAGTTAAATTTAGGTTTCAGTTTATTTATAAATTGGTTAATCCAGATACAATTTGTCTCCTTTTCAGGAGGTTCCTTGAACGGTTTTCATTTTTTAATCTCCGCCGTTTTATAATATGTGTTGTTGTTTGCAATTATCCAGGCTATCCTGAAAATTAGCTGCGAAATACGTGCAGCTTTTACCGGATTTATCATATCGGGATTGTCTGTAACTTGATGATAATCTTTATGCAAACCGGAAGTTACTCCCATTGATGAAATGTTATTCTTATAAAAATTGTAATGGTCGCTGCGTGCAAACATATCTTCCTTTGGATCAATAATCGTTAGCCCAATCTTGCTGATTTCTTCCCTGACGAGTGGTGCCAGTTCAGGATTTTGTTTTTCGCCTTCAATTTCTATGGAGTCGTTTCCATTGCGGCCAATCATATCCAGGTTCAGCATCGCAACAGTTTTGTTCAGCGGAAAGAGGGGATTGTTGCAGTAGTATTCGGATCCATAAAGTCCTTTTTCTTCACCAGCGAAGCAAATAAAAAGCACACTTCGCTCCGGCTTAACATCCATGGCTGCAAATGCTTTGGCATTAGCCATCACACCGGCAGTACCCGATGCATTATCGTCCGCTCCGTTAAATATATAATCCTCTCCCTCCTTATGGGTTTTCATAAAGCCAACATGGTCGTAATGTCCGCCTATAACCACCAACTCTTTTTTAAGCTCCGGATTTTTGCCTTCAAGATAGCCAACTACATTCCTGGCAACATAATCCCGGGTTTTAATTTTTGTAGTCAGCTCACACACTGAATTGTTCATCTGAAATGATTGTGGCGAACATTTTGCATCAATTCTGCTTTGAATATGTTTTAACGAGTCAACACTTCCGAAAAGGTACTTAATTACAACATCTCCCACTTGAACAAAAGGTATTTGATTTTCATTACTACAAATTACGATCGGAAGGTTATCCTGCGGAAGAAATTTAGACAAACCCGGCCAGGGATATCCCTGTGGGGAAAGCATAATATGGTTTAAAGGATCTGTTACCACGAGCAAACCGATTGCACCATGTTGTATTGCATTGTCGAGCTTGGTTTTAAACAGCGAATACTTCGTATCCTTAGCTCCGTCAAATACCGATTTGGGATCTTTTTCGCCTGGTTCGTGCTTCATAATCAGAACAATCTTACCCTTTACATCAAGGTCTTTATAATCGTCGTAATTATATTCGGGAGCAGTAATACCATAGCCTGCAAAAACAACCGCAGATTTAACTGCTGAATTTGCCGTTTCCTCAAACGGGGTATATTCGGTTTTAAGGATAAACGCTTTGCTGTTATCTCCCAGCGAGATTTTGAAAACACAATTGTCTGCATCCAGATTCCTGCTGCACATTGGAATGTTCTGAAAATAAGTTCCATTCACTTTTTGAATGCCTATGGATACAAACTCTTTTGCAATATAATCGGCAGCCAGATCAAGTTCCGGGCTTGGCGTATTGCGACCTTTCATCGAATCAGAGGCAAGGTAGTCGATATACCTGGTCATGAGTTCAGGGGTAATTTTTGATATTCCTTTATCAGGACTTTTTTGCGAATAGCTGTTTCCAGCCATGAGAAAACACAAAAAGAGGAAAGTGAAAAACGCTTTATTTGTCATTTAAATTTGTATAAAAAAGATTATTTTTTTAATAGTCAGACGCTATATCAAAAGCCAAAGTTACATTATATATTGATTCAATGTCGATTTGAATACGGAAAGCTTAAATTAAAATATCACAATGTTTAAAAATCAGAGATATATTAAAAAATAGATATACCTTAGTAACTTAATCAGAAGAAAAT
>JBBRYZ010000208.1:0-5107 GCA_038237165.1 Bacteroidales bacterium | reverse complement strand
TTCCCACTTCCCGAGTACGAATGATATTCCCCGTTGTACATGGCATCTGCCGAAACTGCTCCAATCACAAAAGTTCCTTTGCTTACCACTCTTACCGGATAATAAAAGGTTTTGGCTGTGCCGTTCAATGCCGTGAAGAAACTTACTCGGTCATCGCGGATATCAGTATATTCGGGTGTTGAACGGTTTTTCATAAACGTCATTTCGCGTTCGGCCACAAGGCGCGAATTTTCAATCTCGAAACAGGCCGGTAGCAAATCGGTAATCGCCACATTTTCAACATTTGTGCCGGATTCGCTCTGGGCAGTTATCTCAACTACAACCAAATCATTCTGGCTGAAGGAATTGCCATTAATTTGATTGCCATTACGATCCAGGAACCTGCGGCGGACTTTCAGTCGGCTATCTTCATCTGCTACATTTGGCGTGAGTTTTATCCCCGACAATTCATAATAATAGTACAGCATTCCGTTCCCTTTGGCAGTAATGCTAACTGATTTATTATTCACATCCACAGGTAGTTGCAAATCTTTGTTGTTATAATTACCAACCGGTTTGCCCTCAACCGAAATCTGCGCTGTAATATCCGAAGCTGCGGATTTGCGGGCATGCTTGCCTATAGCCAGCAAAGCAAAAGCGGTTTCCTGCGTGGTGCAGTACCTGGCATTTTTCATCTCAACTGAAATGCTTTTCAACAATTCATTTACCTGCGGATTGTTGGGATCGGCTTTGAGCAACGCATTCAGCGCAAGCGACCTGTCGCGCAGATACGATGCATACGAACCCCCAAATTCATTGATTGCCTTTTCGTTACCGAAAGATTTTGGCAGAACACTTCTGAAACTCTTCACATCACCTGCCAACATAAACGCGGAAGCAAGCAGATAACGGCCTTCGGAGGAAAGATCTGCGGAAAGCGATTTGTAATAGTTAAGTGTCGAAACCGGAGCCTGGTCGGCCAAGGCAAGCACATAAGCCGAATACAGAATTTCGCGACGTGGGATATTTCGTGATTTCATTACTCCATTCTCAACATAGAAATAGGTTTCCATTTCCCGCTCCTTCACTTTCTGAACCA
Organism: Bacteroidales bacterium; assembly: GCA_038237165.1. Classification (GTDB taxonomy): domain Bacteria; phylum Bacteroidota; class Bacteroidia; order Bacteroidales; family UBA4417; genus UBA4417. The sequence goes on along the minus strand of JBBRYZ010000208.1, from coordinate 4,029 downwards.
GGAACCGTAGTGCTCCGTCGAGGACTTTCTTATTTACTTCGAATCCTGCGTCTTTAGCTTCGATCAGGAAATGTACAGCATAGGCACTAGCCCACCAATCGGCACTGCCACCTTGCGGCCATAGCGATAACCCGCCATTATACAACTGCATGGATTCAATTTTTAAAATTGCCTGCTGCACATTGTATCCCGGCGTTCCTTCCGTTCTGAAATTGCGACCCGAAACCGAAGGAAATAGTTTTGTAATGTCAGACAGGTACAATTGCGGGAAAGCCGTTGAAACAGTTTGTTCGAGACAGCCGTATGGATAACGCACCAGGTAGTCGAGGTTTTTGGCAAATTGAATGGCCGGTGACTTACTCAACATCAAAGCTGATTTAATGCCTTTGGGATATAAATTACCGCCGGCTTTAAATGATTGTGTTGAACCCGCTGCTACCGATCCTGAACCGGTTACGAAAGTCAGTCCGCCCGCCGGCCTTACCGGGATATCAATTTGCTGGGTAAACTTCTGCCCCAATGCGGTAACCGTAGCAGTTACGGTAGCAACACCAATGCCCTTGTCGGCATTTATACTGAAGATTGCAACTTCCTCGCCACCTGCTTTCAAATTGGCGGATGCTGTACTTTTACCTGCAACAGTTGCCGGACCAGAAGTATTTAACTGAACGCTTGCAGTTCCTCCCTTTTCGGTGGTATTGGTCATTGAAACGGCCACATCACAGTTATCGCCCGGACTGAGGAATCGGGGCAACGACATGCTGACAATTACGGGATCGGCCACTTTCATGGTTTTTTCGGCCGAACCAAACTGCCTGCCTTTATATGCAACCGCCATCACCCTAAGCGCGCCTGAAAATTGAGGAATATCAATGCTGAAACTGCATTCACCCGATGAATTGGCTTTACGGATTCCGCTCCATTTTGAAATCAGTTTCACACGATCGCCGGTCAGTGGGTTTATGCGTCGCGAAAGATCGAAAGCTTCGCCACCAGCAGGGCTCGACGAATGTTTCAGTTCCGGATAAAGTAGGGCATAAACATCATACGAATTTACGCCAAGGGCACGTTTCTGATAAAACCAGTTGTATGGATCGGGTGTTTTGTAATCGGTAATCTGAAGAATTCCTTCGTCAACAATGGCAATAGTAACCTCTGCTTCGGGAGCGGTTTTAACGGTAAATGTTTGCTTTATGCCTGACCGAGATTTTTCGGGAGCTGTAATCGCCACATTCAGTTTCGCGGAAGCATCATCCACTTTAAGCGAAATTACACCGTGGGCAACTGTAAGTGGAATCGACATATCAACCGATTTGCGGAAAGCTGTGGCGTCAATGTAAATATTGGGCAAGTGATCTTTTGTGACTGCCAGTTCCATGCTGGCTGATTTATTTTTAAGTTCAAGGAATTTATATGTCAGCACATTATCCTGTTCGATGGCAACCAACAACTGTCCGTCGAAAGGCGTTTTAAACAGTAATTTAGCTTTTTCGCCAGCATTGTAAATGGATTTATCCGGAGTTATTGATACTTCTCCTTCGCGGCTCACCTCGAACGACGAATAATCGGTATCGCCCCAGCCATAGGCATAAAATGTCCTCGAAACATAGTTTTCGCTACCCGGAGCCATAATACGGACTTCGTATTCGCCTGATTGAACCGGAACAAATGGCAAAACAGTTCCTGAACCTTTGATATTCATCTCACGCTCAAGAACCAGTTTCTCTTTTTTCTGCGAAACATAATTATAGCGTCCGTAAGCTTTCTCGATTACAGTTTCGTAGCGGTAATTGAGGATAACAATTTTAGCCTGAGCGCCTGCCAACGCTTTTCCGGTACGATCGACAGCAGCAAACTGAAGGTTTAATGCCTTGCGGGTTGACAGCCAAGTATCAAAATACTTTATCCCGAAATACGCCTGCTGGGTCGGGATTTCAATCACATTCAGTTTATTCACCGGTCTGCCGGTTTCATCAAATACGGTTGTAAATATTTTGCCTTCGAGTAAGCCAATGTCTTTGTAGGCAGCCGATCTGAGAGTACCGGAAGCTTTTCCTTCAGCGTCGGTATTTCCTTGTTGCATAATAGATGCAAGCACCGGCATGTTTTTCGAGTCTATATTAAAGGAGTAATCGGGAAGCGCTTTCGAAGTGAGTTGTTTACGTTTTAAACGTAATTCAGTTTCAAAACGCCTTCCTGCAGCAGGAGTTCCATACAGGTTTTCTGCAAGCAGATCAAGGTTTATAGCTTCAGCCGGAAGGTAAACCGCTTTATCCGTTTTGGTGGTGACTTTAATGCGGTCGGGCACAAATTCTTCAACGGCAATTCTGCGCGAAGCAAGCAAAACATCATTTCCGGCGTAAACTTCAACGATATATGTGCCGGTCATGGCCTGCCGAGGAACAAAAAACTGTGTTTCGGCAGCGCCTGAGCCATTGAGTTGAAGACGCTGATTCATATATTCCCTTCCATTGGGAGCGATTAATTTTATTTTCACCGGAATATTACTCACTACTTCCCAACGCGGAGTGCGAACGATGGTATTGATATGAGCCGTGTCGCCGGGACGGTACAAATCACGGTCGCCATAAATAAATACGTCGTAATTCACATTATCGGTGCGCTTGCCGCCTACGTCGAAGCGCGATGTTTCAACCCTTGTTTTATTGAATAGCACAAAGTTAAAATCATTTTCGTAACGTACCGAAACCATGCTCAGTCTGAATCCGGCTGCCACTTGTTTTGCATTCTTAAATATCGCAACGCCATTATTATCCGTAACTGCCGAAAACACTTTCTGATTATTTGAACTGATAAAATCGAGCCTCGCGCCTTTCACTGGTGTAGCATCACGAAGCGAATTCACGAAAACCATCACATCCGATGATCCTTCTTTTACTATCAAACCAAGATCTGAAAGCGATAGCAACTGTGCATCCTGCAGGAATTTGCGATCAGTTGCTTCAACCTTAACAAGGTAGAGCCCTTTGTAGGATTCATTAAAATTAAGTTCATTCAAATCGAGATTGAGCAAAGAGATATTGCCGGATTTCTGCAACGAACGCGTTTGCACTACTTTACTCATTACAGACTTCCCATAATCTTCGTCGAATGCCCATGTATTATAGTCGTTGTATTCCTTGGTTTCTTCATCGTAATTATATTCCCAGCTTTTGCCTTGCCTCATGTATTGCTGTATATTATTCTCAAATATTTTAAAAACCGAAACTTTCACCTGTGGCACATTTATAATATTAACGCCCAGGTTACGCTCGCCTTTTGTGGAAAGATAAATGGCATTATGTTCAGTAAATGAGATATTTGGTTGTGGATCGGCAAAAGAGATTACTGTGGTAAAAGTTTCCTCCAACTCGCGCCCAAAAAGACTTTTAACACCTTTTTTAATAGTGAGCGTGTAAGTTGCGGAACCCAGGAATTCAGCTTTAATCCTGAATCCATTCGAGAGTAGTTCCGTTGTGATATCCAAAGCCGGATCGGTGGAAACAAAGGCAGTTAATCCCTCGGCAACCACGGGCTGAGATGTAAAAACATCGATATACCCTTTGCCTTTGTCAAAACCTGCTTCAGTGTCGGTAATTATAAGTTTGTCTTTCGAAGGAATCAGAAATTCACTTCTGATTGGATCTTTCGTTGCTGTGTTTCCGCCGGTACATGTTAGCCCTTTTTCAATTATAATTTCACCTTTTGTCTCATTGTCAGGTGATTGGCTGTCGTAGGCAAAAGCAACTTCAATGGTTTCAGAATCATTTTGTGTGATGATTCGATAGGACATTTCCTTACCTGCGACCAAAACTTTCAGAAGCGGTTTTAGCTTTGACGGAGAGACCGGATTATTAAAAACTACCTGGCAACGGACTTCCACCTGGCTTGTCATTTCTTCGCTCAGCGACCAGAAGGTGTTGATACTGTTAACTTTCAGAAATGGGGTGTGAAACTCAATTGGATCATCATCAATGCTGTATTTCACCGAATTGAATTTAACCAGGTTCTTGTTTAGTATAGCTTTAT
>JBBRYZ010000207.1:0-5138 GCA_038237165.1 Bacteroidales bacterium | reverse complement strand
CTGAGGTTTTATGCTGTGAGCTGTTTCGTAAATCAGTTTGAAAAAAGAGGGTATACTTTCGGGAGCATCGTCCGGATTACCAAGTTTATGCAATGGATTGTAATCAGGAGGGCATGCATTCAGATGCTGGCCATCGAGTTTCAGTCCGTCGAATCCCCAATCCTTCATAAAAAGATCAACCATAGCTTTGGTATGATCAAGTACCGGTTGATAAGCCGGCGACATGTAATAACTATCCCACCAACTGATTTTCTGAGGGCTGCCATCCGCATTTTTCAAAATGAAATCAGGATGTTCGGCCAAAAGTTTCGAACCCGGATCAATAGCCAGAGGAGCCCACCACAATTGAGCTTTGAATCCGTATGAATGAATGAGATCAACCATTTTTTTCATATCGGCATCGCCGTTTGGGAACCGGTCCTTGTTTGTGTGCCAGTCGCCTTCGGCTTGTTGAAATCCGTCGTCCAGGGTAACCCAGGTAAATCCCATCTCTTTTACTTTCGGCAGCGTTCCAACAATTTCAGCAATTGTAAATTTTCGCATATATCCCCAGGCACACCACATAGGTTCGTAGGCCAGCGGTTCGGATGCAGGCATCACAATTCCTTTCTTCTGCATGAATTGGCTGTATTGCCGTAGCGTTTCGAAATTATCGCCGGTATGAACAGTTATAAAGGTTTCAAGTGTGTTTAGTGTATCGCCCGGATGCAGAGTGTCGGCTACCTGATAAGCATATTCAACATCCATTTTAACATTGGAGGAATCGGGATTCATAGTAACAGGCAGCGAAATCAGTTTCGGCTTCAATTCGGTATGGCCTATGGCAATTCCTGCATCTTTACGCCAGATATCAAGTACAGGGATTCCGCCACCGTAATCGGGATCATTCATTCCAAGAAAATTCTGCTGGGCAAATCCGGATTTCACTGGCAGAATCCAGCTTTCCCGCTTTTCGGAAGAACTTGCCTGGAACGACCAGAAATCAGGCATATCTTTTTTACTTTCAATGGAATACGAATGATTAACCCATTTTTTTGCAACTATATCATTTACTCCGGAGTTAACATATTGAACTTTATAAAATGCCCATCCCGGGAAATCATTATACGTTTTTACAGTAAGCAATTTGGTAATTTTCTCTCCGCTAGCATCAGATTTTCCGGTGTATTCCCATGATTTCCCCTCACCGGCGAAATCGCTTATTTTGTCAGTTTTGCTTGTTTCGAGCTTAAAGTTACTAACGGTATTACTGTCAGTAACAAGAAATTCGGAGGACTGAAATCCTTTTATCAGTGGAACTGAAGCCAGATCATTCTTTATTAATGTCTGCATCTGATCATTGACCTCAATGCTCAGCGCACCGCTTTTTATAGTGTTTTTCTGTGGTGAACAGGCGATAACTGTTACCATAACAGCAGGAACTACATACAAGAAGAAGTAATTTTTAACGACTATTTTCATAACTTTTTATCTTAAGTGCATTCGACATATAGAGTTTTTGCAGTATTTCGTCACTCAGGCCAAAACCATTCATAGCCCAGTGATAGCCAAACATTTCTGTTTCATAAAAATGTTCATCCAGGGTTTCGAGCACCCTGAAGGTAACCTCGTATATGTGTTTTTCCAGACCCATATCAGTTCCATAAAGCAGCCTGTCCTGATACCTGTTGTAAAATTTCTGCATATAGCGGGGAATAGTAGCTGTTTCTGCATAACGGGCTGCTATATCGAGATATAGGTTTGGATATTTATCAAGCAAGATGCCTACTTTTGAAAGGTCGTAGTCGCAATTCAAAAAATGGCAGGCAATAAAAATTGTTTTTGGATTGTCGCGTACTGCATTTTCGAAAGATTGGACCAACTGATCATGATCAAGCTTTCCCGGTTTCAGGTTCACCTTCCATGTAGCTGCATTCATTAGTCCGTCGTTAGTGCTGTCGGAGGGCAGGTACATCCAGTAAGATTCAGCTATGTGAATATTTATGGGCATGTGTAGTTCGGCACATTTCTGTAAAAGCGGTTTCATAAGGGGATCGTCGATATGCATTCCGTATCCAGCAACAGGTTTGGAGTAAAGCTCGCCTTCGCCCTTATCTCCAAGTTCGCCAACGCCTTTTGCTCCTTTTTTATAACATCTTTCAAGTTCTTTTACAGCGGCAGGACCAAATCCCGGCTTATCATAACCGGTATAATCGAAGCCACACCAGAGTTCGAATCTTCCCGGGTATTTCCCATATACCTCAACCAAAGAATCAAACTGATAACCTGTTGCCATGGTATGGATAATTGTACGGGTAATTCCCATCTGATCCATTGTTTTAACCCAGCCAGCAAGTTCCTGTGCATTCATTGCATACGGATGCGAATGCATATCAATAACAGGAAACTTTGCCTTTGCAGGAATGGTTACCGGGATGGCATATATAGAAACAGGGTGGAAATTTTTTAACAGAAGCCGATCGCTGGCATCCTGCTGCGAAAAAGCAGAAAAACCCAGAAATAAGATTGCCGTAATTAAAAGTATTTGATTTTTCATTTCTGTAATTTGGTTTATTTCATACTAACAAGCTTCATTTTGCGAAGGATGAGTTCCTTTACCGCTTCGATTGCCGGCGGGAATGTTTTTCGAAGATCAATTTCATCTGTGTTAAAAAGCACATTTTTGAGTTCTTTTATAAAAGCGTTTTTCGAATCGGTGGCAAGGTTAACTTTTACAATTCCGCGACTAATTGCATTTCGGAGCATTTCATCCGGAATCCCTGATCCTCCGTGCAATACCAGTGGAACCGCTGTAATTGATTTGATCTGGCTGAGACGTTCGAGATCGAGTTTTGGCTCCTGTTTGTAAAACCCGTGTGCCGTGCCAATGGCCACTGCAAGTGCATCCACTCCAGTTTGAGCAACAAAATCGCGGGTTTGTTCAGGGCGTGTAAAACCATCGGAATCCTGTTCCTGACCAAGCTTTGCAATAAATCCAAGTTCTGCTTCCACATTGGCACCAAAGGATTTTGCCATTTCTACAACCAGGCTGGTAATTCTGATGTTTTCTTCAAACGGTTTTTCGCTGCCATCAATCATTACGCTGTCGAAACCGGCATTGAGGCAACGCAATGCCAATTCAGGCGTAGCGCCATGGTCGAGGTGCAGCCAGCCTTCGACACCGAATTGTGATAAACCTGCACGGGCAAGTTTTGCCGCTACTTCGAGTCCAAGGTAATTGATCGAACTTTCGGATAACTGAAGAATGATGGGTTCATTCAGCTCCTTGGCAGCTTTCAGAATCCCGGCAAGGGTTTCGAAATTGTAAAAATTTGCTGCCAGAAGCGCCCTTCCTTCGGTTTTATAGTGTGCTAATTTTTCCTGTAAGGTCATTGAAGTGAGATTATCAGATTTGTTTTGAAAAATGTTTTAAAGCCAGTTCCCGAATGCTGTCAATATCTGCGAAAGCACCAGTACCACCGGCTTTTGTTGTTGAAACGGCACCTGTTACGGCACCTGATTCCAGGCATTGTTTTAAGGTAGAACCCTGTATAAATTTATGAATAAATCCTGCGTTAAAACTGTCTCCGGCGCCTATGCAATCCACAGGGTTTTCATTCAGAAATGCTTGCTGATGAATATATTCGGAAGCATTCCAGCCAAAAGCGCCATTTGTACCATCTTTTACTATAACCGTGAGATCAGGTGCAAACTTTCTGATTTTTGCAATTCCTTCTTCCAAAGTTTTACCCGAATTAAGCAATTGAAATTCAGCACTGTTTGGCATAAAAATATCCAGTTGTGGCAGTAATTCCTCCAGGTTAACGTCCCACTTTTCGGATGGATCCCATTGCGGATCAAGGGAGGTTGTTAGGCCAAGCGATTTAGCCATTTTAAAAAGCTTAGGAAGATCGTAGCGTATTCCAGGTTGTAAAAAAATGGATGAAAAGTGAAGATGTTGAGCTGTGGCAATGTATCCGGAATTAATATCTTCCATTTTCAGGTCCTCCATTGCTCCCGGATAAGTAACCATGGCGCGGTCCTGGTCGAAGTTCAGTACAATAGTTGCTCCTGTGTTTAAGGTTTCCGACTGAATAATATTTGAAGTGTCAACTCCTTTGGATTGCAGGCTGTTCAATACGGTTGAAGCAAATCCGTCTTTCCCTATTTTTCCTAGAAAGGATACTTTTGATCCGAGTGAACTCAGGTTGCTGGCAAAAATAGCCGATGAACTTCCTAAAGTTAAATCAAGGCTGTCGGCCAGGATTTCCTTGCCCATTTCCGGAAACCGATCAATGCGGTTCAGGATAATATCCACGTTAAGTTCGCCAACTACAATTACATCAAATATTTTCATCTTATGCATCAGGGTTTACAACATATCATTAAGGTTGCGCAGGTTGAAAGCTACATAGTACTTATCCATTGCTCTTTCAATGTTTGAAAGTACAATTTCTTCAGCAAGGATTCCAAGGCTTTCGAGATTATCATTTAAACGAACTCTTGCAGCGATAACTTCCGGATTTTGCCAGATATACCTGCATCCGGTGCTTATTAGCCAGGTCTTCCGTTCGGGCGACAAATTTTCAAAATTTCCGGCAACTTCACCGGGTTGTAGCCATTTTTCCCATCGTTCTGAATTAACCACTGCATCCTGTAAAACTGATCCAATGTCCGAAGATCGTGCAATTCTACCTTCCGAAAAATATTTTTTCTCCAGAATTTCAAGTTCCATCAACCCGTTGTATTCGGTTTCGGTAAATTCAGGTCCTACATTAGCAGCGCCCATGCCCGACAGCGGATATGCTTCAGGATTAGTAACTCCATCGGAATAATGTCCTTTAATAAAGCTACCGTATTTACGGGCTACGCTTGCGAGCTCCTTAGCTGTAATAGGATCAAATGTTGTGGTATGCAAATCTGTACCAACTTTTCCTACCACCAGGCACGGCCATACATCTCTCAATCCAAGTTCCGCCAATCCGTATTTCAACAAATCCAGAAATTTACGGAAAGTTTTCATATCAGCCAACCCGCCATGAACTTCTTCGGTACCAACCTCATATGCAATACGGCCATAACCACCTGCACTTCTGAAGTTTTCGGTATGTTCGATTAAATCGAGCGTGCGTTTGGCAACTACTTCAATTGAGATATTT
>JBBRYZ010000206.1:0-5183 GCA_038237165.1 Bacteroidales bacterium | reverse complement strand
TATGTTCTTAGTTTTGAAAATAACAGAATTATTTAAAAAGATATATAATCCCCTCAATCTCATCAATCCCCTCAATCCCCTCAATCCCATCAATCCCATCAATCCCCTCAATCTCATCAATCCCCTCAATCCCCTCAATCCCATCAATCCCCTCAATCTCATCAATCCCCTCAATCCCCTCAATCCCATCAATCTAATCAATCCTTACTACTGGCCAGGGTTCAGCTTTTTCCCATGCGCCGCGGGTAAAATCAGGAATATTCATAGAATTGCCTCTGTTCAGCACACTTTTCTCGCTCAACGGAACAATACTGCACCATGCAGCTGCATCATACACATCCTGATCCAAAGGAAGACCCTTGCGTAAACAATAGATAAGCCTGTAATCCATTATAAAGTCCATACCACCATGTCCGCCAACTTTCTTAGCTTTTTCACCAATTTGAGCTGCTAAAGGATGTTCATATTTTTTCATCAGAGCATCGAAGTCTTCTTTCTTCAAAAACTCATGTGCATTAGGCTCAAGAGCAATTTGTTCCTCGGGATACTTCACAGCCATCCCTTTGGTGCCACTAATCCGGTGAATACGGCTATATGGCCTTGGACTGGTTGTATCGTGCTGTATCATAATCGTTTTGCCTTTAACCGACCTGATGAGCGTAGTATTCATATCTCCCAATTTATAGGATTGCAATGCATCCTGTGAACCTGCACCAAATTTTTCGTTAGCATACAATGACATTCCAAACTGGTTGGTCGAAACCGACGTCAGATAATCGAACCTGTCGCCGCGGTTAATTCCCATAATCTGCGCCACAGGGCCAAGTCCATGAGTGGGGTACGGATCACCAGTATGTAGTTTGCTGAATTCGAGCCGCCACCGATTGTAGTAGCCGCCTTCTTTCAGGAATTTGAGCCAGCGAAGGTCGTGCAGATATGCTCCTTCAGCATGGATTATTTCGCCAAACACACCGTTTCGGGCCATATTAAGCGTGTTGAGTTCAAAGAAATCATAGCAACAATTTTCGAGCATCATAAAATGACGCTGTGTTTCTTCCGAAGTATTAACAAGATCCCAGCATTCCTGAAGCGTAACAGCGCTTGGAACTTCACAGGCTGCATGTTTTCCATGTTTCATGGCATAAACTGCGATAGGAGTATGCAGCAGCCAGGGTGTACATTGATAAATAAGGTCGATATCGTCGCGTTCGCAAATCTTTTTCCAGTCTTCCTCCCCAGTATATTCAACTGCGGCTTTGCTTCCCGCGTCAGTAATTTTCTTGTTCGATTCTTTTACATTCTTCTCAACAACATCCGCAATAGCAATGATTTCGGCACCATCAACCTGTAGTAGCCTTTCAACAGCGCCACTTCCCCGCATTCCCAGACCTATTAGTCCGATCCTGACAGTTTTCAGCGGTTCGCATCTAAGTCCCATTACTGATTTTCCTTTTCTTACAGGCATTTTCTTTTCAGGGGCTGAAGAATTCTCATCAGGTGAATTACCTGATCCAAATACATTGTTTAAAGGAGCTACTCCTAAAGCTGCTGATCCTACCGCTGCCAGTTTGATAAACTTCCTGCGACTATTGTTTTCGTTGTTATGCATGATGAGATAATTTTTCTCAAAATTAGCAAAAATTGTATCAGAAAACATAAGTTTATAAAAAAAATTAAAAAGCCTTCCATGTGTAACGAAAGGCTTTTTATAAAAGTCAATCAAATGATTTCAGGAGTATAGAATTATGCTGTGTCGATAATCTTTTTTGGTACAGGCTTAGATCAAAGTTCCACTCTAATAGCTCCCTGTGGCCTGATAAATAAATTATGGCACGATCCCTTACCAAAAACGTGTTCCAGAGTGGTGATATATTTTACCTGCAAGTCTTTTGGCACAAAAGCCTGAATGGTGCCTGCAAAGCCGCCGCCGTGAACGCGCCATGCACCCTTTCCTTTAAGTATCAGATCACTCAATGCCAATGCAAGCGAAATTCCTTGTTCCTTAACATTGGTTACCGGGAAAATATTCTGGTTATACATGTACGAACTTTGGCCCGAAGCAATTACCATCTCCAGAAATGAACCGAAATCATTGTTTTCCAATGCTTTTACCTGTTCGGTAACTCGCTGGTTGTCACCCTGGAAATGAATTGCCCTTAAAATTGCCCGGTCACCGGTTTTTTTACGCAGTTGTGGCATTTTAGCAATGATTTCTTCAAGACTTACTTCACGCAGAACTTTTGCCCCCAGTTCAGTGGCAACTGATTTCATTTCCGTAGGCAAGGATGCGTATTCGTCGTTCAGATCGGCATGATTTCCACCTGTATCAGTAATGATAAGTGAAAAACCGGTAGCAATAAAATCGAAGTTTATTTTTTTAACAATTGGAGTTGAAGGATCTTTAAAATCTATTGTAATAAGTCCGCCTACGGAACATGCTGTCTGATCCATCAGGCCACAAGGTTTGCCAAAGAAATTATTTTCGGCATATTGGCCGATAATTGCATTTTGAATAGGATCGAGTTCCCCACTGTTAAACAAATGGCTGAAAATGGCGCCTATCAACACTTCGAAAGAAGCCGATGAACTTAAGCCTGAACCTTTGGGAACACCTCCGTTTATGCATACGTCGAATCCCCCGGTTTTATATCCAAGTTCCTGTAAGCGGGCACAAATTCCACGAATCAATGAAGCTGAAGTATAAAACTCACTGCTGTCGGGAATTAAGTTGTTTAAATCAACTTCAAACACAGGATAACCCATGGACTGCACGCGTACTTTATTCGAGTTATTGGGTGATGCAATCGCAATATTATCAAGGTTTACGGCTCCGGCCAGAACTCTGCCGTAGTTATGATCGGTGTGATTACCCCCGATTTCGGTCCGGCCAGGCGAACTGTATATTTCAACTTCCGAAGCTGGAAATGAAGACCGGAATTCAGTTAATAAATTGAGGTATCGCTCAGATTGTGTTTTTAAAACTGCATGATTATTTCCGTATAAACCTGTCAGAGCATCAACCGGACCTGATTCGAGCCTGGTTATTAATGAATTAAGAGTTTGCATAATGTGTTGATTTGATAAATAAGTTTAATTTGGCTTCAATTTCATATTGATGATCAGTCTCAACGCAAAATTAGATGTTAATAATGTAAAGTAAAAGGAAAACTCCGATGATACAGATTATAAGACAAATTTTGGTCTGATTTGAAATAGTTCTGTTGGTTTTTCCAGAACCGGATCTAAACTAAACCTGATTTAAATCCAAGTTTATCTAACTTTTCCAATGTTTTGCCATCAATATTTGATTGATTTATTGAATATGATGTAAACTCTCTCCTTACAGGATAGTCACCCCGTAGATTCTCAAACATCCCTGGATTTCTCCGAAGATCAGCATCATCCGTGCGAATATTGTAGGTTGCAAGAACTGCTTTTGCCAGAATTTCTTGTCCCGAAAGATCCAATCCATCCATTTCAATTATGGTTTTCTCAGGCTTTTCAATCTCAGGAACTTGCCATTCGTCTATTCCAAGATTGAAAAACCGGCTTGCTGCCTGAATGCTCATGCTGGTGCCATTTGCTTTCCCGTCTTTCGAATAGCCGGCGATATGAGGTGTTGCCAGGTCAACCATTTCGAGAAACTCCGGATCAATGTCAGGTTCATTTTCCCAGCAATCGATTACTAATCCGGAAACTTGTCCGTTTTTTAAGGCTGATTTTGTCGCAAGTGTATCCAGTACTTCGCCACGACAGGAGTTTATGACAATGGGCTTGCGTTCCAACGCATTATAAAAAGACGAATCTGCCATATGAAAAGTGGTATCTTTTCCATGCATATTCAAAGGCACATGAAAACTGATTATTTCAGTATTTCGGATAATGTCATCCAGGCTACAAAAATTCTGAGGTCCTTCAACACGTTCGCGCGGTGGATCATTTAGCATGACTTTCATGCCTAATAATTCACATATATGTGCCACTTTTGAACCTACGTGGCCCACTCCAACAATGCCAATCGTTTTTCCTTTTAGTTCAAAATCTTTCTTCTCAGACAAAACAAATAGCGCTGAAGCAATATATTGTTCAACCGATTTGCTGTTGCATCCGGGAGCATTTGTCCAAACTATACCGGCTTTATCACAGTAAGCGGTATCAATATGATCGTAGCCTATAGTTGCCGTTGCAATAAATTTTACGGATGAACCGGCCAATAATTGTGCGTTGCAGGCTGTACGTGTCCTGGTTATCAGGGCATCGGCATCTTTAACAATTTCGGGGGTAAAATTAGATCCGGGAATATAAAGTATTTCTCCATAGGGCTCAAGAACTCCCTTTAAATAAGGTATTTTGTCGTCGATTATAAATTTCATTTTCAGTATCTGTTCAGCACATCGAAGGTAAAGAAAAATTCCAGGTGATTGTACTATTGAACTCTTATCGGCTGAATATTATTCTGATGTGCTTGAAAAATTTATCCATCAGCAGGTAAATCATTTTTCGACCTTGCCGAAGTCATTCTTGTAAATTTAGATTCACTACCATCTGACGACAATAATAGGAATTTTATTTTGTCAGTGATTCAAAGCAGTGGATTGCAGGTTGATTTGATAAGCCCATTGCTAAATGCTATAGAAATACAAGTAATCCAATTAGTTGGAAGGAAAATATTAAAAAGAAAAATATCGGCACATTCAGTCGGTATGAAACTTAAACTTACGCCCAAAGTGGCTGTTGAAAAAGATGTATTCGGCAGGATTATAAGCTACTGCAAAAATGAAAATTACACGTATCGCTAATTTGAATCTTGTAAGAAATATTTTATCGTGAAAACATATTTTTATATCCTGAAAAATCAAAAGCTTTACTTATTTATCTTTGAATAAATTATTTAAACGGGCAATCTATTTATTAATCACATGTTTCAAATTTCTATACAATTTATGGAAGAAAAACGAGGTCTTAAACGGATAGTATCAATAGATGCTTTGAGAGGTTTTGATATGTTCTGGATATCCAGTGGCGACTCTTTTTTTATAGCGTTATTTACTTTGATTGGCACTCCGGTTGCCCTTACTCTTGCCACGCAATTGGATCACCCGGCATGGAGCGGATTTCGGTTTTACGATATTATATTTGCGCTGTTCCTTTTTATTATGGGAGTTGTGATGCCACTTTCAATC
>JBBRYZ010000205.1:0-5195 GCA_038237165.1 Bacteroidales bacterium | reverse complement strand
TCGAAATATACGGTAAGCCAGCTGTTTGCGTTTTGGCAATGCCAGGTATTCGTCAACAGTTAGTGTCCATACATCGCCCAAACCGCGTTTATCCAGATTGCCAACATGACGGTGATGTTCGAGGTGCGAATGATGCCAGCGCCTGTAAGGGGTAAAAGCCAGCACTCCGAAAATAAAACCTACGGTTTCACTCATCCGCTTCGAACTGAAAAAGGAACCATGTCCACAATCGTGAAATATGATAAACAGCCTCACAAGAAAACCAGCTGAAATCAGTATCAAAGGCACAGTAATCCAGTAACTGTATTTTAAACTGATCACCATCAGCACCCATAATATAACATAAGGTATAAAGGTATTCGCGATCTGCCACCAGCTATGCAGTTTGTCGCCGTTACGGTAAGGAGCAATAATTTTAACCCATTTATCCTCGGCAGTAACATTTGTTTTATTCTGAACTATCATTCAATGAATCATTTAAAAGTAAGTAATGTAACCAGGTTGTTGAAAATAATCACCGGCTGTTATACTAATCCTCCAGGGATCTGAAACCTTGGTAATGTGTTACATGTAAAAATTTCAGATTAATTTAACCCTTGATTAAGGTTTGTATTGGCTATTCACTCCGGTGCTGTCGACAAATTGGATTCTGCCCGAATTGTTCAGAAAATCACCAGTTTTTCAGGAGTACAAAGTTACAAAAAAGCTTGCCCGGATAATCGGTTTTGGTTTAACACATAAAAACTGTTAAAATTTAGTTTTGTTCAATTCTGCTGATCATTTGAAAAAAAATATCGAAACATTTCTTGCAAATTCAGTGAAACGTTAACATTAAAAAAAGATGCAGTATTTCATTTCATTTTATACTTTTGATCCTCCAAATAATCCCACTTCCTCATGAAAAAGATTCTCCTTCCTGCCCTTCTGCTTATATTATCATTCCAGGCTTTTGCCTCGTTCGACGATTGGTTCACAAACAAGACTTTACGCATCGATTATTTTCATACAGGCACTAATAAACAGGAGATTTACTCTATCGACCAGGTGAAAACGGAACCTTATTGGGGAGGCTCACACCATTCACTGATTGACACACTGAACTACGGTGAATATTACTTTAAGGCCTTTGATTTAAAATCAGGCAAACTGATATTCAGCCGTGGGTATTGTACTTTATTTGATGAGTGGCGGTTCACAGAGGAAGCGAAACTTACAACCCGCACTTTTAGCGAAACCACCGTGATGCCGTTTCCTAAAAATGATATACGGATTGAGATTTACAGCCGGAATACTTTGGGTGTTTATGTAAAGAAATTCGAATATACCATTGAAATGAAGAATTACTTTATTTCGGAAGAAAGACAGATGGTTTTCCCGGTTTACGATGCGCTGATTTCGGGCGATCCGGCTAACAAAATTGACATAGTGATTATACCCGAAGGCTATACCGCAAAGGAAATGGACCGGTTTAAAGCCGATTGTGATAAGTTTGCCGTCGGTCTTTTCACTTTTGATCCTTATACCCGAAACCGCGACAAATTTAATATCCGCGCTGTACTGGCGCCATCCGCTGAGAGTGGTACTGATATTCCGGCTGAAAAAATCTGGAAAAACACAATACTCAACAGTTCATTTTACACCTTCGATTCCGAGAGGTACCTTATGACAACGGATAATCAGGATGTCCGCAACCTGGGAGCCAATGCGCCTTACGACCAGATTTATATCCTGGTTAATACCACGAAATACGGAGGTGGCGCCATTTATAATTTATATAGTGCTTCGGTAAACAGCAATGCCTCATCGGCAAAAATTTTCGTTCACGAATTCGGGCATGGTTTTGCCGCTCTGGCTGATGAATACGATGACGGATCAACCTCATTCAACGATATGTACCCCTTGAATGTCGAACCCTGGGAGCCCAATATTACCACACTGGTAAAATTCGATACCAAGTGGAAAGGTATGCTTCCGGCAAATACGCCTGTTCCAACGCCCGCTGACAAGAGTTCAATGTTTCCTCTTGGCGTTTACGAAGGTGCAGGATATGTAGCCAAAGGAGTTTATCGCCCTTCGCCCGATTGCCTGATGCGTACTTTTAAAGGAGACAAGTTCTGCCCGGTTTGCTCAGCAGCCATTCAGAAAATGATAGACTTTTATACGAAGTAAGCTCACGGTTTCTTCGATTTTAAATGATGGTAGAAAGTAGTCGGAAGACGGAAGTCAGGACTACTTACTTGCCATGTGAATATTTTTTTGTTCTGCTGCAAAAAACCTTTCTTAATTCAGGGTTGTTGCGTCCTGCTTGTATAGCATATCAATCCTTAATCCAAATTCCATTTTCGAGCTTCCATCTCCCGTCTTCGGACTCCGGTCTTCTTCCTTTTGCCTTCTGCCTTCGGACTCCGGCCTTCTATCTCCGGTCTTCCTTATTCGGTCTTCCGTCTTCGGACTTCCGTCTTCGGACTTCCGTCTTCGGTCTTTCTTATTCGGTCTTCTGACTTCCGTCTCAACTACAACCTGAATGTAAAACGCCTCTTCAAACCATTTCAAATCCTGCTTAATTAAATATATTCTAAATAGCAATAAAACTATAAGTTATCCTTCGGAAATGAAAGGGAAATGACTAATTTTGCAGCCCAAAAACATTGAATTTCTTAAACTTTTACGTGTTATAACAGTAACAATACAAAATCATTATGGCTATTACCAAATTAGAACAGATGTTTGATTTGCTGAAAAGCAAACCTAAAAAGCGTATTTCAGTAGCATTCGCTAACGATGCACACACCATCGAAGCTGTTTATGCAGCAGTTGAAAAAGGAATCGTTGAAGCCACGCTTACCGGCGACGAAGCTAATATTAAAAAAATATGCCAGGAGCACCATATGGATTCCGGCAAATTTGAAATCCTTAACGAGCCTAACGAAATCAAAGCTGCAACGCTAGCGGTTCAGCAAATCAACGAAGGTAAGGCAAGCCTGCTGATGAAAGGATCGCTAAGTACTGATAAATACATGCGTGCCATCCTCAATAAGGTAACGGGAATTACAGGCGAAGGAGCCGTATTATCGCATGTTTCAATTATGGAATTCCCTACCTATCACAAACTGCTTACTATTGCTGATGTTGCTATTATTCCTCAGCCGGATCTGAAGCAAAAGATAAAAATGATTGGTTATCTTGCAGCCGTTTCAAAAGCAATAGGAGTTGAAAAACCAAAAGTTGCCGTTATTGCCGCTACCGAGCAAATGCTTGCTGGAATGCCCGCTTGTGTTGATGGCGCCATACTTGCCAAAATGAGCGATCGCGGACAAATTGCAGGCTGTATAGTGGATGGGCCACTTTCGCTCGATGCTGCTATTGATATGGAATCAGTAAAGATCAAAAAAATTACAGGATCTGTTGCCGGTGATGCCGATTGTTTACTTTTCCCAAACATCGAATCCGGTAACGTTTTCTTCAAAGCCGGCACCAAACTGGCAGGAGCCGAACTGGCAGCTTATGTTGCCGGTGCACGCGTACCTTGCGTACTTACTTCGCGTGGTGATAGTGCACTCACTAAAACTTACTCAATTGCTCTCGCCGCTTTAATGGCTAAGTAATTGGGAGCTTTTGAATCCGTTAATGACGGAAAGAAAAGTTAATAATTAATGGAAAATAG
This sequence comes from Bacteroidales bacterium, assembly GCA_038237165.1. Lineage (GTDB taxonomy): Bacteria > Bacteroidota > Bacteroidia > Bacteroidales > UBA4417 > UBA4417. Next base: position 1,531 of record JBBRYZ010000205.1, on the reverse strand, counting down.
AAAATAGTTAATGGTTTACTTAGGAAACTGTTGCCTATATTGACATTCAAGTACCATTAACCGTTAACCATTAACTTTTAACTATTAACTAACCAAAAAAATGGAAGACTTCCGCATACTTGCGATAAATCCCGGTTCAACTTCAACAAAAATTGCGGTTTATCAGAATATGAATCCGGTTTTTGTGAAGAGCATCACACATCCGAGTGAGGAACTCGCACAGTTTGAGCATGTGGCTGACCAGTTCCGTTTCCGCAAGGAAATCATATACAAAGAACTTGAAGAAGCCGAAATTCAGCTTGATCTCATCCAGGCTGTTGTAGGCCGTGGTGGAATGTTGAAACCTATTTCATCTGGTGTATATCTGGTGAATGAGGCCATGAAGTCGGATTTGCATGACCATCCTATTAAAGAACATGCAAGTAATCTCGGCGGATTGATTGCCGATGATATTGCACGTGCATTGCCCAATGCTAAAGCATATATTGCCGATCCTGTTGTGGTTGATGAGCTTGATGAAATTGCACGCGTATCAGGACATCCGCTTTTCAAAAGGATTTCTATCTTCCATGCGCTAAACCAGAAATCCATTGCCCGCCAGCATGCCAAGAGCATCATGAAACACTATGAGGACATGAATCTGATTGTGGTTCATATGGGCGGAGGAATTACAATTGGCGCTCACCAGAAAGGGCGTGTAATTGATGTAAATCAGGGTTTAGACGGCGAAGGCCCTTTTTCGCCCGAGCGCAGCGGAACCTTACCAACAGGCGATCTGGTGCGGCTTTGCTTCAGCGGCAAATATTCCGAAAAGGAAATAATAAAAATGGTTGTTGGCAACGGCGGCATTGTGGCCTACCTTGGAACCAACAGCGCTTACGAAGCAGAACAGCGCGCACAAAGCGGCGATGAGCAAGCAAAGTTTATTCTTGAGGCATTAGCTTACCAGGTAGCCAAAAGCATTGGCTCCATGGTTCCTGTGCTTAAAGGCGATGTAGATGCTATTTTACTTACCGGTGGCGTTGCTCACAGCAAATGGATCACCAACCTGATTATTGAAAGAGTATTTAAATTTGCTCCGGTTTATATTTATCCGGGAGAAGATGAAATGCGTGCATTGGCTTTTAACGGACTTATGGTGCTGAAGGGAGAAGTGGGGGTTAAGGAATACGTTTAAAAATAGTTAAAAGAAAATAGTTAATGGGAAATGGTGGATCAGACCTTTTCCCATTTTTCTTTTAGTGGTAACGTTTCAGCTAGCCGCAGTGCGGGAGTTGATTGCACTTCAACTGTCTGCCAACACAACTTGTCCCGATTTATCGGGAAATGTATGTAAAGATTTCCAATGATTCAACGAACACAGCCTGTCCCGATTTATCGGGGAAACTGCGCATTATGGATAGGTGCCGTTGTGGCTATTTGTCTTTTACTTTACAGTAATTTCCAATCTTTTACCCAAGCCTGTCTCAATTATTTTACTCAAAGTTGCAAGTTCAATATCCGAACGGTCATTCTCAATTCTTGATATATG
>JBBRYZ010000204.1:0-5408 GCA_038237165.1 Bacteroidales bacterium | reverse complement strand
CTCGAAGCAAATCCTGATGACCTGACCCCTGAAAAACTTTCGGCATTGAAAAATGCAGGTATTAACCGACTGAGTATCGGCATACAATCCTTCCGGCAGGAAGACCTGGATTTTCTGAGCCGCACCCATACTTCCGAACAGGTTACCGAATGTATTACGGATGCGCAGCAAGCAGGATTTCACAACCTGAGTATCGATCTTATTTACGGCATACCAACCCTTTCCGACGAGGGATGGGAACAAAACCTGTTAAAAACGTTCTCCTTTGGAATTCAGCATATTTCCGCTTACTCACTTACCGTTGAGAATAAAACTCCGCTGGAAGTGATGATACGGAAAGGGAAGATGAAACCGGTGGATGAAAACCTTTCACTTTCACATTATCACATCCTGATCCGGATGATGAAAGAGCATGGGTATGAGCATTACGAAATTTCAAATTTCTGCCTTCCTGGCGCTTATTCGCGCCATAACACAGGCTATTGGCAAGGCAAACCCTATCTTGGTGTTGGTCCGTCGGCTCATTCGTACAATGGCACTTCACGTTGTTGGAATGTGGCTAACCTTGTAAAATACATCGAAACTGCGGCGTCTGGGAAAGTTTCCGCAGAAATGGAAGAGCTTAGCACTGTAACCCAGCTGAACGAATATATTATGACTTCCCTACGAACCATGTGGGGATGCAATCTTGAACTGGTAAGGCAAAAATTCGGGGAAGTGATTGCTGAAAAGCTTCAGGTTGAGGCACAAATTTATATAGAAAAGAATCAGATGATTTATCAGGATGGCAAACTTATACTTACTACTAAAGGAAGGCTTTTTGCAGATGGAATCTCGGCGGGATTGTTTGGTGAGGAAGAGTAAGCCGTAATGTTATTGTTTTTAAGAGCGGCAAATTTTATTGCAGTTTCGCGCACCACGGAAATTCTGTTAAATAAAAAATTCTCCGATGTGCCAAAGAATTCCCGACGGATCGTGAATAAAACATTCCCGGCCCCAATCGTTCTCCCTCATCGGGATTATCCTTACACCTTCATATTTGGCTGTCAGGTTTAATGTTAAAAGCTCATTCCAAAAGCGACCAACATCATCAACTTCCAGGAAAATCATAGTATTGTCTATCCAATCCTTTACATTAGCATCCTGTAAATAAAAGCCCAATCCATCGGTTTTGAAATATGACATGGTAGGATTCAATACACTTTCCTGGAATCCTAAATCCAGGTAAAACTTCCTTGAAAGTTCAAAGTCTTTGGCGCCAATGAACGGCCGTATTGATTTAGCTTTATGTTCCATCGTTTTCGAATTTCAATTGTTCAGAATTAACGCCTGGCAGAAACTTTCAGGCTTGCAATGCCTTTTAGGATTTCAGGCAATATAGCAATTTCAGCCTCACTATTTTATCTCAACTCCACTTCAATCCCCACCGGCTGATGATCGGCAAATTCAAAATTATTTTGCACCGTACTGGCTGAAATCAGTTTTATATTTGGCGAAAGCACAAAGAAGTCGATAACGGTAGTTGGCGTTTTCCCTTTGGTGTATGGCTTATCCACATCGCGATTGGTGGCGTTATTCGGATCAAATGCCCAGCTAAAACCTTCCGGTAGAAAATCAGCCGGAATTCCGGGCGAAATGGCATACGCTACATTTCCATCATGAACCTGGTTTTTATCGTAAGGTCCCGGATTCTGGTTCCAGTCGCCACCGGCAATCACATAATTTCCTTTGGCATATTCGCTCACAATCACATCTTTAAACAACTTTAGCTCTTTGGCACGCATATCAGCCGCATCGGCATAAGCCGAATTATGGGTGTTGATAACTACCAGTTGTTTGCCATTGCTCACATTGTAGCGGGTGAGCATAAAACAGCGGTCGAGCATAAAAAGTCTTTTTGGCCAGCTGTATGCCGAAGGAAACTGATAGCGTGTAACTTCGATTGGTTGAAACCGGCTCATTAATAAAATTCCGCTTCTTACCTTCCCCATAGGTGATGCAGGAGGCACCGGTACAAAAGGAACTTTGTAATTAAGTGCAAACAAAGCGGTATATTCTTTTAATGTTGTGCTGATATGTTCCACCTGGTCATCATAGTAAGTGCGAGCCGAATGTTGGTCAACTTCCTGCAAAAGGATAAAATCAGGCTTGTTAAATTCCGAAAGCTGTTTAACAACGCTATCGCGGCAACGCTCATAGTATTCCTTTTCGGGCCTAACCATGGTTCCGCCTTCATAAAAGAAGTCCATTTTTGCTCCCAACCCGCAATATCCGATGTTCCAGGTGTAAAGTTTCAGGCTGCCGGCCGGGACAGTATCCGGTAAAGTAGTTTTTGTGATAGCTATGGTTTCTTTAGCACCGGGTTTATAATCTGTAAGCGTGGCAAATATAAGAAATGCGGCCAGGCAAAGTAAAATCAGCCCTGTAAATACCAGAATACCTGTAACTATGCGACGGAATATATTTTTTATGGGACTTGTCATCTGGAGATTGTGGTTAAAATACGTTAAGAGTCTGCTAATTCTTATGTACGAATTTAGAAATTATTTCTAATTTAGCCAACTGCAATTATTAATTATTTAAAACTATGCCCATACTTGGATCAATTATTAAGAGCGCCATTGAGCTCAGGGGCAAAATGCCTATTGAGAATCTGAAGTCTCAGGATGCTTATAAAATTCAGATCCGTACGCTTCGTAAATTACTCCGTCAGGCTCAGCTTACCTCTTTCGGCGAAGCATATAATTTCCAGGAGATGCTCAGGCAGCGTAATCCGCTTCCATTATATAAACAGCAAGTTCCACTTTTTGATTACGACAGCATGCACCGCCGGTGGTGGTATCGTGCACTGAATGGTGAAGCCTATGTTAGCTGGCCGGGACAGGTAAAATACTTTGCGCTGAGTTCGGGCACCTCGGGGGCTGCAAGCAAATACCTTCCGGTTACCCGGGATATGCTTCGCGCAATCAAAAAAACCAGTATAAAGCAACTGTTGTCATTATCAAAATACGATTTCCCGAATGAGTTTTATTCGAAGGGAATTTTAATGCTTGGAGGAAGCACCCAGCTCCAGTTTAACGGTACCTATTACGAAGGCGATCTGTCGGGCATTACTACCGGGAACCTGCCATTTTGGTTTCAACATTTTTATAAGCCGGGTAACCGTATTTCGAAAGAAACCAACTGGACTTCCAAACTTGAAGAGATTGTAAAAAAAGCTCCTGAGTGGGATATTGGGGTAATTAGCGGCGTGCCATCTTGGTTGCAGATACTTCTCGAAAAAATTATAGAAACATACAACCTCAATACCATACACGATATGTGGCCTAACCTCAGCATTTATGTGCACGGAGGTGTTTCGTTTGCGCCTTATCAGCAAGGGTTTGAAAAATTACTAGCCCGGCCGCTTACATACATGGAAACCTACCTGGCATCGGAAGGATTTATTGCTTACCAAAGCCGGCCGAAAACCAATGCCATGCAACTGGTGCTGGATAATGGCATTTTCTATGAGTTTGTTCCATTTAACGAAACAAATTTTGATGACGACGGCAACCTTAAACCTGATGCAACTGTATTAAACATCAGTGAAGTAGAGGAATACAAGGATTATGGATTGCTGATTACAACCTGTGCAGGTGCATGGCGTTACTTAATCGGCGATACTATACGTTTTACCTCCAAAGTATTGAGCGAGATTGTAATTACTGGCCGTACCAAGCAGTTTCTGAGTTTATGCGGCGAACACATTTCCCAGGAAAACCTGAATCATGCCGTTGAAATGCTTTCAAAAGAGTTAAATGTTCCCATCCGCGAGTTTGCGGTAGCAGGTGTAAAACACGACAAAGGTATGTTCGCCCACAAATGGTTCCTTGGTAGTGACTCACCGGTGGATCCGACGATGGCTGCTGCTATGCTTGACGAAAACCTTAAATTGCTCAACGACGATTACCGTACCGAACGACTTCATGCTATACGCGAAGTAACTGCCGAAGTTATGGAGCCTTCAGTCTTTTATAACTGGATGAAACTTAACGGGAAAGAAGGCGGGCAGACGAAATTCCCTCGTGTTCTGAAAAGTACGAAACTCGATAGTTGGATGGAGTTTCTTGAAAATAGAAAATAGTTAATAGAAAATAGTTAATGGGAGATATTAATACGAAGCGAGAATCTGATTTACTCAAAAAGCTCAAAAACTCACACCCGTCTCTCAGTCCTTTAGTCCCTCCGTCCCTTAGTCCCTCAGTCCCATTCGCTCCCTAACACCAAACCCCCAATCCCCAACTCCTAAACATGCACCCCTTTTTACAAGGCATCATTCTCGGACTAACATTATCGGCATTACTTGGACCGGCATTGTTCACCTTGCTGCAAACCAGCATACACCGGGGATTGAAAGCGGGCATATTTCTTGCTTTTGGAATTTTCCTGAGCGATGTTAGTGTAGTATATCTTGCGTTATTGGGCGCCTTACAACTGATAAACCAAAAAAACAATTACATGATTGTTGGTATAATCGGAGGCTCGATATTGATTGGGTTTGGGATATATACCTTCCTTCATAAAATCCATATTGAAGATGACAACAAAGGAATAGAAATTCGTGTGCCTGGTCCACTGACTTATATTTTGAAGGGTTTTTTTCTCAACATAATGAATCCCTTTGTGTGGTTTTTCTGGATTTCGGCTATGGTAGGGGTGAGTGCCACTTTAGGCGGAGATAAACACAGGATAATGACTTTTTTTATAGGTACTCTGGTCACAGTTCTAAGTGCTGATGTATTAAAGGTATTTATTGCTCATAGAATTAAGGACCACCTGAACGTTAAAATATTGGTATTGGTTAATCATTTAGTCGGGATATTTCTTGTTGTTTTTGGCTTATTTTTAATAGTAAGAGTGCTTTTCCACTTTTAGTAAAGGATGCAACCATCACGAAAAATTCCGTCTCAGATACCAGACTGATTAAAATTCAGGATTTCCGTCTATTTATCAAGTATTAAGTAGCAAACCAGTAAGCCTACAGGATTCCCGAAATTTCCGGTTTGCTCAATACATAATTATGCATTACTTTTGCTGCCCGATCAATTGGCCTCATAGTTCAACGGATAGAATGGAAGTTTCCTAAACTTTAGATACAGGTTCGATTCCTGTTGAGGCTACTGAATAACCCACTTAAATAGCTGTATTTAAGTGGGTTATTTTTTTACCATTGAGTTGTACCTATTTTCAGCTATTTGGATGTTATTCAATAAAATTGTATTGCACATGAAATTATTCACCGTATAAAAATTGTAATAACTAACTTAGGGGCAAATAATAACTGAAACTTGAATTTCAAAAAGAAAAAGAATGAAAAAATTAGCAGATATAGGACTAATAGGATTGGCTGTAATGGGCGAAAACCT
>JBBRYZ010000203.1:0-5425 GCA_038237165.1 Bacteroidales bacterium | reverse complement strand
TTCATTCTTTAAATTCACAGCCTCTAATGAATTCAAAACCACAATTGGTAAACGTGCAAGTTGATTTGTTCTCACTTTTGTGAATGCTCCTTCTGTTAAACTCAAAGCAATAAGTTTGACAAAGTAGTTTGCAAGTTCTGAATTTAATACTCCTAACAAGAATTTTAGATCAATCTCATTGTTTAATTCTTCTTTCTTGTAATAAATTGCATAAAGCGAGCTAAGAAAATATCGTTTATCTAGATCTAGTGTTGCTGTAATTCTTTTCCCAGTTTCACGTATAGCTATTTTATTTGTTTCATAAAAAGTTTTATTCTTCCAATTTCTTGCTAACCAATCACCATATTTCAGATAAATATTTTTTTCAATTGTGCCATATCTTGAAATTGATTTACCTCTAAGACTACTTTTCCAAGGCTCCTCTATTATTGTATCTGACATTCGAACTAGATTTTCATCATCACCAGTTTTTATACACTGTCTTATAAAGCAAAGATCACCTAACAGTATGCTTCTGGCCTGTAATTTATCAATTATAATTTTAGCAACTGGATTTACAAATAAATCAATAACAAAATTTAGATTGTCCTTTATTTCGTCTTGAAATATTATAAAGCTATCATTTGAATTTAATCTTTCAATAGAATCGACATTATTCTTAATAATGACTTTGTTTCCTGGAAGTAAAGATGGACTTGCAATCAATATGCAAGTATGGACTGTTGGATCTTCAAAAACAGGTATCGAAAAGCTAATAATTTCATTTACATGGCAGGTTGATACAATATGTTCCCTAAGTTTTCGTGAATATAAATTTGTAAGAAATGGACTTGGAATAATAAAACCAAACAATCCATTGGAGTTTAAAATTTTTATTCCTTTTTCTATGAATAATTCAAAGTTATCATACCTCCCTTCTACAGTTCTGTAATGTTGAGTGAAATATTTCTTGATTGCTTCATCTGAACCTACCCCATACGGTGGATTCCCAATCACCACATCAAATCCACCCTGGATAAAAACTTCCGGAAAAGCCTTATGCCAACTGAAAGGTTTGATTTTACGTTCATCGCCAAAGTCAATAACCGAATCATAATAATCGGTATCCACCAGGCTATTGCCGCTTTTAATATTACCGTCCAGTGTCGGCAATATCCTTTCGTGCCAAAGCTGCGATTGCTGCGCCAGCGAAGTGGCGGTTTCGCCTTCGAGGCATTTAAGTAAGAGGCTTAACTTGGTAACTTCAACGGCATTTACATCAATATCAACTCCGTAAATATTATTAAGCAGTATGCGTTTTTTCTCTGCCGAAGTGAGGCTGCCTTCGGGTGTGGTGGGGCTGTCCTTTTTGCCTGTTTTGGTTCCGTTATCGGTATAAAAATTCTTATGATAATCGAGCAGGTATTGGTAAGCGCCTATCAGGAAACTGCCGCTTCCGCAAGCGGGATCAACGATTTTAATTCCGGCAATCTGTTTCGGGGTTTTACCTTCAATAAGTTTACCAACCGTGTTTTTAACAATATACTCAACTATATACTGAGGCGTATAATAAACGCCTCCGGCTTTGCGTACTTCGGGCTTTTCCTCAATTTTAGCCCGGTGACCCGAATCAATTTTAATCTGCTTGCCCAGGAACTGTTCGTACGCGCTGCCAAGTATTTCGACCGAAAGTACCGAAAACTCGTAAGGACTTTCGGGGTAATACATCTCGTTGATAATGGTTTTTATAACCTTGTTATCAATTATAAGATTTTCGGAAATTACATCTTTTTTGAAATCGAACAGACCCGAATTGTACTTTTCGTCGGCTTGTTTAAAGTTAAAGAAAAGGTTCTGGTAGGCATCTCCCTTCAGGTGTATTGAGGCTTTAAGCTGTCCGTAAGTTTCCACGCCGCGGTCCTCGGCAATGCGCAGGAAAATCAACCGATCGATGGTTTGCTGAACGGCAAAGTTAATTTCGTCCTCGTCGAGTTGTTTGTTTTTAATGCTGATACTGGTTGCCAGGTATGTGCGCCAGGTATCAAGAGAGATAAGGAATTCTTTATCAACCGTAGCCGTTCCTTTTTTAACCGTGTCGCTTTGCACATAGCGGTCGAAACTGCCTTTCAATACCTGTTCCTTCGAAAAGGTATCCCACAGATAATCAAACTCTTCAAGGTATTTTTCGAACTTCAGGTATTTGATACGCGCAACGGCTGCCTTGTCGGTAGGATTTGGCTTTTTTGTGCAGTCGTAAACAGCCAACTCTTCGAAATCGGTTATTATGCTAACCGGTAATTTGGCGCTCCAGCCATAGCGACGAATCTGGTAGGCAACCGTTATATCACCCTTAATATCAATACTCGGTTTCTTGGCCTCGACGAAGAACAATCTTTTACCTCCACCTAACCGGAATGAATAATCCGGAGCTTTGGTTGCCTTCCCTATCTTTACTTTATCCTCATGGATAACTTCACGATATGCCTCGGCATACCCCTGCGAATTGTCAATATCCCAACCCAATGCTTTAAAGAAAGGGTCGATAAAATCGCGGCGTGTTAAAGTTTCGTTATAAAGTCCTGATTTATAGGAATCAATTTGCTCGCTGAAACGATGAACAAGTTGCTGGATAATTGAATAAGCTTCTGATTTTGAAGGCATCTGAAAATATTTATAGCGTAAAATATTCTTCATCAGTATGTTTCACCAAAGATAAAACAAAAAGCTTTCCATCATACAGGTATAATCATGAACTAACAAATTGTCAACATTTATCTAAATGCCTGTAATTTATTGCTTTGCAAAGTAAATATGAAAATCAATTCTTGTAATGAACGAGTACATGTCACGCTTCCGCATTTATATATTAGAAGCCCGGAACAAAATCACCACAAATAAAATAGCAACCATAAACCAAATGAAACAGATTACTATAAATCACATTTTTCATAGCAAGTTGCCTAATCCGGGCATCTGCAACATTACTTTCGGAAATTCAGTTTATGGTTCCGCAATTAAGTTCAACACTTGCGCAATTACGAATGATACTTCCGCAATTGAGTTCAATAGGTCTGCCTGCTGCAAAAACGAATCCGCCAATACAAATTATCCCTCTGCAATTGAAAACGATACTTACGCAATTGCAAATGAAGTTTCCGCAATTGACTTCAATCACTCTGCCTGCTGCAAAAATGATTTTTCCAAGGCGAATTACGTTTCCGCCAATGGGAAAAACGACTTCGCCAATGCAAATGATGATTCTGCCAGTGCAAATGATGGATTCGGCAAAATAGTTCAGTAATCCTTTTTACAAAACCTAAAAACTCATTAACGCTCCAAAGCTATGACTGATCAACTAAATAACTGCATGCCCTTAATTATTGAAGTAGCCTTCGAACTGGTTGTGCTGCCGGTTACAGGACTATTGCTGCCTGTAGCTGAGATTATAACAGAGGAAATTGCGAATGATTTTATCCCCGACCGGCGCATTTTTATTTTCCGGCGCATAGGGAAACCATCGTTGGGACAATCTCCACCCTGAAAGTTCAGCGCTTAAACGGAGAAATGGTAAATACTTACTGTTCACTTTGAATACAACAAATTAACCGCTGATTTAGATTGTATAGATTTAAAAGATATTTAAATGCATTTTAAACACTGTTTGAATCAGCATTTTTTAAAACAATAAAAAACTAATATCATGAATAACCAGATTTCAAAACACCAACGTTACAAATCGCTTATCAGGGTTATGGATAATCATCCGGAAGTACTCGAAGACAAAACTGAAATACTAACCGCCAAGGCGGCATTTATAAGCAAGGATAACCGGATTGAAGAACTGATCACAGAACTGGTTCCGCCTGTATCTATAGTTTACGGTCCAAAGCGGGAAACAATGGTAATTGTGCGTGAGAAACTAAAACGGATGACCGGCCTGGGAATCCTGATCGCACAGAAACACAACAACCTGAATTTGTTGCAGAGTATGAAAGCTTATAAATCGCTGGCGTATAAAACCACTGCGTATAAGCTTTACACCAATGCCTTGCAGGTAGCTGATTCCATCGAAGAGTTTAAGACGGATGCCGTAGGTTTCGGTTTCACGAATGAGGAAATAGTACAGTTCAGAGCTGCTGTTACCGATTTCGGAACTATCCTTACCGAAACCCGTAATCAGTTAAACGACCGCAAAGCAAGCCGTAAGGAACTTGTATCTTTGTTCAAGGATTGCAATAAAATTCTGAAGGAAAATTTCGATCCGTTTGCCATCTTTGTTTCCGAAACCTTTCCTGAATTTTACCGCGAATACAGTTTGCTTCGTGTTGGAGGCGGCCGTAAAAAATCATCCAAAAATGTGGATGCTGAGCAAGGTGAAATATCGGGAATTGTTCTCGACAGCAACACGGGTCTGCCTGTGGAAGGCGCAACTGTATCTATTCCGGAATACGACCTGGTAACCGTAACAGATGAAGACGGGTATTATATTTTCAGCGATTTGTTAACCGGCAGCTACCGCATCAACTGCAGTTGCCAGCGTTACCAGGTACCAGCTGAAATAGCTGCTGAAATAACGCTGAATATTACTTCTGTGGATGCAGACTTTAATTTGGAGCCGGTAGAGGTGGTGAGTGCGGCATAACAGCTATAGTTCTTTGATTTAAAACAGCCCGGCTGTCGTAAGTTTTCCTGAATTGTGGAAATGGATTAGTTCCATTCACAAAGGAAAACGGGAACGATGGCGGGGCTGTTTTTATTAATGTATCCTTAATTTTAACGAGTTTGTTTTCGAAGATAATACCCTATATACACCCTGAAACTGTCTAATGAAACATTATATTCACTTGGTTTTTCTGTTGGAGCCGATTCGCCATATACGTTAGGATCTTCGGTAATATCAAATTTGAATTTTCCTTTGGCCATGGTGTATTGAGCACCAACTATGAATCTTTTGATTAGTAAGTCCATACCAAACCCTGTTTGCAAAGCTATGGCAGGAAATGTAGGAAGATAAAAAATGGTAAAATTGCCTTGAGTATTAACTTTTTCAGAAACATAGCCACCATAGCTGATCAGTCCACCGATATTGGCATATAAATTCAGTTTTAACGTTTTGGTTACTTCCAGGTGCATCACAGGTCCAAGTTTCAGGTCAAATAACAGAAAAGGCAATTTTGTGTAGCTATACGTTGAAGGCATTGCAAAATCACGAAAAATAGCGCCATAGCTGCGGCTCGAATACAAACCAAGATTGCCTTTCCCTTTGAACATGAAGTTGTCGCTGTAAAAATGCATAGCGCCCCTTTCAAGTATAAATCCCGGTTTAGGGGCAGTGGAAGATTTGAATGGGCCATATTCGTATGCCACGTTGGTGTTCATAGGTGCATTAACAAAGGCAAAATGCCGGAATTTTTGCTTGCTGTGTGCTGATGGCCCCTTTTCTGTC
>JBBRYZ010000202.1:0-5444 GCA_038237165.1 Bacteroidales bacterium | reverse complement strand
TTCCCTACTTTTGCGCTCCGGTATCTTTGAAAGGTTGCACCAGCAACTCACACTGATCCGGGAAATGGGGCGTTAGCTCAGTTGGCTAGAGTGATAGACTGGCAGTCTATAGGTCAAGGGTTCGACTCCCTTACGCTCCACATTACTCTTGTAAGTACCGTCTATCAAGGCTTACAGGAATTGAATGAAAAAATAGACACGTTTTTCAGACAAAAGTTGCTTGGCGTGGGGACGCACAACTACTTTCAAAATGAAAAACATTGAAGTTGTTTTGCCTTACCTGGTAGCAGGTGAGAATAAATGGTTTATTGAATATCGCTGCTTTAATCCCAAGGGATTGATGCAGCGATTTCGTGTTTATAAGGGTTTTGCGAAGAAAACAGATCCTGAAAAACGGAAATATGCTGATGAGATAATCAGCTATTATACATCTAAACTCACCTCCGGATGGCGGCCATGGGATAAAACGAAATATATCTATACTGATGAGATCGAATACAGCGCAGTAAAGTCGCACTGGGGATCCATGAAGAAAGATTTCAACCACCTCCGGAAGAACATGTCGCAGTTCCTGCTTGAAAAGAAACAGGAGATATCGCCAAAGTCCTACGAATCGTATAATAGCAAGATCCGGTTGTTCTGCCAGTTCCTGGAGAACAAAGGATTTGGCGACCTTCGGCCTTTTGAAATCACTAACGCGATGGTGAAGGAATTCTTTGATTACCTGGTGAACGATAAGAAACTCGACCGCATCACCATCAATAAGTACCGGCAGAATGTTGGTATGATGTTCCAGTATTTTGTAAAGAAGAAAATTGTTGAGAGCATTCCCATGGATGACTTGCCCAGGGGAAAGAAGACAAAGGATCTTGCAGCGCGGCCGATGATGGACCAGGACATGGTGACATTCCTGGAATATGTGGCTGTTCATAATACCCAAATGTTCATGGCCAGCCTGTTTCAGTTCTTTTTGTGCTGCAGGCCCGGTACCGAGCTTCGTTTAATGAAGATCGAGGACATTGATTTTTATAATCAGGTTGTGTATATTAGGTTCGATACTGGCAAGACAGGATCCAGGAGGATATCCATGCCAGATGCCTTACTGGAGGTTTGTAATGAATTCAAGCTTTTGAGTTACCCTCGGGATTCCTATGTATTCGGTAATAAAGGCATTCCTGGGAAAGTCGCTTGTGGTAAGAATCATTTTACCAGGTATTTTGCTATTTACCGTGATACATTGAAGTTGTCAAAGCTTTACAAATTTTATTCTTTTAAACATACAGGAGCTGGGAAATTACTTGAGAGCGGCGCAACGATCGCAGAAGTGAAATCGCACCTGGGACATACGTCGATCGAAAGTACAATAAAATATATTTACCGGCACTTTGGCGAAAAATCGCAGAAGGTAACGGATTTTCGACCTGCTTTCCTGAAGGGAATACTAAAAGTTTAACTAAGTTAAATTTTCTTTACAGCGGCTTTAAGTAACGTTTTAAAAGCATTGTACCAAAATACAAAAACAATGTAGCCAGCAGCAACCTGCCCGCCCACATTTGTCCAATCTGCCATTGTGTGAGATTGTTGGTCCTAATGGTAATTGTTTTCGTAATGGTTTTCGTCTCAATAAAGGAATTGGTTTGAATGGCATCCCTGATGGTGACAGCTATCTCTGATGGCTTTTGGTAGAGCGAATGAAACAGAATCCCGTTATTTACCCATGCCATGCTCCAGGCATATTGTGTATCAAGTCGATTCTTGCTGGTGTTAACAAGCCCATTCTTGCCCACGTAAACTGTATCCGCGTCGTGAACTGTGTCGCCAGGTACCGGAACAAGGATGGTAGTATCATGCTTGCTACTTTCCTGGTGCGTGTTGGTGTTGGTATCGGAGCCGGTCAGCAATGGGCATCCCCATTTGTAGGATGCAAGTTCATATTTCATTTCTGCCTTAGCACATTTTCGGGCTGAGATTTTCTGAGAAGATCTGCAGGATGCCATTGTGATCAGAATCGCGAGGAAGAGTATGTAATAAGGTTTCATTTGACAAGGATTTATGAAGCTAAATTAGCTCATGGATCTGGTCAGTAAAGGACAGTTAGCGCTCTTTAAAACTGCCGTTAAACACTAATTAATTCAAAGTTGGCTGTTATCACCTCTGTCTTTTTTTTACCGCCCCCCGAGCCTTTATTTACGCTTACATTCTTAATCCAACGCTTTTGATGCCAGCCTTGAGCTGTAACATAGTCTTGAAGGAGGTCGCTAGGGTAGCTGCTGACAATGAATTTACCTTCAATCTTTGTAAGTGTTTTTAGGAGCATATCCATATCTTCCTTTGTATATCCATCATAATGGCCACAGTCGCTATTGAAATAGGGCGGGTCGCAATAAAACAATGCATCCTTACCATCGCGGCTATTAATGATCCGGATGGCATCTGTGCATTCTAATTGAACTTCTTGCAGCCGATAGGCAAGTTCCTCAGTGAACGATTCGCGCTTATTCATGATCTTCTTAGAGGTCGTCCGCTTAGCCTTGTCATATCCCCAAGAGCCATCTATGATTGAGGCAAAACCCTGAACAGCTAAAACCCACAAAGCCCAGGCACGCTTGAGTTCTGAGAACATATGAGGATTATTATAAATCACCGAGGCGTCGGTGAATAACCTTCTGCTATGTAGGCTTATTCTGATCTCCTTCTCAAGGCTTACAAAGTCGTTCTGGCAAACACGGAAGAAGTTAATCAATTCCTGATTGGTATCGTTGAGCACTTCAACAGTGCTGTTTTCTTTTGGCTTTTGAAAGAATACCGCCGCGCCGCCGCAGAATGGCTCACAATATAGCCTGTGTGCCGGAAATAATTGTGCAATCTCAGGTGCAAGTGTCTGTTTGCCCCCATAGTAGGAAAATGGTGCCTTCATTGGTTTTGGTTGTTTTTTGTTTATTTTTGCTACTTCTCACAATAAAATAGGTGCAATCACACCCAAAAAGCCTTATTGGCTTTCGTCGTGGTGTGATTGCACCTTTATGTTAATGGCTGCGTGAGAACAGTCTTTGCGAGGCGAAGGCCTCTTTTTTTTGGCAGTTTGTCGCCGGACATGCAGGAAGTCAGCACAAAAATAATGATAGCTGCTATTGCCCAAAATGTTAATCCCAAGTTAACTTTAGTTTGTGTTTTCATTTAATTGCCCGTTTAATCCATCCATAAAAAAATTTCTTGTTTGTTGCCCTTTTCTCGCAAATGGCAACATATACTTTAATTCGCTCAAGTTTGGCCCGAGCATCATTATCGGAGAAACGAATTACCACCTTAGCCGCAGAGAGTTGTTGTCTCAAGCTGGCAATTGAATCTTTCAAAATAATGGTGCTATCAATGGCGGGAGCGGCTACATGAGCGACAACCGAAATTTTAGCCTCCGGAGGGACTAATTTTGAAGGTTGCAGCTGAGACCCGCAGGCGACAAGTACCGAAAAAATGATTGCAGCGAAAATTGTTCTCATATGATAGTGTTTAGTTTCGTGATGGTGATTAAATCCATGATGCCGGTTGCAGGAAGGTCAAGAGCCAGTTGCTCGATCTTGATTGCCCTAACAATCCCTTGATTAACTGCAGTATCAAAAATCCTACGCGCAACCTTTTGGTTTGTAAGTTGGATCCCTTTTATAGGCACCCAAAATTCCTTAGCGTAGAACGCCTCTACCATATAGTTCAGGGTGACATTTGAAACTAAACTCTTTGGAAATACAGGCTTTTTCTTCGCTGCATCAATTATTGTCCAGCCTGCCCAATGCGGAAAGTTTTTACGGGAAATACCCAAGTATGTTTCCCCTCCGAGATCGTCTGGATCTTTGGAGTACAATCCCTCTGATGCAAGAGTTTCCTTTAAAATGGGTTTAAAGCCTGCCATGGTTAAATTATTTAAGCATCGTCTTTTGCCTCTTTGTTTTTTGCCTTTAGATTTACGACCATCGATTCAATCTTATCCTTGATCAAATCCCACATCAACGATACAATATCTGTCTTTGTAATGCGGCTGATATTTTCATAAATAGATTTTACCTCGATGCTTCCGATGTAGAGTGCAACAATACGTGCTAGTTCGGAGCCGTCGTTAATTATGCGCTGAAGTACATAAGCAACGATAATAGCCAGAGCATAGAAAATGAATTTCTCCAAGGTGTCCTGCAATTTGTGGCCTTCGAATCTCTGCCCTGCTTTCATCGATGCATAGATGCCAGTGAAAAGGTCAATACCGATGAGAATCAGGACCAGGTGAACATAGTTGGATATAGGAGTAAGGTAGAGCAGTATGAATGCTATCACCTGCATGAAAATAGAAGCTGCTTCCTGAGAAATGTGAGTGAGTCTATACATGATTATCGTTTCTTGTATTTTTTCAATTCATTCAGGATTTCTTTTTTACAAGAATCAGTATTATTGATGATCATTTGAGGCTCGTCATGGGTGGTAGACATGAAATGATTTACATTATTGCCAATCCGCTTGAAACCTGTTTTAACTTTTGTGATATCTGTTGTGTTTTTAGTTGTACGATTGGTTACGTATACGAGGGTAAAGATCATAAGCCCGAGAATAAGCGATAATGCCAGTAGCTGCCCGAGTGTCATTCCACTTTTGTTAGTTCGTTGTAGGTCCATCTTTTCTATTTTCTGCCAAAATTCAGGGAATTATGGGAGCGGTTAAAGGACAAAAAAATGGCACAAAAAAAGCCCGCAGGATCCTGCAGGCTTTTTCGGTGATGATTATGATTATTTTAGTCCTAAAGTTTTAAAGATAGTCCTATTCCATCCTTGTTAGTTGATACATTCAGCAACTCTCCAGCCAAGCGAAAGTGTGATATCGAACTCATCTCTATGATAGTGCCTAGCAATACCAAACCACATCCAACATATCTTACCGTTTTTACTGTTGAATTGTACGCATCTATCTTTGTATTATAATCTTTTACGGATTTCGCATCATATGTTAGAATAGGCTTTGGCGTTGCAATTAAAGCAGGCCCTAAAACTGCAGCAAGTACCCCAACTCCTGTAAATACAATGCCGGTGGATAGTATTCCTGATGCCGTCCGTAATTCATTGCCTGCTGTCAACGCAGATGGATTAACCTTTGATGAAGGGATTCTATTGTTGCTATTCCCTGATATCATTACAATACCGTCCCCGTTATCGTAAGCTGTAACCTGTGAATATGGGCATTTGTAGACATTACCGTAACTTTCAATGATCACCATCTCATTCGTAATCGAAGTGATTTTTCCTTTTACAACTTTTCCTGTCGATAAAGTTACGCTGTGTTGGGCCTGCACACTAAAGGCAGCAATCAAAAATAAAAGTGTAAATAATTTTCGCATGGTTTTTGTTTTGGTTAGCCTGCAAGCTAACAAAAATAGCGATACCCTGGCATCGCTACTTTTAATGAGATCC
>JBBRYZ010000201.1:0-5534 GCA_038237165.1 Bacteroidales bacterium | reverse complement strand
TTTTCAAACTACTGATGATGTACTTATATGTATCCTCAAGAGATGCACGGGCTTTAGGCATATTGTCTGCCTTGTCCTCCCTGATAATTACTCCTGGCTGTGATTTATTTGCCACACTATATGGCTTGGCAAAAAGCCGCACCAGGTTATGGGTTGCAAATGCCCTGAGAAAATAACTTTCCCCCTTCAACTGATTAGTGAACGGATCATCCCCTTTAAGATCGGCCATGGAAATGGCAACATTTGCACCATACACCACTTTATAGGACATTTCCCAGAAAGAATTAATATTGGACTTTTCGGCGCTTCTGTCCTTGTACCTGAAACCATTAATCAGGTCGTCCTCTGTTTTGTATGCGCAAACTATATCGTCGCTGGCAAAATCAGTTAACTGATAATACTGGCGGATATAACAGTTGTTGCCATCGGCTTTCATAAATATGGCATATAGCCCATTCACAAGACTTGACAGTCCATCGGAAGTTGTCGTAATCTGGTCACTTGTGAGGGCATCCTGGGGTATAACATCAAGTTCGCACCGCGTGAGTGTTAAAGTGATGAGCATCAGCCCGATGTATTTATATATCTTTTTCATAGAATAAGTTTTTGAAGTGTTAGAAACGAACGTTCAGGCTTAGAAGATACTGCCTGTTATTCGGGTATTTAAACTCTGCGTATCCCGGCAAATTTCCACTGTTTGGATCTATTGAAACCTCCGGATCCTGACCCCAGAAATTTGTAAACGTGTAAACGTTGTCGAGGGTAATCGCAAGTGTCATGCCACTGAGTTTCATCCTCGAAGTAATACTCTTTGGAAGCTCATAGGACAGCGTAATATTCCTTATTTTCAGGAAACTGCCATCATCAATATAACGAGTTGAAGGATCAAATGAATTCCTGGCGTTTTGAGGCAGTGGTTTGGTAGCTATATCGCCTGGTTTTTGCCAGAGTTTAAAGTCGTCACGCGGCATCATCACGTTAAATTGTGTTTCCTGCAAATCACTGTCAACATACCTTCTGAAATAATTGAAGATCTTATTGCCCCACAGGAATGAAAAATTACTTCGGAGTGAAAATGCCTTGTAGTTGAAATCTGTGGCAAATCCGCCCTGGTACTTAGGCATAGGACTACCATATTCTATTGACCTGGCATCCTGGTATTCGTGTGTTGTTTTACCATCTTTACCTACCCATAACATGGATCCGTCAGCGGGATCAATTCCGTAGTATTCTTTTGCATACCAGGAATATAAGGAAGATCCGTTATGATAAACCTGGGTTACACCGTACGAATTTGAAGTTATAATAGTGTCATTCCCAAATCCTGACAATTTGTTTTTATTATAACCAATGGAAAAATCAACGTTCCATTTAAAATCCCTGGTTTTGATAATTTCTGCGTTCAGGCTTAGCTCAATTCCGCTGTTCATATCACTTCCGGTATTTTGCCATTGTGTGCGGAAACCGCCTGAAGGAGGTAAAGCCCTTTCGACCAATAAGTCTTTGGTAATGTTCTTGTAAAAATTCAATTCCAGATTTATTCTTTTAAACAAACCAATTTCGAGGCCTGCATTCATCTGGTCAGTTTGTTCCCATGTAAGATCAGGATTGGCCATTTGAGTGGGTACCGCTGCAGGTTGTGCATCGTATTGTGAGGAGAAACTGAACATTTCCATATAGCGATAAGGGCCAATATCTTTCATCCCTGTTTTGCCCCAGCTAGCCTTCAGTTTAAGATTGGAAACCACCGTTGAGTTTTTTGCAAAATCCTCATTACTCAGCAGCCATGCCGCCGAAACGCTGGGGAATTTTGCTGTTCTTTTATTGGGTGCAAATTGCGATGATTGGTCTATACGGTACGAGGCGGACAGGAAATACGTGCCGGTGTAATTGTAGTTAAACTGCGAAATAAACGATTGCATGACCGAACTTGACGGGGCGCCGCTGATTAAGTACTGACCCGAAGCTACCGATGGAACTCTTAGTCCTTCTGGTATGCCCATTCCTGAACCTAAAATAAAATCATTACTTCCGCCCTGGGCTTCAAATCCTGCTAATCCGCTAAAGGAATTCTTATTTTTAACGAAGTTAAATTTTAACAGATTAGTAGTTATGCCACTGTAATCCAGGTTGCCTTGTGTACTTACGAAACCAGCTCCAAAGTATGAAAGATTGTCGGCAGCTTTTGAATAGTAAGTTTTATCCATCCCAGCCATAGCGCTCAACCTGTTTGTGGTGGAAAATGAAAGCCAATCCAAAATCTTAACATTCAAATCGATATCGTAGTCGAAATTGAACGATTTATTGCTGAGTTCTGAATTTTCTGCTGCCTGTATTGGATTGATCTTGTCTTTGGACCATATAACATCCTCAGCAGTTTTAAAACTTCTGGCGTTGCCAGCTGCATCGTATGGATTATCCCAGGGCATGCTGGTGTAGGCATAATAAAGATTCATATAATCAGTGCCTTTGTTTCTCGATCCGCTGAGGTTAATATTATTTGTGAGGGAAACTCTGTCGGAGAATTTATAGGTAGTATTCGCTCTGAGGTTGGCACGTTGAAAATCGGAATTGATAAAAGTGCCTTCTTCATCGTAATAACTGGCACCAATATAATAGGAGAATTTATCGCTTTTGCCGGATGATGACAAATAATAATTCTGCACTTTGGCAGGCTTAAAGGTTTCAGCCAACCAATTGGTATTTACATCCAGGATTGACGCAGGTCTTACTGCCAGGAATTTTCTGTCGTCGATAACATAAAGATTAGGATCGCGGAAATATTCCCTTTGATAATCGTATAAGGTTTTACTATCCATCATCTTTACATTTCCCTGATCAGCAGTACGAAATCCATACACAGCCTTAAATTCGAACTGGGGCTTGTTTAGCTTTGCTTTCTTGGTTGTTACTACAACTACTCCTCCGTTTGCCTGTGATCCGTACATACCGGTTGCGCCGGCATCCTTTAACACGGTTATAGTTTCAACGTCGTTTGGATCGAAGTTTCCACCAATAATTCCGTCAACTACATAGAGCGGTCCCTGGGGAGCACTCATGGAAGAAATCCCTCTTATGCGGATTTCGGAGCCTGAACCCGGGGCGCCTGAGCTATTAATAACCTGGATGCCGGACACTTTTCCTTGCAGCATGGTTCCGATATCATTGGATGTAACATCCATCAGTTTATCAGATGAAATAGTAGTTACTGCACTGGTTATTTCTGTCCTTTTTTTGGAGCTGTAACCCATTACGACAAGTTCGTCCAGATTAACAGCATTCATAGTAAGGGCAACGTCAATGCTTGTTTGTGCGCCAACCGGTATTTCCTTTGCCGTATAGCCAATATAGGAAAAAACAAGGATGTCGCTGGCCGATTTTATGGCAATGGAATAATTGCCATTTATATCGGTAATGGTTCCCTGAGTGGTGCCCTTAATTGCGACACTTACACCCGGCAAAGTTTGGTTGTTACTTTCGTCGGTAACTCTGCCCTTAACGACAGTTTGGGCAAATGCAGACGAAGCCAGGCAAAACAGTGCCAGCAACATTCCTAACATTCGCGCCTTTCGTAGTCCGTTTCTCATACAGTTATTGTTTGGTTAAATTGATAAATGGTTGTTTGTTATGATTGTCAATAATCCTTATCAAGGTAAAAGTGCATTGTTTAATTTCCTGATTTTTTACTTACAGGATATGCCATCAGGAGTAAGTGTTTTTTAAAAGCTACTTCCGGACCAGGCTTACCGGGTTCGATGGTTCCCAGGTCGCGGTTGTCAACGTAATCAACGATTTTGTATGTTTTATCCGCGAGTCCTTTTAAATTTAATTTTCCTTGCCAGTCTTTTGCATAAAAGGCATAAAACAGCGTATCGGCTTTGCGGATAACATGTGTTTCGGGAATATCATAACCTATGTCGTAAAGACCGCCCAAATATTCGCCTTTCGAAAGCATATGCGCTTTATAAATCTCAATCCATTTTTTCCATTCTTTTTCTTTTTCTGCTGAGAGCACAAAATGTCCTTCGGTAACAAATGGATTATCTTTTGGCCATGTAAACTTGGTTCCCGGAACACCGCCAATGCCAACTGTGGTTGCAAAATCATCATGATCATCACTCAGTTCAACA
Organism: Bacteroidales bacterium; assembly: GCA_038237165.1. Lineage (GTDB taxonomy): Bacteria > Bacteroidota > Bacteroidia > Bacteroidales > UBA4417 > UBA4417. The sequence continues at coordinate 1,404 of JBBRYZ010000201.1, read as the reverse complement.
TGATCGCCAAAGTAAGCTGTATTGGGAGCCAAAGCTTTAAAAGTTTTTCCTTTCGAACGTATCTGTGTGCTGCCAACCGGATCGGAAGCAACAAACTGATTGGTGTAAGGCATGTTGTAAAATGATGCTGCATCACCGCAAGGGCATAACTGAACAACCGCCTGAGGTTTTATGCTGTGAGCTGTTTCGTAAATCAGTTTGAAAAAAGAGGGTATACTTTCGGGAGCATCGTCCGGATTACCAAGTTTGTGCAATGGATTGTAATCAGGAGGGCATGCATTCAGATGCTGGCCATCGAGTTTCAGTCCATCAAATCCCCAATCTTTCATAAAAAGATCAACCATAGCTTTGGTATGATCAAGTACCGGTTGGTAGGCCGGCGACATATAATAACTGTCCCACCAACTAATTTTTTGAGGGCTGCCATCCGCATTTTTCAGAATGAAATCAGGATTTTCGGCTAAAAGCTTTGATCCTGGATCAATAGCCAAAGGAGCCCACCATAATTGAGCTTTGAAACCATAGGAATGAATTAGATCCACCAGTTTTTTCATATCGGCATCTCCATTTGGAAACCTATCCTTATTCGTATTCCAGTCACCTTCAGCCTGTTGAAATCCATCGTCAAGGGTAACCCAGGTAAATCCAAGTTCTTTTACTTTCGGCAACGTTCCTACAATTTCGGCAATCGTAAATTTTCGCATATATCCCCAGGCACACCACATAGGTTCAAAAGCAAGTGGCTCCGAAGCAGGCATCACAATTCCTTTCTTCTGCATGTATTCGCTATACTGCCGTAGCGTTTCGAAATTATCGCCGGTATGAACAGTTACAAAAGTTTCAAGTGTGTTTAGTGTATCGCCCGGATGCAGGGTGTCGGCTATCTGGTAAGCATATTCAACATCCATTTTAACATTGGAGGAATCGGTATTCATGGTAACAGGCAGCGAAACCAGTTTCGGTTTCAATTCGGTATGGCCTATGGCAATTCCTGCATCTTTACGCCAGATATCCAGTACAGGGATTCCGCCTCCGTAATCAGGATCATTCATTCCAAGATAATTCTGCTGAGCGAATCCGGGTTTCACCGGCAGAATCCAGCTTTCCCGCTTTTCGCTGGAACTTGCCTGGAACGACCAGAAATCAGGCATATCTTTTTTACTTTCAACGGAATACGAATGATTAACCCATTTTTTTACAACTATATCATTTACTCCGGAGTTAACATATTGAACTTTATAAAATGCCCATCCCGGGAAATCATTATACGTTTTTACAGTAAGCAATTTGGTAATTTTCTCTCCGCTAGCATCAGATTTTCCGGTGTATTTCCATGATTTCCCTTCTCCGGCAAAATCGCTTATTTTGTCATTTTTGCTTGTTTCGAGCTTAAAGTTTCTAACG
>JBBRYZ010000200.1:0-5584 GCA_038237165.1 Bacteroidales bacterium | reverse complement strand
GGATGAATATTTTTGGTTTCCGGGAAATCGGATTGAATAGGAAAATGAAAGCAACGCTAGTGGTACCAATACAATCAGAATTTCCTTTCTTACAAAAAACAGTGAAATAACAAGTCCTGCTAATGAGGATAGTAAAAGTAATTTCAGGCGCATTCTGTTGTCTGCCGACCATCGGTGCATTTCGTTATGCACAGCTCCCGGCTCATTATAAAGCGCAATAAACCGGTGCAAATTGTAGTCGAACAGCGTAGCCAGGAAAATGACCAAAAAATAATCGTGGAATTGAAAAGGTATACCCAGCTCCGCCCCGGTTGCCATTGCCAGGGAAACAGCTGCCAAGGCAATCATGATATTAGAATGAATAAGGAAACTGAGTGCTTTCAATACTGGATTTATTTATAGAAGTTTAAATACTGTAACTATTACGCGAGAAAAAATTAGTTTTAGAATTAGAAATGACCCATCTGTCCTTCGGATATCTCCCCGTGTGCTTCGGCTTGGTTCGGCTACGCTCACCAACCATCGCTCAGCAACCAGGGGAGAATCCTAAAACCTAATTTCTTCTTTTTGTTTTAGCTCTTGGATTTTGAGACTTGGAATTTTGAAATGCCCCCTCTGCCTTCGGACATCTCCCCGTTGGGGAGAACCCTAAAATCCTAATTTCTTCTTATTGTTTTAACTACTGGAATTTGAGGCTTGGAATTTTTTCCTTTCCAACGCCTATAAAATCCCCATCAACTTTTCCAGGTAATGATACTCAATCCCAAAATAAGATTTTGCATCCTTTATTTTCTGAAGAATTTTTTCATCCCTATCCTGCAATTTCTTATCCTTAATGCCAACAATCATAACGTTTTTAGGAGTATGGGCATCTGAGATAAATTCAAAGACTTTGGTTTTATAGCCAAAATATTCAAGGATCATGGCGCGGATTCCGTCGGTAACCATTTCAGCCTGCCTTTCCAGGAAAATGCCGTATTTGATAAGAAATTCCAGATCGTTACCGGTTTTAGCGGCTTCCATTTGCCGACGGATCTGTTTATGGCAGCAAGGAGCCACCACAATTAAATCGGCATTGGTAGTTATTCCTTTGTAAATGGCTTCATCAGTTGCCGTGTCGCATGCATGAAGTGCAATCAGGATATTAGTAGCTTTACCGGCATACTTTTCAATCGTTCCCTGTTCGAAACCGAGATTTTCAAATCCTGTATTTTTAGCAATTTTATTGCAAAGTTCCACCAGTTCGGGACGGAATTCCACACCAGTAACCTGCGAATTGATTTTCAAAACATTGGTAAGGTAATCATAAAGGGCGAAAGTGAGATATCCTTTCCCCGAACCCATATCAACTACTCTGACAGTTTCCATTACAGGGATTTCTTTAATCAGCGAACTCAGAATTTCGATATAATGATTGATCTGCTTGTATTTATCCTGCGAATTGGCAAGCACTTTCCCTGTGTCATCAGTAATTTTAAGTTCGGTAAGATACGGCTTATCGTTACTGCTGATGAGGCGGTTTTTATTCCTGTCGTGATCGGCTGAAGGCACTGATAAGATGGTTGCAGCATTTTTACGAAGGTTAAACTTTTTATCGAAAAGATTCTCAAAACTAAGATCGAATGCCGTGGTAAACAGAGTTGCAACATAAAATTCCTGGTTAAGGAAATCATGAACCTTGCTGATTCCCTCGCTAGCAGTATAGTTTTTAACGATATCACGTGTTTTGTAACGGTATGTAAAGCTGAGCTTTTCCTCATTTTTAATAATGATCCGCTTTACATAAACATTTTTAAGATTCGCCTCCTTCCCCTTATAATTTCCCAGGGATAGTTTTACAAACGTATTGTCATTCAGGCTGTTTTGCATCGAAAGTACAAACTCTTCAGTTTTTTCGGCGAGGCTCATGGTAAATATCTTTTGTCAGATTTTGAGTTAATTCCAGACTTTGCGGGAAACCTGTTTGGCTCTGTCCTGATAGCTAACAGGATGTAAAGGAAATAATGTATTTTAAACGTTTTTGCTTTGCAACTTATGGGGATCCTGCCTACAGTCGAACACTGTGGCAATCGTTATCATATTCACATCAACCAGATAAACAATTTTATAATTACCACTGATAAATTACGGATTTCCTTATCCAAATGCGAAAGTAATTCTTCTGCCTGACCCATTTGCGGAGATTCCTCCAGCATAATCGTCAGGTCAACTATGGCGTTTGATATTTTGTCTGCAATCTTTTTACCAGCTTTTTGGCTAAAATAGTCGTATATGTCATGCAACTCCTCTATAGCTGAATCTGACCAGATTACAACTATTTCCATGTCGCAAGTTCTTTCTTCAATGTATGCGCACTCTTCACCTTATTGTTTGCCGAGTCCTCAATCGCTTTTGCAATGCGATCCTCATATTGGCTGATTGTCATTGGTTTAATCTCTTTTTCGAATGTTTTTACGCGTTCCAGTTTCAGCATTTCTTCAAATTTATCCAAAATGCCGGAATTGGCATATTTGAGGAAATCCTGAATAAAATGAAGCTTTCTCGTTTGTAAGTCCATGATTGGTTTTTTTGTAAAAATACTGAATTATGTTGATAACCTTAGCACTTTGAAACTAAAAATTAAAACAGCCCTTTTACAAATTCATCCACCGTGAGTTTTGAAAAAAAAGTACTGATATCAAACGGTGAAAGTGCTTTCCGGATGGCATCTTCCGTATGCGGAATATCGGCAAGAACATCCTCAATTTCCTTTGGATCGGCATGGGAGAAATAATCTCCGTAAATTCGTGTATTCAGGATAATTCCATTTCGCACATTCATGCAAAACTCCATGGTACCACTGTGCTCAGTGCGCACTAATTTTCGGAAATTATAGTCGGGCGAACTTCCGAAGTTCCAGTCCCAGGTGCTATATTTTATTTGTGCCAACTCCTCAATCAGCAGGTGATCTTCTTCTGTAAGTTCATAAAAACGGGCATCCGGGTACATTTCGTGGATGTGCTGCTGTATGAGATCCGAAAACTGCATTACCTCCATCGGTTCCTGAAGATGTTCACTGATATTGGTTACACGGCTGCGAACGGACTTCACTGCCTTATCCTGGAATTTTAAAGGGTCCACTTTCAGCGCCTGGCTCAGATCGGTCATCAGCGCTGAAAAAAGCAGTGTGCCATGATGAAAAACCCGGTTTTTCCATACCATTTCGGCATTGCCCGAAAACTTTTTGCCTTCGATAGTCAAATCATTCCGGCCTTCGAAACGGGCATCTATTCCCAGTTTCAGAAGCACTTCGAGGATAGGTTCGGTGTACTTGCGGAAATCATTCAGCGAATGTTCTGTGTTAGATTGTATAAACGTGAAATTCAAATTACCCAGGTCATGAAACACGGCACCTCCGCCGGTAAGCCTGCGAACCACCCGAATATTATTTTCTTTCACGAAATCAATATTGACCTCAGACAGCGTATTCTGATGTTTCCCAATTATAATTGACGGTTCATTGCGCCAGAGCATGAAAATATCTTCGGAGGACTGTTTAAGGAAATATTCCTCGGCGGCAAGATTAAAGTAAGGATTGGTATGGTGGCGTTTTATAATAAGCATAGGTTGGATTTTGAGCCAAAATTAGTATTTCTGTGCGATTTGTGCCGGATTCTCTGAAAAGACACACTTAAAGAATAAATCATTCTTTCAAAACAGTTTGTATATGCAGTTGGTTCAGCGCTTTCAGTAAATATCCTGAATTTATATATGCAGCCCGCAATAGTAGTATATTTACCCAATCTTTTTCAACCTGGTTGTAAACCCCTAAATCATAATACTATGTTTTTAAGTGTACTTGGAATTATTGTAATTGTACTCAGTTTTTTGAATTCCAAAACTGAATCACCGTTTAAACCTTATTCAGGAATCATAAGGATAGTTGGCTTCCTGTTAGTGCTGGTTGGCGCGGGCTTATCGGCAGTACAGCAAATTGAGCCCGGCTACGTTGGTGTTCAGAAACTTTTTGGAAAAGTAAGCGATAGAACACTCGAAAGCGGGCTAAATGTGATTAACCCTTTAGTTGAAGTGGTGACTTTCGATATCCGCACCCAGAATTATACTATGTCGGCCGTAAAAGACGAAGGCGATAAAGGAGGGGACGATGCCATCCGGGTGCTTTCGGCCGACGGACTTGAAGTTGTAATTGACCTTACAGTTCTTTATAAAGTGCTTCCCGGCGAGGCTCCGCGCATTTTGAAAGAAATCGGGACCGATTACAGGAATACCATTGTCCGGCCCATCTGTAGGACTAAGATCAGGGATAATGCCGTGTACTACGATGCAGTAGCCCTTTATTCATCAAAACGAGATGAATTCCAGGGTCGGATTTTCAAAACCATAGAAAGCGATTTTAAAAGCCGTGGTCTTGTGCTTGAGCAACTTCTTGTTAGAAATATAACATTGCCAGCTTCGGTAAAAACTACAATTGAATCGAAAATAAATGCCGAGCAGGATGCACAGAAAATGACATTTGTGCTTCAGAAGGAAAAACAGGAAGCCGAACGCAAGCGCGTTGAAGCACAAGGAATTGCCGATTATCAGAAGATCCTGAGTACAGGCCTCAGCGACAAGCAGCTTCAATACGAAATGATAAAAGCTATTGCCACTTCGCCGAATGCAAAACTGATTATTATGGATAGTAAAAAGAGTGCACCGTTTATAATCGATGCTAAATAGAATTTGATCTGAAGATCCGGAAACAACTCTAAAAGCAAAAAGTCCTGCTAACCACAGGACTTTTTGCCATTCAAACAATTAACCATTCACTATTTATTCACTAATTACTTTGCCAGTAATTCATTTGTTGAAATTGCATTTTCACTTTCAAATTTGTTTGCATCGAAACGCAGGTACTCAAATCCATTTACCGGTATTTCAGTAACTTCAGCAGTATCGTTTGCTGAGAAATTACTAACATCAAAATGCAGGTATTCAAATTGATTTGCTATATTCATCTCCAAAAACTCTGATTTGTCAGAAGCAATAAAGTTATTTACATCAAAGCGAAGGTGGCTGAACTCATTGCCGGAAGTTGCGCTTGCAGCAGTTGCGCCCAAATTAATTTTTACGGGTGAAATATGGTTTCTAACACTTGTTTTTTCGCCATCACCAGTATAACTTCCGTTTATGTTTGCCATTGAAGATGTTGACATGAAAAATATCAGGGCCAATGAAGCTAAAGTTGTAGTAATTTTTGTAGTTTTCATTTTTTTATATTTTTATTCTCTTGCGAGGAGGATTTAAAAATTAGTTTGTTTTTGTTATGATTGTGTATATGACGGGTTCCCTCGCTAAAAGTTACAGAAACTTATGGGAGGGTTAAAAGAAGAAAAATAAAATTTAAAATATTATATCAAAAAGCCTCGCACTCAATGATTTAATCTGTTCTAATTTTACTTTCCTTACTTTGCTTATCTAAACAAACCGGATAGTGAATTTGTTCGTTTTTATTGTACTTTAGTCTTAATCATTTCATAAATCGCTCTTTATAAGCATATTAGGGCTACTAATTATTTTTGACTTCCATAATTGATCCATTATT
>JBBRYZ010000199.1:0-5648 GCA_038237165.1 Bacteroidales bacterium | reverse complement strand
TTTTATGCAGGAGCTTTAATTCTGGATTTAGGGCGCCCATGGAATATTATCAATCCATTAATCGGAAATAATTTTGGAGTCAGTTCCATATTGTTTCTGGTGGCCTGGCATTTCCTGCTGTATATGGTTGCCCAGCTGATTGAGTTTTCGCCTGCAATTGCTGAATGGCTTGGTGCCAGACGTATCCATAAAATCCTTTCGGGAATGACCCTGGGAGCAGTAATATTCGGGATCACCTTATCAATGCTTCACCAATCAGGCTTGGGTGCATTATTCCTTATGGCAAAGGAAAAAATACATCCACTATGGTATTCGGAGTTTATTCCGATATTGTTTCTTGTTTCCAGCATTTTTGCCGGTCTATCGTTGGTTATTTTCGAAGGCACATTAGTAAATAAACTATTTGCTTATCAAATCAGCGACAAACATCAAAAAGAACAGCATGGCATTATTCATGGACTGGCAAAAATTTGCGCAGGCTCAATGTTTGCATACTTTTTCCTGCAAGTAATGGTATTTATTCATGGCAAGCACTGGAGTCTTCTTGGCACGCCTATGGGTCAGTGGTATTTGCTCGAAATGATCGGTTTTGTTCTTGCGCCAATGCTTCTCTTTTTCTACAGCTACCGGAAGAATAATATTTTCCTGATCAGGCTTGCAGCCATACTCACTATGCTGGGAGTAATCTTAAACAGACTAAATGTATCAATTATAGGTTACAGATGGAATATGCCCATGCACTATGTTCCATCGTGGATGGAAATTGTAGTTGCACTTACAGTTTTATTTACACAATTCTGGATATTCAGATGGGTTATTTACCGTTTGCCTGTTCTGAGAGATTCACCCAATTGGGCTAAAGAAGAAAATCATAATCAAAAACCAGCTTCCGGAAATATAAACCGGGTAGCATAAAAATTACAAACATGGACGGATTTAGTTATACCAATATTTTCGACACCAAGGGTATTGAATACCTGGCGATCATAACTTTCTTTTTGATTCTTATCCCTTTCTGGCTGTTGTTAAACAAAAAGGAAAAAATCAAGGAACAGTTCCTAAAAGCCGCTGGTGCTCTTACTGCTGCTGTTTTACGCATTCCGCAAGGGATTTTCTATAGCAAAAATCACACATGGGCTTACCTCGAAAAATCAGGAACAGCCAAGGTTGGAGTGGATGATTTGCTGATGCATATCACCGGAGAATTAAACATTCGCCAGCTTAAAAACCCGGGAGAACATGTGAGCAAGGGTGAATTGATGGCCGAAATGGATCAGAAAGGTAAATCATTAAAGGTGTTTTCTCCCATTTCAGGTACGATTGTAAACTCAAACCCCGAATTGGATATGGACCCCGGTTTACTAAATAAAGATCCTTATGGACAGGGGTGGATATACAAAATCAAACCTTCAATATGGGTTGAACAAATTCCTACGCTGCTAATAGCCGATGATGCAACTCAATGGTTTAACCGGGAACTCTTACGTTACAAGGACTTTTTGGCTACTAATATGGTGAAATATTCACCTGATCCTCTTATGATTACTTTACAGGATGGAGGCGAATTATCGGATAATTCACTTTCGGGATTACCCGAAGAGATGTGGCAGGATTTCCAAAAAGAGTTTCTGAATCCTTAGAATTGAAGACTCTGTTTATACTTGAGATCCTAATTTGGAATTACTTAATTATTTCCAATGGGGAATTTTCAACATTTTTTCGAAAAAAAATAAAAAACTGATGATTTATTCATCAGTTTTTTATATATTGCGTTGATATATATACGATAATATATATATGCATCAAATGAAAGAGTGAATAACCAAAACGTTTGACAATGGATTTAGCAGACAAATCACCGGATAAAAAAGGTCCGGGGCTGAAATATTTCGGCAGGTATATCAAATTCGGACGATCCATTTACGGAAGGGTAGTTCTTATTATCACCATTCTGTCCGTCTTCATGTTTGTTTCATTTGGTATTATCTTCAGGTCAGTTTACGATCAGTATCTTAATACAATAATTCTACAAAGTGGGAATAATGTCGGTTCTCTTGTCGAAGGTGCTTTGTATCATTCGATGCTGGAGAATGATAAAGGATCTCTGCAGAATACGCTTGATGTGATTCATACCTTGCCGGGGATTGAAGATGTAAGTATGTACAATAAGAATGACAGCCTGGTATATTCCTCTTTTCCTCTTGATAATGCGGGTAATTACAATGCGGACTGCAAAAGTTGCCATACCAATATCAGCACGATGTTTCCTCAAAAGGTTAAATCGTATCAGATAATGACGGCCGAAACTGGTTGCAAAATGAATAAAGGTAAAAATGGACAAAGGCATTTGTTGATACGATCACCGATTTTGAATTCAAAATCCTGCTACGAAAGCAACTGCCACGCACACAGTGTGAACGAAAAAGTACTTGGTTCATTGGTTATTAAAGTACCTTTAAAAGACTTTGATGCAGCAGTAAAAAAATCGTCAGTTGAGTTCTATTTACTGGCCATTTTTACGACAGTACTGCTTGTCACTTTCTTAATTCTGTTTACCCGGAGAGAAATCAAGAAACCACTTTATGAACTTATTAAAGCAAGTATTGCTGTAGCAAATGGAGATAAAAAAATCAGGATGGAGGTTAAGCCCAACCAACTCGACGATATGCGGATGGTTTCGGGCGCATTTAATGATATGCTCGATAACCTTCAGACTGCAACCACTGAGCTTGAAAACTGGTCGCAGCAGCTGGAATATAAAGTCAGGAAAAAAACGGAGGAACTTGGAACTGCTCAAAGTGAATTGATGCATATTGAGCGATTGGCTTCGCTGGGGAAATTATCCTCGTCCGTAGCTCACGAAATCAATAATCCATTGTCGGGTATACTGGTTTATACCAAGCTGGTGCATAAACTGCTTAACAATCCCGAAATTACTGAAGACAGAAAGGCCGTAATGCTCAAACATCTGAAAATGATTGAGACAGAAACCAAGCGTTGCGGTGATATAGTTAAAGGGTTGCTTGATTTTTCGAAAAAAGACCAGAATGAATTCGAACCCAAACACCTACACGACATTTTAAATGAAACCTACGACCTGATGTCGCATCCGGTAAAAATTGCGAATATAAGTTTTGTGAAGGATTTTACAGCCAAATCTGATTTGATTTTGTGTAGCCCGAACCAGATCAAACAAGCTTGTGTTGCCATGCTTGTTAACGCATCTGAAGCCGTTACTGAGAATGGCGAGATAGTTTTAAAAACCTCTAATCCTGACAAGGATACAATAAAAATTGAAATTACTGATAACGGAATAGGAATGTCGGCGGAAGATATTCCACATGTTTTCGAACCTTTCTTTTCAACCAAACAAAAGACACACGGCATTGGACTTGGATTGCCGATTGTTCATGGCATAATCCAAAGTCATAAAGGCAAAATACAGGTAAAATCGGAGCCGGGACAAGGGACCACGATCTCTATCACTTTGCCGTTGATAAGTGGTGGCACTGTGTAAAAATTAAGTTAATGGAAAATGGTTACGTGTTTCATGTTTCATGTTTCAAGGTTTCATGTTTCAATGGTTCAAATCTCTAGTTCCAAGACCAAATATTACCAAAAATCGGCCTTTTTCAGGTTCTCCCCTTTGGGGGAGATGTCAGCCTCAGGCGGACAGAGGGGGTCTTTTAAAATGCCAAGTTTCAGATTATCATACTGCAAATTTGTGATCTTCTTAATCAGGTAGTGTAAAAATGTTCGGATTAATGTAAGAATTAGTACATTTGGAATGATGCTTTGTAACAGGTAATTTTTTTGAACAAAAGAATATTTGAACATTTGAGCAAAAGAGCAAAAGAATAAACGAACAAAAGAATAATAGAATAATAGAACAATAGAATAATTGAACAATAGAACAATAGAACAATAGAACAGTAGCATAAAACCATAATGTTAGAAATAAAACTATGGATAAAAAGATATCAATACTAATTGTCGACGACGAAGATTCGGTAAGGGAATCATTAACCAGCTGGTTTATCGAAGATGGTTACCGGGTAGAATGCGCCGAAAATGCTAAAAAAGCATTGGCTATACTCGAATCCGGCAATTTCGACATTATTCTTACCGATCTAAAAATGCCGGGCATGGATGGATTGGAGCTACTCCAAAGGATTAAAACTTTGAATAAGGATTCGATCATCATTGTAATGACGGCTTTTTCCAGCGTTGATACAGCCGTTAAGGCTTTAAAAGCAGGTGCTTTTGATTATGTAACCAAACCTTTTGATCCCGATGATCTTTCGCACCTAATCCGCAATGCTGCAAAGCAGATTTCATTGGCCCACGAAAACGAAACCCTGAAGAAAAGGGTTGATTCGCTGGAGAATGTTGAGGACCTGATTGGTAAAAGTGAAGCCATTAAAAAAGTACTTCAGGAAATCGAAAGCGTTGCCCCAACAAGTTCATCAGTTATTATCACCGGCGAAAGCGGCACGGGGAAAGAGCTTGTTGCCAGGGCTATACATGCAAATTCGCAACGTAAATTTTATCCGTTAGTGAGTGTACATTGCGGCGCTCTCACTGAAAGTTTGCTCGAAAGTGAGTTGTTTGGCCACGAGAAAGGAGCTTTTACAGGTGCATTGTTCAATAGAAAGGGACGGTTCGAAATGGCCGACAGCGGTACTATTTTCCTGGATGAAATTGCCACCATTTCGCAAAAAATGCAGGTTGAACTCCTGCGTGTTCTCGAAACGAAAAGCTTTATGCGGGTAGGAGGGAACAAGGAAATATCTTCTGACTTCAGGGTAATATGCGCCACCAACCGCGATCTGAAAAACATGGTTGAGAAAGGCACATTCCGCGAGGACCTTTACTATAGGCTTAATGTGATGAATATTGAAGTTCCGCCACTGCGCAAACGGGTGGAGGATATTCCGTTACTGGTTGAATATTTTATTCGGAAGTACTGCACTTCAATGAACAAACCGTTAATTACTATTGATCCACCGGCGTTAAAACGCATTTCGGTATATCAGTTTCCCGGAAATATACGTGAACTCGAAAATATGATAGAACGTGCCATTGTGGTGGGCAATGGCAAAAAAATACTGCTAAAAGATCTGCCACTCGGAAAAGACGTTATTGACAGCAATGTTGAAAGCCTTGATGATTTTGAAAAAGCCTTTATACTTCAGATTCTGAACAAATACAGCTGGAATATATCCCGCACGGCTCAGGCTTTAAAAGTGGATCGGGTTACTTTGTATAATAAAATTAAGAAGTACGGGCTAAAGGCGTAGGGGTTTTGGATTTTGGTCCCGATAGCTATCGGGATCGAATTTCGGATTTGTAACAATGCGCTTCGGCTTCGCCCAGCAACCTGAAACTTTGAAACTTTGAAACTCTGACTCCATATACTCTGTCACACTGAGCGAAGTCGAAGTGCTGTAACTTTGTAACTCTTTAACGCTGAAACCTGGAAATGACCCCTCTGTCCTTCGGACATCTCCCCGTTGGGGAGAACCCTTCGAACAAAACCTGATGAAAGTTTGAAGTTTTGGAATTTGGGACTTGGACTTGGAATTTGGAACTTGGAAATGACCCCTCGGTCCTTCGGACATCTCCCCGTGGGGGAGAACCCTTCGACC
>JBBRYZ010000198.1:0-5700 GCA_038237165.1 Bacteroidales bacterium | reverse complement strand
TGCCTGTCTTTCTGTTGAAAATAAAATCAACCAAAATCCCAACCAAATGGGCTATCACGAGAGATATTACAATATAGACTGCTATTTCATGGGTTTCTTTAAGCGCATCTGAAGATAAGCCGACCTGGACAGCGGCAAATAATCCCTGCCCTTTCGATGCAAGTAATAAGATTCCGGAAATAACGATCACCAGGCTGAAAAGGATAATTGCGAGCATAATAACTGATGCTGCAGGATTATGACCCGGTGATTGACTTTTACTGTTCTTCAAGTCAGTAATGAAAGTTTTGATTGATTTCATGCCCATCGGGAAATCGCGGAACCTTGAATATTTTGGTCCGAAGAATCCCCAGATAATCCTGAAAAGGATCAATATTCCAACCATATATCCTATGGATGAATGGATATTTAAAAGGCTATCTTCTTCTGATACCAGGTATGCAACAATCATCCCGATTACCAGAAGCCAGTGGAAAATTCTTGTGGGTAAACTCCATATGTAGGTTTTCATAATGATAAGATTTTTAAGATATTAAGTTAGAAAGTAAATTGTTATTTTTTGCATTAATCAGCGTGTTCGTATTGCACCTTCACTTCACAGGATTTTTATTTTTAGGAAATCAAATTTTCAAATTTGCTATGAGCGTTATGGTGCCTTTTGTCTATAAATTTATCTGACAGATGTAGCAAAAGATAAGTTATAGCTACAACTGCATGGGTTAAGCTTGAACAAAGTTTCCGACAGAATTCAAAGATTACCAGTGAGTAAACTGATAAATAATTTGAACCCTGTAGCGGAAATAATTGCAATTACCGAAATTCCGACTATTCTCTTTTTCCCTTTATCCATTAGGAGGAAAATTTGTTTGCTCAAAAAAATGCTTTAAAAGATAAGATTTCGATGCAGGACAAAAATTGCCAAAATAAATTATTGGCGATTGAATATCTGTGAGGAAGAAATAAAATTAACAGGCTTTTTTCGGCGGTTGCCAGATAGAGGAGAGGAAATAACTTATTTTGAATTGAACCTTCGCGTTTGATAGCAGGTCTGTAGGTTGATTAAAGTCAGATACTAAAATGAAATTATTCTGAAAAAAATGGTCGGCTATTGAAAAATGATGATGATGCGAAGTGCCGGAACAGTCTGTTTGTAAAGGAATTTCAACTGAATAAACATTTATGATTGAGGCAACACTATCATCAAAGCAAACAAGTACTGAGATAAATACAGCCAAAACTGCTGCTATGTGTTTTATACTCTTCATGGTAACGCAAAGTTAACAAAGAAAATGCAGAAATGGTAAAGATTTTTAAATCCGACTTCGCAGACATTCCTATAAATGGAAATACATATTCAAAACCAGCAGTATAAAATATTGCTGCAATGTTTATTAATATTGGAAAACCTTGTAAAAACTCTTCGATATTGTCATTCAGAGAATTGCGATGAATTAAAAAGAAAAATCAGAATTTTTTAAATGCTCAATTGTAAGTAATTAGGCTGAATACCGCGCTCTTTTCACAAAGCATTGTTAATCAAAGTGACTAAGAATTATATTTAGAACAATTCCAAATAGCGCAAGTTTTTAAATAATAAGATCAATTGATGTAACTTTGATATGCGTCAAAATGCACATTAACTAACAAGAATACTCAGGGTTTTCATTTTATGAATAAAACGGCTCACCGAATCTACCTTTCTTTATTATCGCTCATAGTGCTACTGGTATTAGCTGCAATTGTCAATAAAGGTTATGCATACTATAATACCAGCCTTGAGGAACGATATTTTCATCCTGATAATTCAAACCTTAAGCCCAGTGGATTTTTGGGTCACGGAATGGGAATTTTGGGTTCACTGTTGATGATTCTGGGTGTTTTCCTGTATATGGTTAGAAAAAGATACAGAATATTCAGCCGTGTTGGAATACTAAAGCATTGGCTCGAATTTCATATTTTCCTCTGTACTCTTGGACCAATATTGGTACTTTTTCATACCACCTTTAAATTCGGTGGTATAGTGGCCATAAGTTTCTGGAGTATGGTTGCCGTTTTCCTCAGTGGAATTGTAGGGCGATTTATTTATATTCAGATCCCTCGAACAATAGAAGGCAGGGAACTTAGTTTGAATGAAATAAAGGATATGAAAGGTGACATTGGTGAAAAACTGATCAATTCCATACAGTTGGATGAGGCAAGTTACAAGACAATAGTTGACACCATAAATACAAGGTCGGAACACCATTACAGTAATTTCTTTGTACGCACCTTCAAAAAATACATGAGTGACAGAAAATCAATAAGAAGCGTAAAGGCTGTTATAAAAGGAAATAATCTCGCTAAGTCACAACAAAATGAAGTATTAAAGTTGGTTAATCATGAAATTTCGATTAACCGCAGGATCGACAGACTTGTAACTATGCAGAATCTGTTTAAATACTGGCATGTGGCGCATTTGCCATTTGCGTTGGTAATGCTGGTTATCATGGTAATTCATGTAGGGGTTACAATTGTTTTTGGTTACAGATGGATTTTTTAACTATGGAACAGTTTTTAGAAATTTCGGTGTATGCTGTGGCAATTTTGTTTTGCCTCATCATAGTATTTATTTACTTGCGAAAGCAAAGCCATAATTCGAAAAAAGTAGAGGCGAAAATTGCCAAAGCCAAGGAGGAAGGCTTGTATGAGCCGGTTTCGTTGCACCCCGTTATTGATGTAAATAGTTGTATTGGTACAGGCGCATGTATTGCAGCTTGCCCGGAGAAAGATATTATCGGGATAAAAGATGGGAAAGCAGTTACGATAAATGCATCCAGATGTATTGGCCATGGTGCCTGTTTTCATGCTTGCCCCACAATGGCTATTTCGTTGGTAATTGGTACCGAAAAGCGTGGTGTTGAATTGCCTCACATAAATCAGAATTTCGAAACTAATGTTGATGGAATCTATATTGCCGGCGAACTGGGCGGCATGGGTCTGATTAAAAACGCTGTTGAACAAGGTAAACAAGCTGTTGAAAATCTTTCGAAGACACTCCGGAAAGCGCACCAGGCTACTTATGACCTGGTTATAGTTGGAGCAGGGCCTGCAGGTATTTCGGCATCACTAACAGCGAAAAAGAATAATCTCAATTGCCTCACACTTGAGCAGGATACTTTGGGAGGAACAGTTTTTACTTTCCCAAGACAGAAAATTGTGATGACTTCGGCTATGGACCTCCCGCTTTATGGCAAAGTAAAATTATCCGAAACCAGCAAATCAGCATTGCTTGAGGTGTGGATTGAAGCACTTAAAAAAAATGACATTAAAATACAGGAAAATACAAAAGTGGAGTCAATTACTCAGGTAAACGGACATTTTGATATTGAAACACTTAAAGGGGAACATATTACCGCAAAAACCGTATTGCTTACTATTGGCCGACGCGGAACTCCGCGAAAACTGGGAATTGAAGGCGAAATGCTGGAAAAAGTAGCCTACCGACTTCTGGAACCTGAAGATATAAGTAATAAAAACATACTTGTTGTTGGCGGTGGCGATTCTGCTATTGAATCAGCTTTGCTGCTTGCCGACCAGAATAAAGTTACCCTTTCGTACAGGAATGAAACTTTCAGCAGACTCAAAATCCGTAATAGCGAAAAGATAAAGGAAGCTATGGCTAACGGGAAGGTTGATGTACTTTTCAACACAAATCCCATGTGGATAAACAAGGATTCTGTCGTTCTGGCAACAAGCCAGGATGGTGAGGAACTTTACCTGGAAAATGACCTGGTCTACATTTTTGCAGGAGGGGAACTTCCTGTTGAATTCCTTAAAAAAGCCGGCATTACAATTACAAAGAAGTTTGGTGAGGTAGTTATGAAGCATAACTAATATGTTTAAAGGATTTTACCAGTCCATTGTAATTTTAGAAAAATAGAAGATTAAATTCCCGCTTTTATTTTCATTAAGCATTATAATAATCAGTTATAAATAGATCTCATGAAACTAAGGATAATAAAAACAATCAGCATAGTTCTGTTTTCCGTAGTTTCCGGCTTTTCGGGGTATTCGCAGATATCGCCGGGAGTTTTATCAAAAGTACATTCACACCTCGAAGGTATGTCGAATTGTACAAAATGTCACATTCTTGGCGAAAAGGTTTCGAATGAAAAATGCCTGGCCTGTCACACCGAATTAAAAGTTCGTATTGATCAGAAAAAAGGATATCACTCATCAATTCAGGTAAGAGGAAAACAATGTGCCGGCTGCCATAACGACCATCATGGATTGACTTTTCAGATCGTACGCTTCGATAAAGATAAATTTAATCACGACCTGGCAGGCTATAAGTTAACAGGTGCTCATGCTAAGAAAGAATGTATTGATTGCCACAAGGCGAAGTTTATCAGCGATCCCAAAATTGCCGGTAAAAAATTTACATATCTTGGATTAAGAATAGATTGCCTCGGTTGTCACGACGACTACCACCAAAAAACACTATCAACTAATTGTGCAACTTGTCACAATGATGAAAAGTTTAAACCGGCTTCAAAGTTTGATCATCAGACAGCAAAATTCAAGCTGGCCGGGAAACATGAACAGGTTGCTTGCGCCGAATGTCATAAAACCACTACTCGTAACGGGCAGAAATTTCAGGAATTCAAAGGTGTTCAGGCAACCAAATGCACCAATTGTCATAAGGATCCTCACGATAACAAATTTGGACAAAATTGTGCCCAGTGCCATAATAATGAATCGTTTACTGCTGTTGGAGGCGTAAAAAACTTTGATCATAACAAAGCTGATTTTAAACTCGAAGGCAAGCATCTTACCGTTGCCTGTAGTAAGTGTCATAAATTGAAACTCACGACTCCCTTAAATTTCAAGAACTGTACGGATTGCCACAGCGATTACCATAACAAGCAGTTTGCTAAAAACGGAGTTTCTCCCGACTGTTCTGCCTGCCACAGCGTGAAAAGCTTTACCGAATTTTCGTACACCATGGAACAACACAATACCGGTGTATTTCCACTTAAAGGTGCTCATGTTGCTACGCCTTGTTTTGCCTGTCACAAGAAACAGGATAAATGGAAATTCAAAGAAATAGGCAAAAACTGTAAGGATTGTCATGAAAATATTCATCAGTCAGTGATCAGTGACAAATATTATCCTGATGGTAAATGTGAAGCCTGCCATAATCCTGAAAAGTGGAATGATGTTAGTTTTGATCATAAAAAAACCCAGTTTTTACTCGACGGAGCACATGCCGGACAAACCTGCCGGGAGTGCCATTTCAACAAGGAGAAGACAGGGCATGCAAATCAGAAATTTGCTGGATTAGCAACCACTTGCATGAGTTGTCATAGTGACAATCACGCAAAGCAATTTGAAATCGATGGAATTACAGATTGTAACAGATGTCACAATACGGATTCCTTTAAAACCGCCCCAAAATTCGATCACAGCAAGACCAGATTTGTGCTGGATGGAAAACACCTGAATGTGGCATGCATTAAATGTCACGAAACAGTAACAGATCAGGGAGTAACGTTTGTACTGTACAAAACAAATAAAACGAAATGCGAAGACTGTCATCTTTAATAGTGTTGTTATTGGTGCTGTCAGCAGGTCTGTTAGCACAGAAATCGCCTCATGGCAAAAGTTTCAAAGCCAATTGTGACGATTGCCACAAAACGGATGGCTGGAAAGTTGATCTGA
>JBBRYZ010000197.1:0-5777 GCA_038237165.1 Bacteroidales bacterium | reverse complement strand
GATAAGCTGCGCGAATTTTCGGGGTACAATAACGGCTCCCGGTCCTGGAACGGAAGGAATGAAAAGGGAGACCTGCTACCCGACGGAACTTATTTCTATATCCTTGATGTGAAAAATGTCGGAGTATTAAAAGGATGGATATATCTGCGCAGCAAGTAACGGCAATAGTAAAACAGCTGACAGGGATAACATCAACATTAAATCTGTCATAACTAAAAAAAGATAAAAGAGGTGAAATTTGAAATAATGACAGGACGGATACAACAAGCAGAAAAACACTTACAGGCCCAGGTTTGTTGGTCATCCGATCTGAAATAAAAACCTTTGACTATATGAAAAATTTAATTCTCATAATCGTTTTGTTTGCTGGTCTTTCAGGCTTTGCACAGCAGGACGTACTCTTCAGCCAGTACATGTTCAACAAACTGATGGTAAATCCAGGCTATGCCGGCAGCCGAGAAGTGTTCAGCGCCGATGTGGTTTACAGGTATCAGTGGGTGGGCCTCGAAGGCGCGCCTAAAACATTTTCGCTCAGTATGCACGCACCTTTACGTAACGATCATATTGCAGTTGGCGGTTATATATATAATGACAAAATTGGTCCGGTGGTCGACCAGGGCGCACTGCTCACCTATGCTTACCGTATTAGTCTTCCAAAAGGGAAATTATCATTTGGCCTGCAGGGCGGAGTTAAGTACAACAATGTAAACTGGGATATGATTCAGATTGAAGATCCTGATGTAACCTTCCAGGGCAATCATACAAACAAGTTATTGCCGGATGCAAATTTTGGAATTTACTACTATTCGAACCGGATGTTTGCAGGACTTTCGTCGAAACAGCTTTTACAAAACGAGTATGGAATGGTTACTGTCGATGGCAAAAAGACCTACTCCAAACTGCTCAGGCATTTTTATGGCATGGCCGGAGTTGCAGTTCCCGTTTCCGACAATGTTATTTTCAGGCCTTCAGTTCTTGTGAAATATGTAAACAATGCTCCCTGGCAAATGGATATGAACGCAAGTTTCCTTTTCCATGACTTGCTATGGCTTGGCACCACATACCGCACCGATGGCGACCTGGTATTTTTAACAGAAATCAATATTGGCAGGAAATACCGTATCGGATATTCCTACGATGTAAATGTTAAGGACAGGGCAAATTACAATTCATCCTCGCATGAGATCAGGATAGGCATTGATCTGGATCTGTTGAGAACCAGGATGTACACACCACGTTATTTTTAGTTCACATTTCTATTAGCACCTAATGAACCGAGTATGAACAAGCGATATTTAGTTTTACTCATAGCATTTATCCTCGCTGGTACTGTGGCTCAGGCTCAGATAAACCAGGCGGATAAACTATTTAAAAGTTACAGTTATTCGTTAGCTATACCTCTGTATTTGAAAATTGCCCAAAAACCCGGTGATCCGGATCGGAATTCTGCCATTGTAAAGCTTGCCGACTGTTACCGGTTAACCAACGACCAGCTTAATGCCAAAGCGTGGTATTCGAGGGCTGTAAAGCTACCAGATTGTGAAAACATCAACTGGTTCTATTACGGCAAAGCGCTGCAATCTGCGCAGGAATATGACCTTGCAAAGGATGCCTTTTTAAAGTATGATTATCTTAATCCTGACGATCCAAGGGGTAAAGAATTTGCCGAATTTTGCTCTGAAATTCAAACATTAAGTGATAAACCTGCAAATTTTGAAATAAAACATTTTAACACGCTCAATTCAGCACAATCTGATTTTGGTCCTGCTTTTTATGGCGATGGAATAATCTTTGTTTCCGACAGACGCCAGAATTTTATGAATGACAAAAAGTACGAATGGACTAATTCTAATTACCTCGATCTGTATTTTGCAACGCCAAAGTATCTCGATGAGTTTTTCCAGGATATGAACGCGCCAAAATCCTTCGGCGGCAAATTTAACCAAACCTACCATGATGGCCCTGCTTCCTTTGCACGTCACGACAGTCTATTGTATTTAACCCGCACCGGGAAAGGCAGAGAAGGGAAAGATGCCGACAATTACAGAACCGACAGGCTTAAAATATTCTGGTCGGCATACAAAGGATCGTGGTCGAAAACAGAACCTTTCTTTTTGAACTCCGATGATTATTCTGTTGGCCATCCGGTTCTTACACCAAGAGGCGATACTATCTATTTTGTTTCGGATAAGCCAGGCGGACTGGGTGGTACCGATATCTACAGCTGCATCTGGAAGGACGGACAGTGGGAACAACCTGTAAACCTTGGCGATATGGTTAATTCATCCGGCAACGAAATGTTTCCGTCAATTAACGGCAAAACCCTCTATTTTGCTTCTAATGGTTTAGCCGGATTTGGTGGACTGGATATCTTCAGATCAACTCTTACGAACGGGAAATGGTCGAAAGCAGAGAACGTAGGACAGCCAATCAACTCATCATTCGATGACTTTGCTATGATCCTTGATTCGCAGGGGAAGAAAGGATTTTTCAGCTCCAACCGTCCGGGCGGCATGGGAAGCGATGATATTTATGCATGCAAACTGATTGACAAGAAACTTATCGTAGACAAATCCGGCAAATCCGATATATCGGGTAAAAACCAATTCCCTTGTCCTCCCGAAGACTCACTTGCTATTGAAATTTCAGGTTTTATCAAGGACAAACAAACTTTGAAACCGATAGCCGGCGCAACCGTTTTTCTGCTCGATACACAGACAGGCAAAGCGAAAGTGTTGAAAACGGATGCCAACGGACAGTTTAAAACAATGGGAAGCAAAGGCATTCTTTATGTGGCAAAGGGGATGCAAAATAATTACCTTTCGGATTGCTTGAATTTCAGGCGCGAAAAAACGGATACTTCGCATGTTGCAACCTTGCCACGCGATATTTTCCTTGATCGGCTCGAATTGGATAAGATAATCAGTATCGGTAACATGGATTATTCCATCGAAACCATTTACTACGATTTTAATAAATGGTTTATACGTCCCGATGCCGAAAAAGAACTCAACAAACTGGTTCAGTTAATGAAAGAAAACCCTGTAACTGTTGAGCTGGGTTCGCATACCGATAGCCGGGGAAGCAAGGAATATAATGTTGATCTTTCGCAAAAACGCGCCGAATCAGCCGTTCGGTATATCGTACTACATGGCGTTGATGCTGACCGTATCACTGCCAAAGGATACGGCGAGTCGCAGTTGATTAATCATTGTACAGATGGCGTACCATGTTCGCCCCGCGAACACCAGGCTAACAGGCGCACTGAATTCAAAATAACCGGATTTTCAAAAACTTCCAACAATCCGGATTATGACATGAGCAAGTTTAATAACGGTGAGGAAATTCCTGCATATCTTCTGGATCATGATTTCTTTATCGATTGTTTGCAGGACAGGAGAATGAAAAAAACTACTTCTCCGGCAGATGAAACCAAGGTGATCAATACATCTCAGAATAAAGTTCAAACCTCAGTTAAAACTCCAGCCAAAGTAGCAAAACCTGCAAAGGAAGTAACAGCAGCGGAGCCTTTAAAAGCCGAGAAACAGAACGTTCCGGAAAAACCTGTAACGAAAACAGAACCGGTTATTGTTAAAAATCAGGAGAAAGATTTGGCGCAGACGAAAGACAAAGAGCAGCCAAAAGCAGATGTAGTTGTTGCTGCAGGCGCCGTAACTTACAGAGTGCAGGTATATGCACTCAACAGGGAGAAAATGCTTACCGATGAAGAGTTCGAGGGACTGGAAGATGTTCAGATGTATGTGGAAGATGGAATGTATAAATATACCACCGGTATTTTCAAAACCCACGCTGAAGCTATTCATTACCGCAATCTTATGGTTCAGGCCGGATTTAATGATGCTTTTGTTGTAACTTTTACCAACGGGAAGAGAATCTATATTAGCCCTGCTTACTAACCAAACCGATATCGCAAACTAAACCAACCAAGCACAAAAAATCCGGGTAAGATTTTATATCACACCCGGATTTTTTTTTGAATCAACTCTAAACAGGTAATAACTGATTCAAGAAATGTCCTGTTCAGGCGAAAAAGGATTAAGTTTATGAACCGCTTTTCATTAATTGTTTCACAAGCTTTGGCACTCCAGTACCAGCTGTTTCACGTATAACAGTCAGGTTCTTAACGCCTTGAAGCATTTCTGCATGTGGGTCAATGAGGTATACCGGGGTTCCGCTTTTTACATAATGCACCAGTCCTGCAGCGGGGTAAACATTGAGCGAAGTACCGATTACAATAAAAATATCAGCTTCTGCGGAAAGTTCCATAGCAGGTTCAATCATGGGTACTGCCTCACCAAACCAAACTATATACGGACGCAACTGGGATCCTTTTTCACAGAGATCACCTTTCTTTAATTCCCAGCCATCGAGTATATAAATCAGGTTTTCATCAACCGTACTTCTAACTTTTTTCAATTCACCATGCAGGTGAAGCACATGGCCTGAACCAGCCCTTTCGTGCAAATCATCCACATTCTGAGTAATAATCTGCACATCAAACATTTTCTCCAACTCAACAAGAGCAAGATGCCCGGCATTAGGTTTTACATCGTGAAGCTGTTTGCGACGCTGGTTATAGAAATCAATAACCAGTTGCTGATTTCGCTGCCAGGCTTCGAAGGTGGCAACATCTTCGACCCTGTGCTCCTCCCACAACCCGTTTGAATCGCGAAAAGTACGCAAACCACTCTCGGCGCTTATTCCTGCCCCGGTAAGAACTACTATCTTTTTCATATTATATTCTTTTATCTGGATAAAGTTACAGCTTTTGATTTAATACAGGTCAGTTAAATCAGTCCTTCAGAAAAACTCATTTATTCTGTTACAGTTTCATATTGCGGTGCGCTGCATTTTTCTTTTATCATGTTAAACAATATTTATAAATATTTCGCCACTCTGTGGCTTTACAAAGGCACAGAGCACAGTAATATTTATAGAAAACTAAGAGGAAGTATTGATAAAGATACAGCGCACCGAAATAGTAAGTGAAGGTATTTATCTGGTTTCAATTAATAACCTTTGCATTTATTCAATCAGAAGTCAGTGTATTAAATTGATACACATATATGAGATAATTTTCCAGCAAACCCTGATTGAGCTATAACATCCTGGTTATAAAAACAGATAATAGCTTGTAAATGAAATTTCCAGAATAATTGCACCTGATATTCGAAACAGGTCTTTCATGAAGTACGGAAATCAGATTCTGTCCTGATTCCAGTAGTGATTGCCAAATCGGGACAGGAGATAATTAAAATCTGACATATTTAAGTGCTGATAAACAACCGAATAACTATTTAGGCATGATATTTTCCATCTCTTTTAGCAGAAATGGGTTAAAATATCCATTTTGACTGGTAATAACTTAATACAAACTCGTAAAACTCCTGGACACTCAAAATCACATCCAAAACTTACAAGGCTCTCCTACTATGAAAAAACTCTTTACTACTGTGGTCATACTCCTGATAGCCAGCCACATGTTTGCACAGCAGGATGCCTTGTTCAGTCAATACATGTTCAATAAACTGGCAGTAAATCCCGGTTATGCCGGGAGCCGCGAACTGCTATCGGCCGACTTGCTTTACCGTTACCAATGGGTAAATATAGATGGTGCGCCAAAAACAATCAGCGCTTCACTTCATACGCCTCTCGCCAATCCTCACCTTGCTGTGGGATTAAATCTGTATAACGACCAGATTGGCGCAATGTCCAATTCAGGCGCTATGGCCACCTTTGCTTACCGGGTTATATTT
>JBBRYZ010000196.1:0-5803 GCA_038237165.1 Bacteroidales bacterium | reverse complement strand
GCAAAAGACTTAGCTGAATATGGAATCAGAGTAAATGCTGTATCTCCCGGTACAATTGATACCCCTTTCCATGCTCAGATTAAAGCAACAAAGCCTGAAGTATTTGCTTCATGGAAAAGCAATGTTATGTTGGGACGATTAGGTCAACCTGAAGAGGTTGCTTCGGTTGTTTCTTTCTTAGCAAGTAAGGATGCTTCTTTCATAACTGCTGAAACTATCCAGGTTGGTGGTGGCCAGGCGTTAGGAATATAAGTGGTTTTCCTGAGAATTAGGTTTTTAATACCTTTAATAACAAAACTTACCAACATGTTGTCACTTATAATTTACGATTTAGGATTTACGAGGTACGATTGGGGGGATTTATATTTCTTATTCGTAATTCAGCCTGATTATTCGTAAATCGTCATTCGTAAATCGTAAATTTCCTTATCCAGAATGGCTTTTCCCTCAAAAGGAAAATTTAGTTCCTTACCAGATTGAAGATTGACATTAAAGGAGGATTGTATTTCTCCTAATATTGTGCCTGGTTTTATTGGTTTGGTTGGTTGGTTATGCCAGGTTTGTTGGTTGAAACTCCGGGAGTCTTTTACTCCCGGGGTTTTTCAATACATTAAAAAAACGCAGATTCATCACTTTAGTTCCTTATTTTTCAGGAACTTTACCAGAATAACTACAATTATGATACGGGTTAAAATACTTGCAGCTGTTTTTCTGTCCTTCCTCATCGCAGGAGTCGGATATTCTCAATCGCATCCGCGACTGGTTCTGACTTCGAAAGGGGTTTTGGATATTAAAACAAATTTAAAAAAATTGCCGCTGTTAAATCAATCGCTTCAGGAAGCTATTAAAGAAGTTGATGATGACATGGCAAACGGGATTCAGGTGCCCATACCTAAAGATATGGCCGGTGGCTATACACACGAACGCCACAAAAAGAACTATTTAACCCTTCAGAAAGCCGGTGTGATTTTTCAGATTACCGGCGAACAAAAATATGCTGTATTTATTCGCGATATGCTGATGCAATATGCGAAAATGTACCCTACACTTCCAAAACATCCCGAAACCCGGTCGTATGCCCGGGGTAAAATATTCTGGCAATGCTTAAATGATGCCAACTGGCTTGTTTATATGAGCCAGGCTTACGACTGCGTTTACGACTGGCTGAAACCTGACGAAAGGAAAGTGCTGGAGCATGATTTATTCAGGCCTTTTGCCGATTACCTTTCGGTTGACAACCCCCAGTTTTTTAACCGCATTCACAATCACAGCACCTGGGGCATTGCAGGCGTTGGAATGATTGGCTTGGTAATGAACGACAAGGAATTAATCGACAGGGCTTTACATGGATTGAAAGAGGATAACATCGATAAGGATCAGAAAGATAATGATGGGGGATTGATAAAAATGCCGGGACAGCCGGGCGCCGGATTTTTCATTCAGCTCGATTACCTCCTTTCTCCTGACGGATATTATACCGAAGGAGCTTATTATCAGCGATATGCGTTGTATCCTATCATGCTGTTTGCCGAGTCACTCGAAAATTGCCGTCCCGACATCAAAATATTTGATTACCGCGACCATATTCTTTCCAAATCTCTTTTTGCCATTATAAATATGACCGATTCGGAAGGGCAGTTTTTCCCGATCAACGATGCACAAAAAGGAATGTCATATATGTCTCGCGAATTGGTGTCGGCAGTAGATATTGTATATCACTTTGGCGGAAAAAATCCTGAACTTTTATCCATTGCCAGGAAGCAGAACATGGTATTGCTTGATAATACCGGTTTGTCAGTTGCAAAAGGATTGAATAACAGACTGGATAAACCATTTGTAAAAAAATCAATTGAATTGAAAGACGGACCGAACGGCGAACAGGGCGGAGTAGGAATTATTCGTGCCGGCAAACAGGCTGACGAGTTATGCCTGCTGATGAAATACACCTCGCAGGGAATGGGACACGGTCATTTCGACAAGCTGTCTTTTTCCATGTACGACAAAGGGAAGGAAGTAATTCAGGATTATGGCGTTGCACGATATGTTAATATCGACCAGAAATATGGCGGCGGATATCTCCCCGAGAATAACACCTGGGCCAAGCAAACCATAGCGCATAATACAGTGGTTGTTAATGAAACTTCCGATTATAAAGGAGATTTTGAAACCGGCAATAAATACCATTCCTATCCTTACTTTTTTAATGCGGATGGTAAGGATATACAAATCATGAGTGCCAAAGATACTAATGCGTATCCCGGAATAACCAAGCACCGAACCATGGCAGTTATTGATGATAAGGCATTTGAAAAACCGCTGGTCATTGATATTTTTCAGGTTCAATCTGATAAGGCAAACCAATACGACCTCCCGTATTATTTTATGGGTCAGGTGATGAATACCAGTTTTAAATATACTGTTCCCGATGAACTTTCGCCATTGGGTAAGGCTTTCGGATACCAGCACCTTTGGAAAACAGGCGAAGGTCTTTCGCAGGATAAGAACGCACAACTGAACTGGTTCTCGAACGAAAGATTCTATACACTAACAACATTGGTTTCTCCTGATGATCCTCTGCTGTTCACACAAATCGGGGCGAATGATCCGGCATTCAACCTCCGCCACGACCAGGGATTTGTGATCAGGAAAAACAACCGGAAAAATGCCATCTATGTTTCGCTTATCGAATCGCACGGTCATTATGATCCGGTTAATGAGATAGCATCGAATTCGTACAGCATCATCACTGATCTAACTCTTTTGGTAAACAATGAGAAATATACATTGATTTCATTTGGCGATAAAGCCGGGAATAAATGGACTCTTTCTTTATCCAATCAGGATGCAACTGCAGGCGCAAACCATTCTGTTGCAACCAACGGGAAAACATACAACTGGACAGGGCCATTTAAGCTGATGAAAAATGAATAAGCAAAACTTTCCAAATAAACCTTAGGTAGGATAGTTACATTCGTTATGTGTATTTGTAAGAAACAAAGTCTTCAATCTTCCTAATTAGCAGTAATAAAATTCTTTGACATGAAAGTAGTAACATTTGGTGAAATTATGTTGCGTTTGGCAACACCTGGATATTTGCGTTTTAACCAGACAGATAGTTTAACAGCCACATTTGGCGGCGGCGAGGCAAACGTAGCTGTATCGCTTGCCAATTATGGAGTTCCGGTTGATTTTGTAACCCGTTTACCCAAAAACGACATTGCACAGGCCTGTGTCAGCGATTTACGCAAATTTGGTGTAGGAGTTGATCAGATTATTTACGGAGGCGAACGTATCGGTATTTATTTCTTAGAAACCGGAGCCGTAAGCCGCGGCAGTAAAGTGGTGTACGACCGCGCTAATTCAGCCGTTTCCGAAATCAAACCAGGAATGATCAACTGGGACAAAGTATTCGAAGGCGTTAACTGGTTTCATTGGACAGGAATTACACCGGCCATTTCGCAAGGCGCTGCCGATGTTTGTATGGAAGCGATTAAGAAAGCCAATGAAAAAGGGATAACTGTTTCCTGCGATCTGAACTACCGGAAAAACCTCTGGAATTATGGCAAAAAAGCCGGCGAAGTAATGCCTGCATTGGTTGCCGGAACGGATGTTATACTCGGAAATGAGGAAGATGCCGAAAAAGTACTCGGCATTAGTCCCAAAGGTCTTGATGTGACCAGCGGGCATGTGGAAGCCGCTGCTTATAAATCGGTTTCGGAGCAGATTATGGCAAAATATCCACAATGCAAAAAAGTAATTACAACCTTACGTGGTTCAATCAATGCCAATCACAACAGTTGGTCGGGCGTACTGTGGGAAGGAAAAACGTTATTCGAATCGCCTACCTACCAGATTACAAATATTGTGGATCGTGTTGGCGGTGGTGACTCGTTTATGGGTGGTTTGATTTACGGTTTACTCACGTACGTCGGCGATGACCAGAAAGCATTGAATTTTGCAGTTGCAGCATCATGCCTGAAACACACCATTTATGGAGACTATAACCGGGTAACTGTTGATGAAGTTGAGAAACTGATGGGTGGTGATGCCTCCGGACGGGTTTCACGATAGATTTCCAGGTCATGGAAAGTGCAGGTTATGGTTTATAACCGTAGTCTGAAAAATCAATGATAAAAATTTTAGATTTATAAAATGGCACGATTTACACGAATTGAAGTCGCATTAAAGATGAGGGAAACCGGCATGGTTCCGGTATTTTACCACAAGGATGCAGAAATATGCAAACAAGTAGTAAAAGCCTGCTACGAGGGAGGTGTGCGCGTTTTTGAATTTACCAACCGCGGCGATTTCGCCCACGAGGTGTTTGCAGAATTGTCGAAATGGGCAGCCAAAGAAGTGCCGGAATTGATCCTGGGAGTTGGATCGGTGATCGACAGTGCAACAGCGGCAATTTTCATTCAGTTGGGTTCCAATTTCATTGTTTCACCATTGATTGACGAGGAAACGGCACGCATTTGCAACCGCAGGAAAATTGCCTGGAGTCCAGGCTGTGGTTCGGTAACCGAAATTAACAGAGCCCACGAACTGGGAGCTGAAGTAGTCAAAGTTTTTCCGGGATCATCCGTGGGCGGACCTGGTTTTGTTTCTGGCGTTAAAGGCCCTATGCCCTGGGCAAGCATTATGCCTACCGGCGGCGTTTCGCCCGACGAGGAAAACCTCCGTGGCTGGTTTAAAGCCGGAGTTCACTGCGTGGGAATCGGATCACAATTGTTTCCTAAAGAAGTTTTGGCAGAAAAGAATTACGGTTTTATTACCTCCAAATGTGCTGAAGCGTTGGCTATTATTTCAAAATTGAAATAGTGTGTTCAATCAAAAGAGTTGCAAAATCCATAAAAAGCTCACAATTATGCTATTAAGAAAACATTTTCCTGTAGTTACCATCTTGTTTCTTTTCGCGTTTTCTAATTCACTGAAAGCGAATCAAATCCTGGTTCAAAATAAGGCAGATCTTAAGAATGCCATTTCAAATGCAATTCCGGGCGATGAGATTGTTCTTGCCAACGGAGTTTGGAAAGATGTGGAAGTGGAGTTTGCTGTAAATGGAACTAAGGAGAAGCCAATAGTTCTGATGGCCGAAACATCCGGGAAAGTTTTTATTGAAGGCCAATCGTTTTTAAAATTTGGCGGTGATTATTTACAGGTTAGCGGACTGCATTTTCGTAATGGTTTTACACCGTCAAATGCCGTTATTGAGTTTAGATTGAAAAGGCAAGTCGCTAATCATTGCAAGGTAACAAATTGTGTGATCGAAAATTTTAATCAACCCAGGCGCGACAGGCAGGACCATTGGATTGAGTTTTGGGGCAGACACAACGAATTATCAAATTGTAATATTATCGGCAAATCCAACTCCGGCCCTACAATAAGGATACAATTAAAAGGGAATGAAAGCATCAGGAATTATCATCGGATTGTAAATAATCACTTTGGACCGCGCCCGCGCAAAGGTGGCCCCCATGGTGAGACTATACAGATAGGCGACAGCGAAACATCCATGTCGCCGGGTAATACTTTTGTTGCCAATAATTTATTTGACCAATGCAACGGTGAGGTAGAGGTAATTTCCAACAAAAGCAATTTTAATGAGTACCGAAACAATGTTTTTTACAAGTGCGAAGGTTCATTGGTACTGCGCCACGGAAACTACTGTATTATTGACGGAAACTATTTTATTGGCGATGATAATTCGGAAAACATCGGGGGAATAAGAGTTGTAAACACCGGCCACTGGATCTATAATAACTACTTCTTCAATCTCAAAGGATCAAATTTTAGAAGTGCG
>JBBRYZ010000195.1:0-5871 GCA_038237165.1 Bacteroidales bacterium | reverse complement strand
GGAGTGGTTAATCATTTTGGAGTAATCCCAAAAATTATCTTTGGTGAATTGGATAATTCAATTACCCTAAGAATTCAAAAAATTAAACAATTATTCGATGCTTCTGATATAAATTCTGAAATATCATCGGATATAAAGGCTGCTTTATGGAAAAAATTTATTCCTATCTGCGTTGGCGGGTTGCTGGTAGTATCAAAAACCACCTATGGCGAACTAAGGGAAATACAAGAAACCCGGCAAATGATGATTGATTTACTGAACGAGATTTACCGCCTTTCGCAAAAAATCGGAATTCAGATTGAGTCTGATTTTGTCGAAAAAGCCGTTGCATTTATTGATACTTTCCCTTATGAAACCACATCCTCTTTAACCCGGGATGTATTGGAGGGAAAACCGTCGGAGATTGAATACCAGAATGGAACAGTGGTAAAACTTGGAATTCAATACGGAATTGACACTCCAATAAACAGGTTTGTTTATAATTGTATTCTGCCTATGGAGTTAAAAGCAAGAAAAAAGGGATAAATAGTTATCCCTTTTTTCAATATTCTTTTCTTATTCATTATTACATCAATGCACAGCCAATTTCTTCAGCGGCGCAATTTCCGGACTCACATACATGGTGGTCTTGTAAGGATTGAGTTGCAGATTTGCTCTCTTTATCTCCGTTCTGGCCATGCCGGGCGAAAGCTGAACTGATTTTTTTCCGCCGTTGGTTATTATAGTCAATGCTCTGGCAAGCAAAGGTTCGTTAACATCACCAAGAGGCTTCAGAATAAAGGAATTATCTCTGTTATAATTTGCCGGATCAGGTCCAAATCCGTTGCTGTATTCGCTGAATCCAACTGAATTTGTAAGTTTAAGCACTATGGGCTGCATTCCCCATGTGTTGGTGGTGTTTTGGTCATCGGTAATAGTGATGGAGCCAACGTTTTTCCCATAGGTGGTATCGCCAACAGTAATTACTGGCAGATATGGCCTTAAGCCATTGATGATCAGTTCGCTGGCAGAAGCTGTGCCGTTGCTGGTAAGCACAAATAACCGGGTGAGATTGGTGCCGATATTGCTGACTTTAGATGTAAATTTCTGGTGCAGGTAAGCAGAACCATACTTGGGGTTATTAACGATATCGGATTGGAACTGTGTATTATACTGGTAGTTGACAAATATTTTATTGGGATCGTATGCCGGAACCAGCAAACTGGCCAGGTTGATGGCCGAGCTTATAGCTCCTCCTCCGTTGAACCGGAGATCGAGAACAACTTCGTTAACGCCGGCGGATTTAAATTTCGCAAAAACGTTATCTACTTCCTGGTCATAAGAATTTGATGTACCCGTTCCCGGCGAGAAGAAATTATAGACCATGTACCCAACATTTTTCCCCGAAATGTTATAGATCGTATCCATAAGTACAGGATTTTCCGCTAATTCAACAGGATTTAAGGTAAACACATGATCATATTCCGGCGTTTGAGTATTGGTGGCAGTGAAGCGTTGTATCCTGAGCGTGTAGCTGCTCCCGGTGGCTTTTAGCAAGGTTTGGTAATTTGTGGTTGTAAGCTTGGTACTGTTGATTTCGGGAAATATGTCCCCTCTCTTCAAACCAGCTGCTTCGGCAGGAGAACCTTTTTTGATGTATGTGATCTGGCCTATAACATTGCTGGATCCTGCTGCTGCAAGATACAGTTTGAAATCGTAACCTGCTTCCTTGTTCACACCGTTCAGCTGGCCGATAAGTGTGGTGTAATCAGGTTCTATCCACGAAAAACGGTCACCACCGGGTACATTATAAAGCAGGGAATAGAAAAATGGTTCCGGGTCCATAGTTGTATCGGCATTTGCCGGAATTTTGTCATTCCAGTAATAGTAGTATTCCATATTGGCTAATATCCAGTTTTGAACATAAAAATTAGACTTAACCGGAGTTACCTTCGGATCTTTTTTACACGAAATGATCGATAATGTCAGCGAAAACAATGTCAGTAAAATCAGGAAAGCGGGTTTAGTTTTCATGGTAATATTCTCAGGGATTATTGGTTTGTGATAAAATTCGGATAATTTGCAATTGCCATATAGTTACAAACAGTAGCAGACCTCTGTATTATGCTCTTCAAATTCTTCTGTTAAAGAAAATGAACAACAAAAATAGAATAAATTCCACACCGAATTACGTTTTGTAACAGATTGCTTTAACGAAAAAACTTAAAAAATGTTGTGAGAACATATGGTTGGTTTTAAGGCAGATATTAAATTTTTTAAAAATTAACAGAAGGGTACTTTATTAGAGTTAAAAGCATTGGAAATGAAACCTCATACGACTTTTTTTATGCATCTTTCCTGCACCTATGCCGATTTTCCTTTTTGCGGCTATGAGCATGGTCTCTTTATTGCCGGTTCCGGACAGGACAATTAATGATTCACTAACATACTCAAACTAAGAGAATCGGAACCGTTAGAACATCAGTAAAGGTTGAGATTACATTCAAACAAGGCAGCATGAAGCCCAAAAACCGGAAGTATAAAGTTATTGTTGTGGGTGACAAGGAGGCGAATGAAAGTGCATGGATTCCTAAAAACAGCATAACTATCAACTTGCCTCGGGAATAGAACTTTTAGTTGATAGTTCATCGAATCTGTTATTACCTGCCTCTATTGCATATAATCAATGCCCCAATCACACCGGGGACCCAGGCGCAAAGCGTAAGTAGAAATACAATTATTACGGATCCGCAACCCTTATCAATTACCGCAAGCGGAGGGAAAATAATGCAGAGAATTACGCGCCAGAGTGACATGATTTTAATTTTAGATTTTTCTATTTGCCGATCGACGAATATAAGACGAAACTAAAAACAGTTGGTTACAGAAGAGAAACAAAATAATTCATTTACTCAATTTCAATAATACCTCGATTTTCCTCCCTCATTTTTTGAGTATCCCGATTTGTTAAATATCGATTTTATCATTTTTTTTAGGCTGTTTATACCGATAATGCTTCTTTGGTATGTTGAAAACCGCATTCATTTTTTCGAAAAAATGTTTTATTCCACTATGACACAAAGTTCACTAAGCTGCTTTGTGTTTTCAGTCGCTTTGTTGGATGCCTTTTGGGTTCTGTCCCGATAGCTATCAGGATGTCCAGGCTAGGAATTCCAGATTGTTTTTCCACATAATACTGTCTGTGATAATCCTGAAATCATCATCTATTGTCCCGATTAGCAGATCTTGAGTTATGGCATCTGCGGTTCATCATTTTTTCAGTAATGAACAAAAACAACTCAATCATGTTTTTTGATACTATTAAATAGTAATAATCAGGATTGACATAGACTTGCAAGCATAGACTTCGGAATTCATTTTTTATTCATCGTTAAAATGTGAAATTATGTTACTGAAAATCGGATCAAATGGTGATGATGTAATGAAACTTCAAACCAAACTTGGGCTAAACGCGGATGGATCATTCGGCCCGGCTACCGAACTGAAAGTTAAGGAATGGCAGACCGCTAATAACCTGAGTCCGGATGGTGTGATAGGGGATATCAGTTGGAATCTGATGTTTCCCGGAGAGCCATCTGCAATACCTGTCAGCAATCCAGGCAGTTTTAAACTTGATAGTCTGCGCGGACATGTTCCCGATTCTGTAATTGCCCAGATTCCTGATACAGCAGCAAAATTCCAGATAAATAATGTTCTGCGACTGGCGCACTTCCTGGCACAATGCTGCCTCGAAAGTGGCAGGTTTACAGTAGTTTATGAAAATCTTAATTATTCGGCAGACGGGTTAAAAACGACTTTCGGGAAATATTTCCCTGACAATGCCTATAATGCCTATTCCCGAAATCCTGTGAAGATTGGTTCGCGCGTGTATGCCAACAGGAATGGTAACGGCGATGAAGCCAGTGGCGAAGGTTACACTTTCAGGGGAAGAGGCTATATACAATTAACGGGGAAAAATAATTATACAAGTTTAGCGGGATTTGTGGGAGAAGATACTGTTGCAAACCCTGATCTTGTGGCTACAAAATATCCTTTGGCTTCTGCTGCGTTTTATTTTACTCACAATAATGTGTGGCGTGTTTGCGACAGGGGCGATAGCGTAGCAGTTGTGACATCAGTTACAGAATGCGTGAATGGGGGACATAACGGGTTGCCCGAACGCATCAGCTACTTTAATGAATTTTATAACCTGCTGAAATAAATTATTCCCGGATTTAACATAGAAAGAAAGCGGAAACTCTCTCCGATTAAGCATTTCCTGAAATAATTCGCGCTTAATAGAGGATTAATGACCTAACGCTAAATGCCTTTTAAGTATTGATTACAGGTAGTGGGATAAACATTCTTCTGTAGCTCTGATATTGCATCAGGATTTTCATTCAATAGATTTTCAAAAAGCTTTATCAAGCACGGTTTATTAATACCAGCCTTTGTTTTGGTTGTAATATCACTCAAATCAATCATATAATCCGAAAACAATCCCGGTAAATCGGTTACTATTTGAGTATTCATAAAATTTGTGTCATTATAAATACCGTTATAGTTTCCCTTTGATTTTGTTATCACAAAAGTTTCCTTTTTCAGATTTGTAATTGAAGCGGTTTTATGACAGTTTTCAATACAAACATCATCAACAGTGTTTTTTTTACAACCGCTTACCTGCTGAAACAAGCATTGCCGGCTTGTCATAAGCTGTATGGGATGAAAGATGCTGTAAAAAAGCTCAAAATCATCCGGCTTTTTAATGCGCTTCATCTGCGTTTTACTAATTTCGTTTGAAATAAATGCGCCCGAACAGTTCAGATTTTCTTTGAGGCATGCCAGGCTGAAAGAATTAATACAGTTCAAAAATGGTCCTGCAATCCAGGTTATTCCGTTTTTATAAGCCTCGTAGGCTATTCCTGTGTTGTTTGTAACAATGCGGTTGGGTCGCAACTGTTTCAGAAGTTCCACTGCGGCAAAATAGTCATCACCAATCAGAACGGAAGGAAACCATGGAATCAGATCTTTGTTACTCGTAAAAAGATCAACATATTCTTGAATGCTGTTTTTCAAGCGAGCAGGGAGTTGAAAAAAGATTGTTGCCGATGTTTCTTTACAAAGGTATAAATCATCGGGTGATGATATTAATATGGAGAGAGACGGTTTTGAATTTGTGTTCACTGTCTTTTTCAGGACAGGCGTCTGAATGGGATCAATAAATTCACGGGAACCATTCAGTTTAAACAGAAGCTTTTTTTTGATGGATGTCAGTTCTGCAAATGGGATAAAAACACCCGGCTGAAGTTCATTCAAATCCAGTTTCTGAATATAATACTCCGTTTCATTTATGACTTTCAGTCTTGAGAAAACGGTATCATAATCCAGTGCCTGAGTATCAACTTTTGAAAGAATAATCTGCGAAAGCACAACAAATTCATCGTCGGGTGTTATAACCGACACTTTCAAAGGTGATCCATATTGACCCGAAACACTTATTTGTAAAGGGGCCCTTGCCGTGCTTAGTTGTGCAATTATATTTTCAACCTTGTTGATGATTCCGGTTCTTTCATCGTAAACATCAGCTTTCGCCTTTTCAATAGTTTCATCTGTGCTTTCGTTATTTAATCCCGACAAATAAATTGCTGAATGATCGCGGGGATTATCGATAAACATATCTTTTGAAATATTTCCTTTCAGGAAAGCATCTGAAAAATCACGGTTAAAAACGGAATAAAGCTCACTTTTGTCGTTAAGCAGTTCATTATTGCTATAAAACCGCTGTAGCTGTTTGCGCCAGGCATCCACAACCGTATAAACATAATGGAACTTTTTTATCCTCCCTTCAATCTTTAGTGAATCAACGCCGGCTTCGGCCAGTTCCTTCAGATC
>JBBRYZ010000194.1:0-5935 GCA_038237165.1 Bacteroidales bacterium | reverse complement strand
TACGAAGGAGGGAAAGCTTTTGGGATTTTTATGTCGTTGCTTGCCGATCTGCCAGCCGCAAGACTTACCGAAACCATTCCTGATTTTCATAATATGGGAAAACGGCTTGGCACTTTCTTTAATTCCGTGCAAGCCAATCCTGTTGATCGCGTAAAAGAGGTTACTGAAGAAATTGAATTTGTAAGGAAAAGAGCTGAACAGATGCTCACCATACCTGCTCTGATCAAAACCGGTAAACTTCCGATGCGGATTACGCATAACGATACCAAATTCAATAATATCCTTTTTGACGAAACTAACCATGCGATGTGCATAGTTGACCTCGACACGGTAATGCCTGGAAGTGTTTTGTTCGATTTTGGCGATGCCATCCGCACGGGCGCCAATACAGCCGCCGAGGATGAAAAGGATTTGTCGAAAGTTGATATCAATATACCTATTTATGAAGCCTACGCCCAGGGATTTATTAAAAATACCAGGCACACGCTTACAGCAGTTGAAGTTGATAACCTGGCATTTTCGGCAAGGTTTATGACATTTATAATCGGTCTCCGGTTTCTTACCGATTTCCTGGATGGCGATCCCTATTTTCGCACTAATTATCCTGAGCACAATCTGGTAAGGGCTAGAGTTCAGTTCCGCCTTGTGGAACAAATGGAACTTAATGCGGATAAAATGCGCGACATAGTTTTGAAATCACTTGAATAATTAAGTATTCAGGTTTTGAGTTCAATTCACTTCAGGAGTTTATCATAAAAAAGGTATCATTTGTTACCTGCCAGAATTGGATTAATCATTTCAACTGAGAACACATTTAAGTATTGTTTCATTAATAAAAAGACACCCATGAAATTCAGTGCTAAACTTTCCATGATTACTTTCATGATGATATCTGTAGTAACCACCGTAATTGCCGGTACTGTAAAAATCGTCCCTATTCCTATGCAGGTTACCGAAGGCAAGGGCGTATTCATTCTTAATAGCAATACTGTTATCCTGGTTGATGAGACAAACGGAACCACAGAAATAGCTGATCTGTTTGCTGAAAAAGTAAAGCTTTCATCCGGAATTGTTCTCGAAAGGAAATCGTATAATGCAGCCTTTCCAAAAAACAATTCCATCGTTTTTACAACTTTGGGTGCTGACCCATCCCTGGGAAAGGAAGGCTATACTATCGATGTTAACGAAACTAATGTTTATATCCGATCAGTAGCTGCAAATGGTTTTTTCTATGGACTTCAAACGCTTTTCCAGCTTTTGCCTCCCGAAATTGAAAAACAGGCATCGGGGTTGAAGTCATTCAATTTACCGGTTGTTGAAATTAAAGATCAGCCCCGTTTTGGTTACCGTGGTATGCATCTGGATGTTAGCCGGCACATGTTTTCGATGAAATTCATCAAAAAGTACATCGATATGATGGCCATGTACAAGTTGAATACTTTTCACTGGCACCTCACCGATGATCAGGGATGGCGCATCGAAATAAAGAAGTACCCGCTGCTTACCAAAAAAGGATCCATGCGAAAAGGAACCCAGATCGGGAGAACTGATGAATCGGATACTATACCTTACGGAGGATTTTACACTCAGGATCAGGCCCGCGAAATTGTTGCCTATGCAGCATCAAAATACATTACCGTTATTCCCGAAATTGATATGCCGGGGCATACAATTGCCGCATTAACTGCATATCCAAGGCTATCGTGCACCGGAGGACCTTTCGAAGTGCGGACAAAATGGGGCGTTGCCGATGATATACTTTGTGCCGGTAACGATTCCGTTTATACGTTTGTTCAGGATGTACTTACTGAGATTATGGATATTTTTCCCTCAACCTATATTCATGTCGGCGGCGATGAGGCACCCAAAGTACATTGGAAAAGCTGCCCCAAATGTCAGGCACGCATAAAGGCCGAAGGCTTAAAGAACGAAGAAGAACTCCAGAGCTATTTTATCAAACGGCTGGAGAAATTCCTGATTTCAAAGAACCGCAAGCTTATTGGCTGGGACGAAATACTCGAAGGCGGCCTTGCTCCCGAAGCAACAGTTATGGCATGGCGCGGCATACAGGCAGGAATTGAGGCTGCCACACAGGATCACGACGCAATTATGACACCAGTAGATTATTGCTATTTCGATTACTACCAGGGCGATCCTGAAACCGAACCCGATGCCATGGGCGGCCGGGTAACACTAAAAATGGTGTATTCTTACAACCCGGTGCCTCCGGTACTCACAGCCGAACAGGCTCTGCATATCATCGGTGTGCAGGGCAATGTGTGGACCGAGCGTGTTAAAACGCCCGAAGCTGTAGAATATAAAGTCTTCCCGAGAGCAATTGCTCTGGCAGAAGTAGCCTGGTCGCAGCAGGATCGACGTAACTGGGATGATTTCCTTAATCGCATGGATAACCAGTTCCCACGACTGGACCTGATGGGAGTTAAATACAGCAAAGGCTCATTTATAGTTGACTTCACCACAAAAAATGAGAACAACCGTAACCTTATTGTTCTGAGTAGTGAAACCAAAGGATTACAAACGCGATATACTCTCGATGGCAGCGATCCGACAGCAAAATCTGCTTTATACGTTGAACCATTTGAACTAAAAAATTCAACAACCGTAAAAGCAGCGCTTTTCAATAAAGATAAAATTGCCGGAAGCGTTAATAAATTTGATTTTATATCAAATAAAGCATCAGGGAAACCTGTGACTATTATCAAACCTTATTCCTTTAAATACCCGGGAACCGGCAACAATGCCATGACTGACGGAATAATGGGTACAGATTCCTTTAAATCAGGGTGGCAGGGTTATGAAGGAACTGATATGGAGTTTATTGTAGATTTGCTACAGCCAACAAAAGTAAGTTCAATTAGTCTGAATTTTGTAAAAAGTCCTTCCGATTGGGTACTCTTCCCAACTGAAGTTGTTTTCTCCATATCAATGGATGGAAAGTCCTGGAAAAATATGGATGCCATCAGGTTTGATGTAGTTTCACCCGGTCCTAAAGAAATAAAGGCAGCAGTAAGTAAATTTGCAGAAACAGAAACCAGGTATATAAAAGTTGCAGCGACCAGCCCGAAAGTACTGCCCGACTGGCACGAGTATAAAGGCCAGCCTTGCTGGATATTTGCGGATGAACTAATTGTGGAATAGAATCCTGTTTCATTTCACACTATCTGTAGCGATAGAATCTTATTTGAATTAAAGAGAAAATATAAAACTCTGTATATCATGAGAATAAAACATTTTTTGGTACTTGGTATTATGGCATTATCCGTCATCCACCCTGTTTCTGCTGCAAGCAAACCATTGGAAATTACCAAAAGCGGAAGTTATGCTTATGTTATTGTAGTGCCTGAAAAAGCAACTGCAATAGAGTTGGAGGCTGCGGATCTTTTACAGAAATATGTTGCTGAAATATCAGGCTGTAAGCTTACGGTTGAAAACGATAAGGTGAAAGCAGTTAAAACTGAAATTTCGATTGGCTTTACCAACAGGGTGCAGCCTACAGTAGCCTCGAAATTAAAAACATCGATGGCCCCTGATGAGTTCCATCTTATCACTGAAGGGGAAAAACTGTTTATCCTTGGAGGCAGCCACAAAGGAATTTATTACGGAGTTGTTGATTTGCTCGAAAAGCAACTGGGATGCCGGATTTACGCCCCTGATGTAGAGTATGTACCACAAAATAAATCCATTCTGTTGCAGCCTATAAATTATTCGGATAAACCGGCTAATAAATTGCGGATTGTTCATGGAAAATTCAACGATAATGCGGCATACAAAGAATGGATGAGGCTCGACAATATCAATGAAGTGTTTGCCGATGGGTATTATGTGCATACATTCAACAAGTTGGTTCCATGGGAAACTTATTTCAGTCCGCACCCTGAATATTTTGCTTTAATGAACGGGAAGCGAATTATTGATCAGCTTTGCATGTCGAATCCGGAAGTACTGAAACTGGTTATCGACAAACTTACCGTTGAAATGGCAAAGCAACCTGATAAAAAGATTTGGTCGGTAAGCCAGAATGATAATTTCTCTTACTGCCAGTGTGATAAGTGCAAAGCTATTATTAACGAAGAAGGTGTGCCATCGGGTCCGTTACTGAGGTTTGTAAACCAGGTTGCGGCTAAATTTCCCGATAAAACAATATCAACACTTGCTTATCAGTTTTCTCGTTCAGCGCCAAAAATAACAAAACCTGCTGATAACGTGCAGATTATGCTCTGCACCATCGAACTGAATCGCAGTAAAAGCATCGAAAGCGATCCTAC
This sequence comes from Bacteroidales bacterium, assembly GCA_038237165.1. Lineage (GTDB taxonomy): Bacteria > Bacteroidota > Bacteroidia > Bacteroidales > UBA4417 > UBA4417. The sequence continues at coordinate 1,649 of JBBRYZ010000194.1, read as the reverse complement.
AAGCCAAAGCTTTGTAAAAGACATTTCCGATTGGGGAAAACTTACCCATAACATTTATCTTTGGGATTATACCGTTGATTTTGCCAACAGCGTTTCACCATTCCCGAACCTTCATGTGTTGCAACCCAATATTCAGTTCCTGACACGAAACGGAGCCTACCAGCATTTTCAGCAAACCAACACCACGAAAGGCAATGAAATGGCTGAGTTGAAAGCCTATATGCTCGCCCGCCTGCTTTGGAATCCGGAAGTGAATATTGACTCGGTAAAGACAGTTTTCCTGAACGGATATTATGCCGAAGCTGCGCCTTTTATCCGACAGTATATCGACAGGCTTGAATCGGAACTTATAAAATCCGGCGAATGGCTCGATATCTATGGGTCACCGGTACATCATGAAAAATCATTCCTTTCGGCTGAAAATATTGCCATTTATAATAAATTATTTGACCAGGCAGAAGCTGCTGTGGCAAATCGTCCCGAGATAGTTCAGCGGGTTAAGATCAGTCGGCTGCCGGTTGAGTTTGCCACCATGGAAATCGGGAAAAATGATATGTTCGGTCCGCGTGGCTGGTACACTGAAAAGAATGGAAAATTCATTTTGAAACCTGAAATGAAAGCCATACTGGAAGATTTTAATACTACGAGTAAAAACAACGGAGTTAAATTCCTCAACGAATCGGCCCTGACCGTGGAAAGTTATTACAATGCAACACTCCGGTTTATTGATGTTCAGGTTGAAGATAATATTGCTTTCCGCAAAAAAGTAACTGCACTGCCTGAACCAAGTCCGAAATATAGTGACGGCAACATGACAGTGATTACCAATGGAGTACAGGGCGCAAACGATTATAAAGTCCATTGGCTGGGCTGGGAAGGTGAAAACATTCAGTTGACCCTCGACCTGGGCGAAAGCCGCGCGTTCCATTCCATCAGCATCGGTTCATTATGGGATCCGAAAAGCTGGATATTGCATCCTTCGCGGGTAATCTGTATGGTTTCGACTGATGGAAATAACTGGGAAAACATTGGTAATATTGAAGTTTCCTGCACTCAGCAAAAGGAAGAAGTAACCCGGAATTACCTTTTTAAAGGTGATTTTAGAAATAGGCAGTTTATCAGGTTCGAAATTACCGGAACCAAAAATCTTCCTTCATGGCATCCTTCGGCTGGCGGATTATCCTGGGTTTTCCTCGATGAAATTGTAGTGAAATAAAAATCAATATCAGCTTTCGAAATTCCCTTAAATATTCCCTTCAGCGTTATGTAACATCTGGAGGGAATTTTGTTTTAAACCTATTTGTTATCGCAGAATCATAATTTTCTTTTCTTGAAATTCATGATTAAATCCGGATTCTTTTCCTTTACCAACTAAATTCTACAAATCAGCGAATAAAATTTGCTATCTTTAGCTTCCAATTATTTCACTTATGCGAACTTTCTCAATTCTTATCTGCACTGTAAGTCTTACTTTTCTTTTTCAACAAGTTACAGCACAACAGGACCCGACGAAAGGGGTTATCCTGGTAGGTATCGCCGGAGTTTCTGCCGAAGCATTCCAGTATGCCTATACGCCAGTAATTGATAAGCTTATAAGTCAGGGAGCTATTTCGTTAAAAACACGCGGAGTAATACCTTCCGAAAGTGCG
>JBBRYZ010000193.1:0-5963 GCA_038237165.1 Bacteroidales bacterium | reverse complement strand
GCCGGACAAAAAGGAACCGGAAAATGGACAGGCGTTGCTGCTCTCGATCTGGGGATTCCTCTTACATTAATTGGCGAGGCAGTATTTGCCCGTTGCCTGTCGGCACAGAAAGACATTCGTGTTGAAGCATCAAAAGTACTCAGCGGTCCGGGAACGAAATTTACCGGCGATAAGGTTCAGATCATTTCCGACCTGAAGGATGCAGTGTTCAGTGCAAAAATCATTTCTTATACCCAGGGCTATAACCTGATGATGGAAGCCGCAAAAGAATATGGCTGGAACCTTAATTATGGCGGAATTGCTCTGATGTGGCGCGGCGGTTGTATCATACGCTCAGTATTTCTAGCCGATATCAAAAAAGCTTTCGATCAAAATCCCAACCTTAAAAACCTGTTGCTTGACCCTTATTTCAAACAAAAAGTAGAGGCTGCACAAGCGGGATGGCGTCGGGTTTGTGCCGCAGCTCTTACCCATGGTATTCCTGTTCCGGCATTGACATCAGCACTTTGCTATTTCGACGGAATCCGGAGCGAACGTTTGCCGGCTAACCTTTTGCAGGCTCAGCGCGACTACTTTGGCGCCCACACCTACGAAAGAATTGATAAACCCCGCGGCGAATTCTTTCATACCAACTGGACGGGAAGAGGCGGTGACACATCCTCAACAACCTATATGGTTTAGCTCCGGATAAGTCGGGGTAATGATAAACTTCAAATTTATAAATTAAACAGAAAGTTCAGTTTTCTGTATTCGAGGACTTTCTATCCGAAGCTGATCGATGATTGGTGAACGAAGCCGAAGCAAAAAGTGGGCATGGTAAAACTCATTTTAAATACATTTCTTATATGCACTAAGTTGTTTGTGAAGTGGGAGTACAATTAATTAGGCAGTATAAATAAAGATCTCAAAATTACTAATTGAGCTTGAAGCTTTCTCAGTATCAAAGTTTTGATTGCGAACAATCAGTTGTAGAAATAGAAGCTTTTCCTGAATACGAAAATATTTGATGTTTTACAGGTATAAACTTTGATGTTTCAGCAATTCAGGTCATTTTTATTGATATCGTCCATCTTTATATTCTAATTTTGATACGGGAATTTTAAAGCCATAACTACCTATGAAATGCACTTCCAATAATTGTTACATTAAACTGAGTGTTGCGTTTATCCTCTTTTTTACTGTCAGCCTTACTGCACAAAACCTGCCGCCCGCCGGAACTCCTGCATCCTACGTAAAACCCTTAATCGGAACTTTTGGCGAAGGGAATACGTTTCCCGGCGCTGTGGCTCCGTTCGGGATGATACAGATTTCGCCCGATACCGAGGACGAATTATGGGAAACGGCTTCAGGATACGAATATTCCGACAGTTCCATAATTGCGTTCAGTCTTACCCATTTCAGCGGTACCGGCATCCCCGACCTGGGCGATATACGTTTTATGCCTCAGATCGGGAAACCATGGTTTGTTGAAGGTCCAAAATCAAATCCCGATTCCGGTTACCGTGCCAGGTATTCGCACTCAGACGAGTCAGCATCAGCCGGTTATTATTCGGTAAAGCTTAAAGATAATAATGTTCGCGTTGAATGTGCTACGGCCGATCGTTCGGGATTTCTTCGCTTCACTTTCCCGCAGACTGACAGCGCTTCCATCCTTGTGGATCTGAGCCGAAATCTTCGCTGGAACATTATCTGGTCCAACATCCGGATCGTTAACGATTCGACAATTTGTGGTTATCATTTGGTAAATGGCTGGGCAAAAGAACGCTATGTTTATTTCACTGCCGTTTTCTCGCGCCCCTTCGACGGATGCAGCATCATCAGCAATGGTAAACGAGTGTATTACAATGGATACCGGTTCTCGAGCAAATATGAAAGTGCTGGTAAAAATTTACAGTTTCTGGCAAATTTCAAAACAAAAAAGGATGAGAAAATCCTTGTAAAAGTGGCTGTTTCGGCGGTAAGCACTGATAATGCTATCCTGAATATGAATACCGGACTTACCCACTGGAATTTTGAAAAACTGGTTCAGGAAACCGCACAGAAGTGGAATAATGAACTCAGCAAAGTACAGATTGAAGGTACGCAGGAACAAAAGGAAACCTTTTACACGGCTTTGTACCATGCTTTTCTTACGCCCGTTTTGTACCAGGATGTAAATGGCGAATACCGCGGGCTTGATCAGAATATCCACCAGGCAAAAGGATTTACCAACCATGCCATTTTCTCGCTTTGGGATACCTACCGCGCCATTCACCCGCTGTTCTGTCTGCTGCAACCCGAACGGAATGCGGATATGATCAATTCCATGCTGGCACATTACGATCAGAGCGCCGATCATCTTTTGCCGGTTTGGTCACTCAGTGGCAACGAAACCTGGTGCATGATTGGGTATCACGCTGTACCGGTTATTGTGGATGCTTATATGAAAGGAATTAAGGGATTTGACGTTAACCGGGCTTATGACGCCATAAAAACAACGGCTATGAATCCCGATTACGACAATGTAAAAACATACGCTTCGCTGGGCTGGGTTCCTTTTGATAAGGAAAATGAATCGGTTTCGAAAACGCTGGAATATGCTTACGATGATTTCTGTGTTGCACAAATGGCAAAATCGCTCGGCAAAACTGCCGATTACGATTACTTTTTGAAACGATCGATGGCTTACAAAAATCTTTTCGACAAAACGACCATGCTGATGCGCGGCCGCGATTCGAAAGGAAACTGGCGTACACCTTTTAATTCTCATGAATATATACAGGGCGGCGATTTCACCGAAGGCACCAGCTGGCAATATACATGGTATGTTCCTCAGGATATTAATGGTTTGATTGGTTTGTACGGCGGGAACAAAAATCTCGTGCAGAAACTGGATTCGCTTTTTACGTTTACCGATAACTCAAGTGCGAATATGGACGATGTTCAGGGGCGACTTGGTGAATACTGGCATGGAAACGAGCCCAGCCACCATATTATTTACCTCTATGATTTTGCCGGTCAGCCCTGGAAAGCTCAGGAACTAGTTCATAAAGTTATGAAAACACAGTATGGAAACAAGTCAAATTCCCTTTCGGGAAATGATGACTGTGGCCAGATGTCGGCCTGGTACCTTTTTAATGCCATGGGTTTCTATCCGGTTTGCCCTGGATCAAACTACTACGCTTTCGGGAGTCCTAACCTTAAAAAGGCTGTGATCAGTCTTGCCGCAAATAAAACCTTTAGCATAACAGCAGATAACCTCACAGAACAGAATATTTATATACAGAAAGTGATGCTTAACGGTAAAGCCTGGAACAAGCCTTACTTTTCGTATGATGAACTGAAAAACGGTGGGGAACTGGTTTTCACCATGGGATCAAAACCCAACAAAAAATGGGGAACCGAGGTTAATTTTCAGGATCTGAATGCGAAAAATGGAATAAAGTAAATTCTAAAATTCCATAGCTTTACAGCACCCGGATTGGAAACAAGAGTTGCCAGTTACAATGTAGGATTATAATGTGCTGAAAACAAGTGTATTGGAAAATATTCTATTCCCCGTCAGGGGAAATATTCTATTCCCCGTCAGGGGAAATATTTCAATAGAAAAGTTATTTGTTGACCAATCATTCCCCGGAGGGGATATACCTATTGTTTTAATTGTTAATGCCCTACGGGCAAAATAAAATCTTCCTTTACGGTTTCTATTGAAATAAATGCCCTACGGGCAAAATAATTTCATGCTCTCTTTCTTCTATTAAAGTAAATGTCCTACGGGCAATACCGATCGCAAATTAAGTTTAACAGCTTACTCTAGTATCCTCCTTCTTTAAACAATTCCCGAAACAGTTACCTCAGGTTTTTAAACCCATTTTCCATGGCGGCAGCAATGCGGCTAAAAACTTCGTCGAAAGCACCGAGTCCGTCTATTTTGATTACTCCGTGAAGCTGGTTATATTTCTGGATAACAGGCACCGTTTTGGTTTCGTGTTCATGCAGGCGCTTTACAATTTTTGCCGTACTGTTGTCGTAAGGCATACAGTTGTCGGTTTTGCTCCTTTCGTCGAGGCGGCTGATCAGTTCAAGCGTGGGAACTTCTATCTCGATAATCTTTGAAATAGAGGAACCGTATTTTTTAAGCAAGCCGTCGAGAATGTACGATTGAACCAGGGTGCGTGGAAATCCTTTAAAGATAAAGCCTTTAACGCCTTTGGAATTGGCAAGCTTTTTTTCAATCAGCTGAACCACAATCTCATCAGGCACAAGTTGACCATTCTCATACAAATCTGTAATCTTCTTACCAGTTTCCGAATGAGATGCAATTTCCTGCTCAAGCATGGCGCCTGTGGCCACATATTCGAGACCGAATTTCTTTGCCAGCGCTTTCCCCTGTGAGCCACGCCCTGATCCCGGATATCCAAACAGAACAATATTAAACAGGCTTTTACTTAATTCATGGTTGATGATATTTGTAATGGAGATATTTACGTTTTCAATACTGTCAATACCATTTACCTCCACATAAATTCCCTTATCGCGGTAAAATTGTAGAACAGGAAGCGTTTTTTCGTTGTATTCCTTCAGCCGGTTACGGATCACCTTTTCATTATCATCGCTTCGTCCGGAGGTTTTGCCCCGATTGAGCAAACGCGCTACTGATTCCTCTTCAGGAACAGCAAGGCTTATCAGACAATTAAGCGAAGTATTCAGCTTCAGCATCAAGCCTTCAAGGATGTAGGCCTGGATATAAGTACGCGGAAAACCGTCGAACAGAAATCCATTTGAATCCGGGTTATCAGTTATCGTTTTTTCAATAATCTGAACGATGATTTCGTCCGAAACCAGTCCGCCGGAAGCAATACTGCTTTGCGCTTCCATCCCAAGTCGGGTTTTATCGGCAATCTCTTTACGCAAAAGATCCCCGGTTGAAATGTAAAACAAGTTGTACTTATTGATCAGAAATTCTGACTGGGTTCCTTTTCCCGCTCCCGGAGGGCCAAATAGTGCGATATTTAACATAAAGGAATTGTTAGATAAACTGGTTTTAAATAGATGGGTTGAGTATTTTCGTTTCTACACACCTCATAAATCTTTAACCCAAAACTACAAAAAAAAACTGCTCCCTATCCGGAAGCAGTTTAGAAAAATATTTTAGAAAAATATTAGGTTGCAGCAGTAAGAGGAGCAACAACTTTAGCAGCAGCCAAGGTTGCCAGTTCTTTGTCGATCAGAAACAAACCTCCGGATTCATTTCCGGCCAGTTTCATCTGATCAAGAATACCGTGCATGGTGATTTCTTCTTCAATCTGCTCATTTATAAACCATTGCAGGTAACTGCCGGTAGTATAATCTTTATTGTTCAACGCTACTTCGTACAGATCGTTAATAGATGCAGTAATAAACTCTTCGTGAGCCATTACTTTTTCAAAAACATCCAGTAAAGAAGTGTATTCGGCTGAAGGATTATCGAGCGCAAGCAATTTGCTATACCCATTCCTGTCGTTGAGATAATGCACAAACTTGAGCTGGTGCATGCGCTCCTCATCAGATTGTTTATACAAAAATGCCGCAGCTCCCGGATAGCCGTTTACCTGGCACCACGAAGCCATTGCAAGATAAAGCCTCGAGGAGTGTTCTTCATTCTTGATCTGATTTACTATTGCTTTTTCAACTGCTTCTTTTATCATGGCTTTTAATTTTAAGATTTTTCAACTGTCTTTATTTGAATGTATTCAGAAAAACATTTGTAAAACAGAATGTTCAACTGTCGGTTACGAATTCTTTAATGCTTCAGCTCCGCTCACAATTTCCAGGATTTCGTTGGTGATAGCGGCCTGGCGTGCTTTGTTATAAGCTAGATTAAGCTCTTTGATCAGATCACCGGCATTATCGGTCGCCTGGTGCATAGCGGTCATCCGGGCACCGTGTTCCGAAGCGTAAGAATCAAGAACAGCTTTGTAAAATTGTATCTTCAGTGACTTAGG